>JAFRJS010000102.1 GCA_017432165.1 Clostridia bacterium | reverse complement strand
GGTTTTAATTTTGGATATCCATCCCAATCTGCAATTGCAATAGGAATAATATCAGCTTTTGCGGTTCTTGCAATTGCAACAAACCCCTTTCTAATATCTTCTAATTTACCATATGGCCTTGTGCCGCCTTGTGGAAATATTCCTAACGACCAACTTGTTTGAAGAATTTCTTTCACAGTTTTAAATGTTGCAATCTCCGGTTTTTCTCTATCAACAGCAAAGGCCCCCAAACGTTTTACAAGCCAGCTTAATTTTTCACCTTCGGTAAACAATTCTTTTTTAGCCATAAAAGCAATAGGTGTAAGTGCAGCCATTACAACCATTGTCGGATCAAATATTGATACGTGATTGGCTGCATAAATGTATCGACCCTTTTTCTTATCTTTTGGAAGATTTTCACGACCTTCTATTTTGTAGTTATAAAAAATATTAAAAAAGTTAAACACTACAACATACAAAAAACTCATATAAAAAATTGTTCGCCATATATGATACTCTTTTGCATACCTTCTGTTAAAATTCCTAATCCCAGCTTTATCCATCTATGAGACCCCTCCATTTACAATTTGTTCTGCAGTCGGGGTATCAATGTACTTAAAGCCGGTTAGTCGTTGAATTTGCTCAATCCATTTATCTTTTACCAACTCAGTATTTTTATCATAATGTATTATTTCACCAATATTGACTATAATTTTACCCGTAAAAGGAAATCTTTTTACCTCTTGAGTTCCGGTAATTCCGACAGGCAATATATCGCATTTGGTAAGCTTTGCAAGCCCCGCAAAACCATTTGTTACACCTTTAATTTCTCCCGGAACGCCACGAGTTCCCTGTGGAAATATCCCTAAAACCCATTTGCTTTCTTTGATTTCTTGAACAGTTTTTACAGTTGATGGGCCAAGACTTTCTCTATTAACAGCAAATGCCCCTAACCAATCAAGCCACCACCTTAAAAATTTTATATCGAATAATTCTTTTTTTGCCATAAAGGCAACACTTTTAGGCCATATCGCCGCAATCATAGGAGGATCAAGTGTTGACAGGTGATTTGGACAAATTATATATTTGTTATCTTTTGGAATATTTTCAACTCCGTGAACTTCAATTCGATAAACGAGTTTTAATCTTATCATATAACCAATTTTACAAACCAAAAATTGAAAAATAGAACGCCATCTATTAAATTGAGATGCTTTTTTGGTTGAATATTGTTTTTTCGGTTTTGTCATATAGTTCTCTCCCTGAGTCCTAAGATAATTATACACAAAAAATTACTATTTTACTAATTTTTTATCTTTTTTTATTGTATCATTAAGAAAAAATAACAAGGAGAGTTATATGTACAATTGTAAAAAATCAGAAAATGTGTTAGAAAACGAATTATTTAAAAGTGTGTATGAAAAAACACCGGATTATATAAAAGAACTCAATTTAATGGATTTTAATAATAAGGGGGAATTCTCTTTTTTCTTAAAAAAAGAACACCTTTACCCTTATGACCAAAAAACAAATCCTCAAGGCCTAAATTTATTAGAGTGGTTTAGAAATTATGACAAAGAAGCGAAAGTTTCAACTGCAGGAATAAGAGGGCCTCAAAACATTTTATATCCTCAAGATACACGATTTCCGATAAATTTAGTCGGAATAGTTCTTGCTACATTAGCAAAAGCGCT
>JAFRJS010000101.1 GCA_017432165.1 Clostridia bacterium | reverse complement strand
ACTTACTACTGTATGTTAGCCCCATTCTGTTTTTGGTTTCAACCAAGAAATCTAAAACAATAAAAAGGAGAACTTTATGTTTATAGCAACTGACAATCAATTTACAGCAAGAGGAAGATTAGTAGACAGTCCTCAAATTAATATTTCAGAAAAAACAGGAAACGCTATTGTTTCAATCACACTAGCACAAGAACACCCTTTTAAAAAAAATGAAGCTGGGGAAAGAGAATCTGTTTTTATTAAATACACCGCAATTGATACAAAAAACAACCCCATTGCCAGTCGCATTGCAGAATATGTGACAAAAGGATCATTAGTTAGTCTTATTGGTTATCATGACAGTTACTTTAAAGAAAATTCAGAGGGTAAAAAAGAATATTTTGAAGTGAAAAGAATTTCAACTTTTAGAAATGAAGAATCAAAAGAAAAAACATTGGAGCGTAGAACTAAAGCATAATAATTAATAAAGGAAAGTGATTTTTATGGAAAAAGACAAAGTGGACTTTTACAATATACCGATCGTAGACTACTTACTTTCAATTGGAGAACCCCTTGAAAGTGTTGGTCATAACTACTATCAACATAAACATCATGATAGTTTAAAAATTAATCAAAGGAAAAACTATTTTGTTTGGAATAGTCGTTCATCTGAAAAAAATTCACGAGGTGGAGTTGTTCAGTATATGCAGATCATGCATAATTTATCTTTACAAGAAACACTCTCAAAATTAAGTGAAGATTTAGACGGTAAAGTTCTTCCAGCGATCCCTAAAAAAAGCTATCCTAAAAAATTTAATTATAAAGTTAAAGAAGCTATTGTCCCCATAGAAACGCAACGCTATTTAGTTGCAAAACGAAAAATACCTAATAAAATTGTTCGCCTATTTTTTTCTTATGATTTAATTTCTCAAAATGAAAATAATGAAGTCATTTTTAAATGGTTTAAAGGCGACAAAGTTGTAGGTTTTTCTAAACAAGGTACGATCCCACTCACAGACGAAGAAAAAGAGAAATATCATACTAAAAGAGATTTCTTTAAATATGTTGCACCAACAACAGAAGCTGATACAATGTGGGGGTTTAATTATCTTAGTGGTGAACCAAAACATATCTTTTTCTTTGAAAGTGAGATTGATTTATTAAGTTATTATTCTATTTTTGAAGAAGAATTAAACGAAACTGGCAATTTTTGGTTAATATCTATCAATGGAGTTGCGATTGAAAAAGTCTATTCATTTTTTAGATACGGTATAGAAAACTTAAATTTAAAAGAAACTTGTCAATCTTTGCACGTTTGTTTTGATAATGATATTGCTGGAAAACAAGCCTGTAATAAGTTACAGCACTTAGAATTTAAAAATATTCCTTTTCAAAATGATTTACCAAAAGAATTTAAAGATTGGAACGAAGTTTTACAAAATAAATAAGTTTAAAAGCCTTTTAAAGTTTCAAAGGCTTTTTTTGACGCTTTACAGAGCTTTTAAGGAGTTTTAAAACGAATCAGGTAAACTTTATTAGGACTAACACTTAAAAGGGCTTAGAAAGCAAAATATGAGCTTTTAGAGCATCTCTTACTTTTATCTTTAAATAATCACTTTGCTAACCACTGATAGAGAACATCAAGTTATATTCAAAGCTATAAACAGTTTATTATGCCTTAGAAAGCCATATAGTCGTTTCTTATGT
>JAFRJS010000011.1 GCA_017432165.1 Clostridia bacterium | reverse complement strand
TGTGCCGTCGAATGTATAGGGGAAACCTTGTCCAACGCCAAAAGAACAAAACTTACCCTTTGCGTATAAAATTACATTTCCCGGCGATAAGTTTACTCTGTTTACCCACAAAATTAAAAATAAAAATGTAAAGCCAAAAATAAAAATCAAGTTTCTAATGTCTTTAAAGAGCTTTTTTGATTTTTCGTTTTCGCCTATATTTTTAAATACATTGTTTATTTTGCTGTAAATTGTTGTGTTTTTTATGTTTTTCATTGGTTTAGAGCAAAATTTTGCCCCTTTTTACACCTCTTTTTAGTAAAATACTTTGTTTAAATAAAGCCCGGTAGCGGGAACAGTTGGGCCTGCCAAAGATCTATTTTTTGAGTTTATTATTTTTTTAATTTCACTTGGTTTTATTTTCCCTTGGGCCACTCTTAAAAGTGTGCCGACGATTATCCTGACCATATTATATAAAAAGCCGTCGGCTTTTATTTTTATTTCCACAAGTCCGTTTTCAGTTCTGTAAATTTCCAAGTATTCAATCGTTCGCACCATGTTTTTGGGGTTTCTTTTGTCCAAAGTTGCAAACGAGGTAAAATCATGAGTGCCCAAAAAATGCTTTGCGGCTTCTTTTAAAGTGCTTATATCTAAATTATACCAGTAGTGGTATGCATGGCTTTTTAAAAAAGGGTTTTTTATTTTTTTGTTCCATATTTTATATATGTATTCTTTGCCTGTGCAGGAATATCTGGCGTGGAAATCTTTTTCTACTTCTTTGCAAGCAGTTACGGCTATGTCGCCTGGCAAAAATTTATTCATAGCCAGAACAAGATTTTCGCATTTTATTTTGTTGGAAGTTGTAAAAGATACGGCATACATATTTGCATGAACTCCGGAATCAGTTCGGCTGCACCCTTTTATGTCTGTTTTATGTTTAAGTACTTTTTCAAGCGCGCTTTGAAACACCTCTTGAACCGTTAGTGCATTTTCTTGAACTTGCCAGCCGTGGTAATTGCTTCCGTCGTAAGAAAGGATTACCATGATGTTTCGGGATACTATATTTTTATTTGATTGCATAAGACTACTCCTAATATTATAACAACTATATAAATAATTGCCACTAAATCTTCTCGTTTGAGTTTTAAAATTTTGTATTTTGTTCTTTGGCTGTTAACGTTGTAACATCTTGATTCCATAGCTTCGGCAAGTTCGTGTGCTTTTTTTAAAGAAAGCACAAAAACAGGAACGCTTATAAAAAGCAAAGCTTTTGCTTTTAAAACTATGTTTTTTTCTTCAAACGAAACGCCTCTTGATTTTTGGATTAAAATCATATTTTTTGCTTCTGATAACAAAATAGGTAAAAACTGCAAGGAAATGGTTATGGTAATGGCTATTTCTTCTGTGTTTAACCCCAAATATTTAAAAGGGGAAAGAAGGCTTGCAATTGCCGCAGAAATTCCAGCGGGTGAGGTAGTGTACATTATAACCGAACTTATTAAAATTAAAGAAAATAGTTTAAGCAAAGTAATAAAACTGTTTGCAACTATATTATATTTTACATCAAATATGCTTTTGTTCATAGTGTAAACTTCAAAAATTAAATTGATAAAACTGGTAATTGATGTAAATATAAGTATAAATTTTAAACTTTTTAAAAATTTTGACAATTTAATTGAAGAAAGCAAAACAGCCCCCAGCAGTGCCAAAAAAACAAAAGTTAAAGACACTAAATTTTTGGCGGAAAAAATAAACGAGAAAAGCAAAATTGATGCAATTATTTTAATTCGAGGGTCAATTTTATGTATTGGTGAATCTCCGGAAATGTATTTGCCAAAGGTTAAATTTTGCATTTTTTATTTTTCAACTCTTTTCTTTTTATTAAATCCCAAATATTTTCCTGCAGCTCGGAAATCGTTGATGTTTTTTCAGGTATATTATACCCTTTGCTGTTTATAATAGAAATTATTTGCCAGATGTTCGGTGCAGAAAAGCCAAGCTCTTTGCATTTTTTAAATATGTTTTCCGGTTTATCCAAAATTTTTTCTTCGCCGTTATCTAAAATTAATATTTTATCGCATAAATATGCAAAATTGCCCACGGAATTAGAAGCAAAAATTATGGTGCTTTTTTCTTTGTTATGATACTTTTTTATGTAATTTAAAAATTTATTTGCTGTGTATGCGTCCAAACCTGACGTAGGTTCATCTAAAATTAAAATTTTTGGCTTTGTTACCAAAGCGCACGCCAAAGCGCACTTTCTTTTTTCGCCACCCGAAATGCAAAAAGGCGAAGAATTTAAAATGTCGTCACTCATATTTAAAAATTCAGATACTTCTGCGATGTTTTTTTTAATAATATCTTCGGGAATATTTTGATTTCTCATCGAAAACGCGATGTCGTCATAAATGCATTTATTAAAAAGTTGTTTTTCGGGGTGTTGAAAGACTGTGCTTATTTTTTTAGAAAGCAAATTCCCGCTTTCTTTTTTATTAAATATATTTTTACCGTCAATGAAAGCTGTACCTTCGTCGGGTTTTACAAGGCCGCTTAAAATATTAACGAGTGTGCTTTTTCCGGAGCCTGTTTTACCGATGATGCCAAATATCTCACCACTTTTAACGGAAAAATTTATATTTTTTAATATGTAATCTTTATAATATTTAAAACATATGTTCTCTGCGTGGATCATTATTTTATACTCCCCAGTATTTTAAGTATTTGCTTTGCGCAAGATTCGTTGCCGAATGCTTTTAAATCAACGCTATATCCTTTGTTTTTTAAAAAATCCAGAACACAGGCCGATTCCGGAGGCACGAGGTTGTTATTTTTTAGCAAATTTATATCCGAGATTATATCTTCAGTATTTCCAAAAGCTGCCACCGAACCATCATTCATAATTACTGTTCGGTCTGAACAAACTGCTTCGTTGATAAAATGCGTTATTAAAACAACGGTTATACCCTTTTCTTTGTTTAGTTTTAAAATTAAATCAAAAATTTGCCCTTTTGATTTATTGTCCAGCATTGAAGTTGGCTCGTCTAAAACGAGTATTTTTGGCTCCATTGCCAAAACGCTTGCAATTGCTAGGCGTTGTTTTTCTCCGCCGGAGAGAAAGTATGTTGATGCTTTTTCGTAATCTGTTAAATTGACATCTTGGAGTACTTTTTTAATGTTTTTTTTCATTTTTTCGCGCGGAAAACATAAATTTTCCATTCCGAATGCAATCTCTTCTTCCACAGTGCATGCCACGATCTGGCTTTCGGGATTTTGAAAAATCATGCCCACATTTTTTTTGATTTCTAAATTATCTTTGTCATTTTTAGTGTTTTTTCCGCAGATAATAACATCGCCTTGGCTTGGAAGCAAAAGGCCGTTAAAATGCTTGGCCAGTGTGGATTTTCCGCAACCGTTTGCACCCATAACAGAGACAAATTCGCCTTTTTTTATATTTAAAGTAATATTTTTTAATATGTATTTTGATTTTTTCGTACCAGAAAATGAAGGTTTTTGATAGCTAACGTTTTTAAACTTTATAATATTTTCTATCTTAATCACCTTCTTAAAATAATTTTTCTTTGCTCCAAATTGCGGTTGCTCCCGCCGGGATTACAATGTTTGAAGATGTAACCGGAAGCCCAATTTCATCAGAAAAAACATATCCGCCGTGTTTTTTGGCGATGGTTTGGTTTAAAATGCAGCTCATAACAGCAGGGGAAAGGCCTGTGGAATATGAATTGATAACGAAAAAATTAGGATTATCGGAAAGTGCTTTTTCGCATAAAACCACAAAATCATATAGGTTATCTTCCAGTTTCCAAATTTCTCCTTTGGGCCCTCTGCCGTAAGACGGTGGGTCCATTATAATTCCGTCATATTTGCGGCTTCTCTTTATTTCCCGTGTTATAAATTTTTCGCAGTCGTCAATTATCCACCTGATAGGTTTATCTTCTAGATTGGAAATTTTTGCATTTTCACGCGCCCAAGAAACCATGCCTTTTGCTGCGTCAACATGGCAAACTTTTGCTCCCGCATTTGCGCACGCAAGTGTTGCTCCTCCGGTATAAGCAAATAAATTTAAAATGTTTGTTTCGCTTTTTGAATTTGAAATAATTTTTTGAAAAATATCCCAGTTAACCGCTTGCTCGGGGAATATTCCCGTGTGCTTAAAATTCATCAGCTTTATATTAAACTTCAAATTCTTATAAGAAATACTCCAAACGTCTTTTATATTTTTTTTAATATCCCATTTTCCGCCGCCCGAAGATGAACGATGATATACTGCGTGGGCTTCGCTCCATCTTTTGTCGGCTTTTGGAGTGTTCCAAATGATTTGAGGGTCGGGCCTTATTAAAATGATGTCTCCCCAGCGCTCGAGCCTTTCGCCCGAAGAAGCATCAATAAGTTCATAATCGTTCCATTTTGTAAATCTCATTATTAGAAATCCTTTTTATAAATTGTTTTTTATTACTTCTTTTGCCTCTTTTATAAGGCTTTCGAGTTTACTTTCGTCTTCGTGTTCAAACATTATCCTTATTTTTGGCTCCGTCCCGGATTCACGCAGGACAATTCTCCCTTTGGTGCCTAATTTTTCAGTTGTTTTTTTAATGTAAGCATTAATGTTTTCGTTTTTTGAAAGAAGCCCTTTTTGGGATGATTTTATTGGTATTTCACCGGATTTTTGCGGATACTTTTTAATTTTAAGTTCAGAAACCTTTTTATTTGTTTGCGAAAGGACGCTTAGTAATTGGATCGCTGTAAGTTGCCCGTCGCCCGTGGTGGAGTGCTCCGAAAAGATGATATGCCCGGATTGTTCGCCGCCGATGGAGTAGTTTTCTTTTAGCATTTTTTCCAGAACGTATCTGTCGCCAACTTTTGTTTCGGCAAAATTTATGTTGTTTTCTTTGCAAAAGAGTTTAAGACCCATGTTGGACATAATTGTAGCTACCAAGGTGTTGTTTTTTAATTTTCCTTTTTGTTTAAGAAATCCCCCGCAAATTGCCAGAATATTGTCGCCGTCAATAACGCAGCCGTTTTCATCAACCGCAAGACATCTGTCGGCATCGCCGTCAAAAGCGATTCCAATGTCGTAGCCGTTTTCCACAACGTACTTTTTTAAATTTTCTAAGTGTGTTGAGCCGCAGCTGTCGTTTATATTAATGCCGTTTGGATTGTCAAAAAGTATATCTGCGTTAATTTTTAATTTTGTGAACAACTTTTTTGCTGTTACGCTGGCGGAACCGTTGGCGCAGTCCACTGCGATTTTTAGGTTTTTACTAAGCATATCTTTTACAGTACTGCAAATATAATCCACATAATCATCTACTGCAGCTGTACATTTGGTAATACTGCCGAGGTCTTTACCCATAATTTTTTCTGATGCTTCAAAATCATTTTCCATTATTAATTTTTCTATTTTGTTTTCGGTTTCGTCAGGAAGTTTGTAGCCATTTTTGTCAAACAATTTTATTCCGTTAAATTCGTATGAGTTATGAGATGCAGAGATCATAATTCCGGCATCTGCGTTATATTTTTTTACAAGATATGCAACCGCAGGAGTGGGGACAACGCCCAATGAAACACCCTCTGCACCAAGCGAGCAAATTCCGGCAAGAAGTGCCGATTCCAGCATATCTGATGAAATTCGTGTGTCTTTTCCTATTAAAATTTTAGCCTTGTGATGATTATTTTCTGTTAATACTTTTGCGGCAGCTTTGCCGATTTTTATTGCAAGTTCGCACGTAAGTTCTTTATTGGCAATGCCTCTTACTCCGTCTGTACCAAAAAATCTTCCCATTGGTTTATATTTCCTCCATTTTATAGTTAATTTTTATTATCCAAAAAACTGCACTGCTCGTTTGACAAATTAGGATTCTTATACCCTAAATGTAAATAAGCAGCGGGTGTTACGCACCTTCCGCGCGGAGTTCTGCTTAAAAATCCGATTTGCATCAAAAAAGGTTCGTAAACGTCTTCGATGGTAACGGCTTCTTCGCCAATTGCCGCAGCAATCGTTTCTAGCCCCACAGGGCCTCCACCATAAAACGAAATCATTGTTTCAAGAAGTCGTCTGTCGTTGGAGTCAAGCCCGATTTCATCTACTCCCAGTTTATCAAGCGCTGTTTTAGATATATTATATGTTATTTCTCCGGAATTTAAAACCTGAGCGAAATCGCGTACTCTTTTCAGCAGTCTGTTTGCAATTCTTGGTGTGCTTCTGGAGCGTGATGCAATTTCAAGCGCCCCTTCTTCGCTGATTTTTATGCCCAAAATAGAAGCGCTTCTTTTTATAATCCGTGCAAGTTCTTCCGGTGTGTACATATCTAGCCTTAAAATCACACCGAATCTGTCTCTTAGCGGTGCGGTCAGTTGACCTGCCCTGGTTGTGGCGCCGATTAATGTGAATTTCGGTAGTGGCAAATGATATGATGTGGCCATTTGTCCTTTTCCTGTAACAATATCGATTGAAAAGTCTTCCATTGCCGGATAAAGTATTTCTTCCACAGCCCTTGAAAGTCTGTGAATTTCATCAATAAAAAGTACATCGCCGTGAGAAAGATTTGTAAGCAGCGCCGCCAAATCCCCAGGCTTTTCAATTGCCGGGCCAGAAGTTATTCTTATATTTACGCCGAGTTCCTTTGCAATTATCATGGAAAGCGTTGTTTTTCCAAGCCCCGGAGGCCCATAAAGAAGCACATGATCAAGTGGCTCTTTTCTTAGTTTTGCCGCTTCTATAAAAACCCGAAGGTTTTCCTTTACTTTTTCTTGACCAACGTATTCTTCCAGTGTTTGTGGGCGTAGGGGATTATCATTTTCTTCTATATCCTGTGGTGATTCATTGGGGTCTAAAATTCTTTCTTCCATGGGCTATTTCACCGCCTTTGCCATTGATTTTAAAGTAAGTTTTATAAGTTCTTCAACGGGTAAATTCTCATCAAAAGAAGAAATGTGCCGCATAACTTCTCCGGCGGAATAACCCAGGGTGGCAAGCGCTTTAACAGCCTCCGAAATGTTGGAATTACCAAAAGGCATGCCGGGAATTTTTTGCCTTGGCGATTCAAAACCTATTAAAGATAATTTGTCTTTTAGCTCTAAGACTATTCTTTGGGCGGTTTTCCCGCCAATCCCCGAAACGCTTGTTAAACTTTTGCTGTCGCCGGAAGTAACTATTGATGCCACTTTTTCCGCGGGAAATTGCGATAAAATAGAAAGAGCAGCTTTTGGCCCGACACCTGATACGGAAGTAAGCATTTTAAAGCACTCAAGCTCGGATTTATCGGCAAAACCAAACAAATCCAGCGCATCTTGGCGGACGTTTAAAAATGTGTAAACTGTTATTTCGGTTCCTATTTTGTCTTTAAATTTGCTTTGAGTGTAAAGCGAAGTCAGGCATTTGTAACCAACTCCGCCACATTCTACCACCAAAAAATTATTTTCCAAAATAATTAGTGTCCCTTTTAAACTGTAAAGCATTGTTAAAACTCCTAAATTTAAAAATTACCCGTTTTTCTGTTTATATATTGATACCCCAGAGAATTCGCATGGCATATTGCAAGTGCGAGTGCATCTGCGGTGTCATCGGGCTTTGGTATTTCATTTAATCTGAGCAGTTTTTTTGTCATCATCATAACTTGTGATTTTTGTGCTTTGCCGTAGCCGGTTATTGCGGTTTTTACTTGCAGGGGAGTGTACTCATAAATCGGCACATTGAATTTTTTTGCGGCAAGCAATGTTACTCCTCGCGCCTGTGCAACGTCAATTGCGGTTTTGTGGTTGTTTTGAAAGTAAAGTTTTTCAATAGAGGCCACTTCGGGATTATATGTATTTATAATGTCCGTTAAACTGTTAAATATAATACTTAGCCGCTGGGGAAAATTATCTTTAGGGCTTGTAAATATCGCCCCATGGTGAATGGGAGTGTATTTTGCGTTTTTAAATTCAATAATTCCGTATCCAACAATTGCGTATCCGGGGTCAATACCAAGTATTATCATCTTTTTCACCTCTAATTAATTAATTATATCACGAGATAAAAAATAAAAAAAGCCAAGCGTAAATTTATGCGCTCGGCTGGATTAATTATTACTTTAATTTATATGTTAGTGTTTCGCATTGTTCACTTATAGTTTTTTGTATTTTTTTCCATGAAACATTTTCTTCATGGGTGCTATCATTCAAACAGTGCCATGTACTGCCTTCTTTTTCGTATGAGTAGTAGTGCCGTCCGGTTCCAATAGTTGCTGACACTAATTTAAATCTAAATCTGGTGTTGCTTTCGTCCAGTTCTTTTCCGTCTGAAAAAATTACAAGTTTATTAGCATCTACTAAATTTGCTAAGTCAATTTCTTCTTCAGCAGTAAATTTTTCATGAGATCCACCTGTTCTGTCACTAAATGTAACCGTAAATTTTTTATCTTTAAGAGGTAGTCTGTATGGCTGTGGATTATTTTTTGGGAGCGCTTCGTTTATTGCGATTTCTATACATGAAACTAAATCTTTTTCTATGTTTTTTAGTTCAATACTTGAATCTCTGGTTAACAATTTTGACTTTTTGGAATGTGCTATTTTTCTTATTTTACGGAGTATTTCGTCTCTTAATCCGCCTAGAGTTTGGTCACGACCTATGAAATCTAACAACTTAAACGTTTCTTTGTTTGGGCTAAATTTGTTGTCTTCAAACATTTTAAAGATTGTTTTAATTGTTTTAATTTTTTCATAATCATCTAAATAAAAGTCGTTATCCTGTAAATCTAGTACTTTTTTACGGAGGTCTTCATTTTCATCATAAATATGCTTTAAATAAAGTTGATTTTCAACCGCATTTTTAGCCAGAATTTCAGGCGATTTCTTTTTTTCTTCATTATATTTCTCTGTAGCAAAAGGGAGCCATTTTTTATCGGTATCGGATAGAATGATAGGTTTTTCATTGTGTTCAATTACATATGTGCATGCTTTTTCAATTCTTTGTTGAATCATTGCCGAATTACGTTGTTCACCGTCATATCCCAAAAAATATGCCATTTTTTTGAACTCGTCTTTCTGGGTGTTACTGAGATTACTATAATCTTTATGATCATTTAAGCGTTTAAAGAAAAACTTTGTTGCATAAAGTATTGCTCTGTACGCATTTCTTTTTTGTTCGGTTTCTATGCCGCTGCCACTCCTACGGTCGTTCGCAATATAGTCTTTATCAATTTCAGGAGGCGTTAGAATTTTAACTAAATTTATAAGTTTTTGGTCTTTGTTTTTTATATTATTTTTAACCTGTTTCATTTCATCGGTATTTGTGTTATACATTAATACTTTTCTGCGAAAAGATGAGTTGTGGTATAAATTTTGCAGTGCAATATGGAGGTAACAAAAGTTACCGAAGTTGTATATTCCTTTAAATATTCCCGGGTCTTTTTTTGGGTCTTTTTTTTCATCGTTTTTTGATTTTTTTTGTGCCTCGATTACTATTTTTGATTTTTTTTCTTCAATTTTTTCTTTAGCGTTTACTATATTTTTTCGTAATTTTTCAATATCTTTCGATATTTCCGCCAGCCTTTTTTTATTTTTTCTGTTATCTAAAACAGCCCCAAAAGTAAAAAGGCTAAATTTCGCTGTGGCGGCACTTTTTAATTCGGATTGTAAAGCAAGAATCTCTTTAAGTAGGAGGTCTATTGTGGAAATTTTATTTTTAATTGAATTGTTTGTTTTAATATTTTCAATTTTTTGAATAACTTCGCAAGCATTTTTTATATCGTTTAAATATTTTTGGCTTTTGCTTTTTAAGTAAGTGCCGTAGCCGTCTGTATCTTTGTGAGTTTTGTTTTTTCTCCAATTTTCAATAGCTTTTGAAATTTTTTCGGCCTCTTTTTTTATTTGTTCTAAAACGCCTTTAATGTCAAAATTGTTTTCGTCAACTTTAATTTTGTCAAATTTAACTTTTTTTAGATCATTATAAAATTCAGTGCGCTTTTTGTTTCTAAATAAACTCATTTTTATCACCTCAATTTTTTATAAAATTTACTGTATACTTTCATTTTTTAAAAATCAATAGGCAATTTTGACCAAAAAAATTAATTTTAATTATCCACTTGAAATTTATTTATAGTGTGGTATAATAAATTAGTAAAATTTCCGGGTGTGGCGCAGTTTGGTAGCGCGCTTGAATGGGGTTCAAGAGGCCGCAGGTTCAACTCCTGTCACTCGGACCATAATATCATATATATTTGATAAAAAATAAGCCTACAACGATTTTGGAGGCTTTTATTTTTTGGATTATAAATGAATAAAATTACAAAATATGTTTGACATACATCTGTATTTATGTATAATAGGTATAAACCATGAAAACTATTTAAGATTTTAAATTTTAAAAAGGATTGATTTTATGAGTCTTAAACAGAAAATTGAAGAAGCTTACAAAATATGGGAAGAAAGATTGCAAGAATCAGTAAAAGGTGTAGATCCAAAATCCAGCAATTATAAAGAGGTTTCTTCTAATGTAAAAAAATTAAAAGACGATCTTTGTAAATTTGCAGATGAATTTGATAAATATACAAAAATGTTATCAGAAAGCTATGATAAGCCACTGCCACAAACGTTATTTGATGATATGAACAAAAAAATAAAAGAAAATTTTGTTGAGAGAATTGCAAAGGAAAATAAGAATTTAATTTATATAAAAGAAAAAACAAAACCACTTGCAGATATTATAAAACAATATGCTCCGGCATTTTCTTATTTAAAATCCAAATTTGACAGTTCATTAGATTTAGTATCATTTTTTGAAAAAGCATCTGACAAATTTTATGAATCAGCCGATGACTCTGATTTGGATAATGAATTTTCATTTATTCAAACAGCGTATTTCATTGTTCCAATACTTAATTCAATTAAGCAAGAACTGGAATCAAAAACAAAATTTTTGATAGCAAACGATGAGGAATATTTTAATGACAAGAAAAACAGTAACTTTTTTTCCAGGAAAGTAGTTAGACGTTTATTCCCAAGTTTTTGGAGTTATTATAAAAATAGAGCTAAATATGATAAACACACAATAGAAAAAGTAAAAGGCGATGTAAAAATATTTCCTAATAAAAAACCTTTGCCAAGCGAAGTCAAGCAAGCAGCTGTTGGCGATTGCTATTTAATGGCGTCGCTTATAGCACTGGCAAAAACAAATCCAAAAGCCATTACAGATTGCTTTGTGCAAGGGCTTGATAAAATAGAAAATGAAGATAATATTGATATAAGATTTTTTCGTCGCGCAGGAAGCTCAAAAGAAGCTGTAATAATTAGAATAAATAAGAAAAAAGTTATTGCACCAAAGCAAATTAAAAACGGGGCACTATGGCCGAAATTAATTGAAAAAGCATATGCTGTATACAGAAAAAATGGATATATTTTAGGTAGCCCTAAGCATTTGCATGGCGGTAGATTGGAAGAGTGCATATTTCCAATAACAGGTAAAGGCACACGATCAAACGGAAAATTTAATGAGGATATTATTTCTACTATAAAAGAGGCGCTTGACAAATCTGAATCGTTAACTTGTACTTTTAAGAAAAAATTTAAAATTATTAAGGACGTAAAAAGTCAAGAAAAAATAGAAATATTTAGTGATCATGCGTACGCTATTGTGGGCATTGACGATGCAAAAAAATATATTAGACTCATTAATCCTTGGAAAATAGGGGGATTTGGCGGAAGAAAAATAAAAAACAGCCCAAAAAGCCAAGAAGGTGGTCATATTGCCATGAGCTTTGATGATTTTAAAAAGAATGTTGAAAACATTTCGTATACAACTGGAAAATAGTATGTGCTTTGCGGAAAATTTAGCTCTTAGCTTTGGGGGTGCTAGGGGCTATTTTTTGGGCTTTTTTCAGGCGCAATTTTTTGCGGCAAATTTCAGTCTGTTTTTTACATTTTTTGATTTTATTGATTTAATAATATATTATAACTTTTAATTTTAAACATGAATACTAAAATCAGCGTATTTATAAATTCTTCCGCTTTGTTTTAAATTATCATCTTTTTGTAATTTTATAAGCGCATCATATATTTTATCTATTATGTTTGTACTTATATTGAGTTTATAATGTCCGGGTAGTACTTTATTTATATCTAATTTTCTTATTTTTTCTATGGAATTTTTAAAATTCACTGGATCTGTAGTTGGGTAATAAACATCTAGTTTACCGTAATATACCAGGTCCCCTGTGAAAAGATATTTATTTTCTATATCGTAAAAACATAAATGTCCCGGGGAATGCCCAGGGGTGTGAATTACTTTAATTTTTCGATTTCCTAAATCTACAATGTCATTGTCATTTAAGATGGTAGTAGGATTTTTGCTATAAATTTTATACTTACTGATGTCAAAATTTTCCGGGAAATCACAAGGCTTTTTAAGTAGATTATTTTTTACAGCTGTTAGTGAAAGAGTAAATTTTATCAGCCAATCTTTTTCCAATTTATGAACCGCTATATTATCAAAATACTTATGGCCACCAATATGGTCCCAGTGAACGTGAGTTGTTGCAACAATTATTGGCAATGTTGTAATTTTGTCAATTTCTTCTTTTATATTTGAAATTCCCAGCCCGGTATCGATTAGTAACGCTTTTTCTTTTCCAAGCAATAAATAAGAATGTGAATTTTACCAATGTTTGTATTCGCTAATTGAGAAAGTTTTATTATCTATTTTCTCTATTGTAAACCAATGGTTCATTTGTTGTACCTCTTGGAATTTTTTGTGCTTGTCAAAAAAATTTTTGCATATAACCATTACGTAAAATAGGGCAAAAAAATGGCGGAGAGAGGGGGATTCGAACCCCCGAAGCCGCTTTAACGACTTACACGATTTCCAATCGTGCTCCTTAAGCCAGCTCGGACACCTCTCCGCAAAAACTTTGCATAAATTTATTTTAACATATATGAGAAAAAAATCAAGTGGGGTTTGCAAATTCTTTTGTAAAATTAATCTTGGCTTTATGCTTTAGTTTTAAAAGTCTTATGCGATTGTACCTTTGAATAAAAACAAAAGGAAGATTTGCAATAATCGGGATTAGTGAAAAGATTACCCCGTAGTAAAAAGAATTTATAATAAAAGAAACCACAAAATACATGCAGCACATAACATGATTCCATTCTGCCCTGCAAGTTTCCAAGATGAATCTTTCTATGTATTCTGGCGATAATTTTGTAAGCGATTGCAAATTTTTTTTGGAAAATCCGTTTTTTGCCACGTACTGCGGGAGCTTATCCTTCCATTTTTTTATTTTTAATTTTTTAACGTAAAAACTTCCGTTTTCTTCCCACTTTTTTGGTAAATACAAAAACTTTTTAGGGGAAAAAAACGCCTTATTCTTTATACTTCTGCATATAAACAGAACAATTAAATGCCAAAGAATAATCAGAAACATATTTATCAGTATTATTTGTCCTTTGTCGTTTGTTTTTAAAATCATAAATATCGCCTTTATTTTATATTTTTCATAGCTTCTTGGGCTTCTTTTAGTTTGTTTTTTGCATCAGTGATAAGCTGATTTCTCTCGTCGGATAATTTTTTTGGCATGGCTTTTCTGTACAGTTCAATTGCTTCTAAATAAATTTTGTATGCATCGAGCATTTTATTGTAATGCTCTTTTGATGAATTTGGCACGTGCGGTTTTAGTTTTGTTTCAAGTCCATTATAAAAAGTTTTGAATCTGCTTGCGGTTTCTTCTAATTTTTGTGTTGATTCCACAGAACCGTTGTAATTTGCAACTTGATCCAAAAATTCATTAAGCAGATTATTGAAATTATCGTTTTGAATTACTACTTCTTTAACGTATTCCGGCTGAGTAAACACTTTTGGTGAATTGTTTTGGTATATAATTATACCGGTAGTAGCCACAATAATCACTGCAACAACCGAAATTATCCATTTTGTTTTTTTGGTAAAATTAAATTTCATTAATTTTCAGCTCCTTAATTTTTCATTTAATGAGTAATACTAATTGTTGTATGTATAATACCACATTATTTTAAATTTTTCTACTAAAAAATAATATTATTAAAAAAACTTCTATAATTTAATTATTAACAGCAAAACAAATAATTATAACGTTAATTTTTCGCTTGACGATTTTTTAAAATTGTGATAAACTAATATGCAGTGATAAATGCGCCCGTAGCTCAGCTGGATAGAGTGTTTGGCTACGAACCAAAAGGTCGGGGGTTCGAATCCCTCCGGGCGTACCAGCCTGACGTTCCATAAGGGGCATGAAAATGTTCTATGGGATGTCGTTTTTATTTTAAGTTGTTTATTGGTATTTTTCATATCAACAAGCAATTTTTTTTAGTGTATCTTGAAAACTTTTCTGCTTGAATTTGTCAGAAGCAAGACAAACATAGGGAACATATCATTTTCTTGCAAATAATACATTTGGTGTTTATTCTTACAAGCTTTAGAGCCGTTTTCACCACTATATCAAATTATCTTTTAAAATTCAAAACTCCCTCTCCGTTGTATTTCTACGTTGCTATAAAATATTCGGTTTTTTTCGTTATAATAATACTTTTAGAAAATTAAATTAATGAATAAAGAGAAACAAATGAATTTATTGTATTCATAAATAGGTAAAATTACAACTAATTTTCTTGATTATAAAACCCACACCATTTTTATAATGGTGTGGGTTTACCATAATATTAAATTTAATATAAGAATGCACTTTATCTATAGGTTATTTTTTGAATTTTTTCTGCTATTTTTCTTTCTAAATAAAATCAATCCAATTAAACTTCCACTTAACGCCAGTATAAAAATTATAAAGATAAAATAGATATTATCGCCGGTAGGTAGATTTTTGTTTTCATTTTCTTCTTCATTGCTGCTTTCGTTTTTACCTTGGCTTTCACTTTCATTATTGCCCTCGTTCTCGATGTTATATTCTTTTGTAGGATTGTCTTTGCTAGGAATTTCTATTATTGGATCGAATAGTGCATACCTACTAAAATGATCCGTTTCAAATGATAGATAAGTAATTCCATCTATAACTTCAAGTTTTTGAGTATCTTTAAAATCTTCGTCTTCTGCTGATGTTATAAACAAAGCAAGCGCCTCATTTTTATCCCAATCTGCAGGGACTTCAACATAAATTTTAACTTTTCCTCCCGTAAAATCACTGTACTTTTCTCCTTTTCTATTTTTAACACCTATGTCAAAATAAAGGATTCGTTCTAATTTATCAGAATATTTTTTATCGAGGTTAGCATTAAGTTCATTTATAATATCTTTATCTTCAATTCTATCGCAGAAAAAACTTGAACCATATTCAAATATACCTTCTTTTGCGCTAATTTTAAGCTTTAAATTTCCATAATCGAAATCTACTATACTTCTTTCGCTATCCAGACGTGCGGTTAAGCTTGTCGCATCATATCGCTTAATAGCTGTTGAATCGGGGAAAAATTCAGCACTATTCTCCTCCACTGAATTTGAAATGCAAATTGTTTCATTATTTTCCCCATGATAATCTTCGGCTACAAAGCTATACTTTTTTGCACCCGAAATAGAAACCATAAAACTGTGCTTTGTGGGATTTTGTATTGAAAAAACTTTTTTAGAATTCGTATTATCGGGATCTATAGCTGCGATTTTCAAAGGAAATTTGTCTTCTGTAAAGAAATATTTTTGGTTTTCAAAATATTCGTCGCTAAAGTTAAGAGTTATAAAATTTGTAAGATTCGATTCGTCTATATAATCAATTGCATCTCTTTGCCCGTCACTTACTGCCATTATCAGTGTAGTATTTTCAAGATCAATTGATGCCAAGTGAGCATCTAGTACAGTGCTACCAACGGTACGGCTTCCGCCAATAGCCTGCGCATAATATGGCCCCACCGCATAAACATTGGCATTGCCTCCGATAGTAACGCTTCCTTTGGGGTCACCTTTAATTGTACAACCACGCCCAAGGCCTATTGCCGCTCCGCCTTCGGGTGTCTGACCAGACCTTGTATCGTTCGTTGCCATTGCGATAACTTTAGAATTATCTTTTATGGTTATATCTACATTAAAATTAGCAGCATCATAGTTGGCCGGTTTACTTGTCCCACGGCCGGAACCGATTCCTGCTCCTCCGGATGCTCCGATTGCAGTAACGTTTGCATCGCCTTCAACAATCACAACACCCGAAGACGCACCATATCCGCCGCCGATTCCTGCTGCGTGTGTATTTGAATATCCTTCCGAATATAAAGTTTCTGTGTTGTATGGATCGAAATTATCAAAATTTATGTGGTAAGCTGCTGCTTTAATGGTTCCCCCGCTTATAGTAATGTTTCCGCCGTTATAAAATCCTACTCCGGCAGCCTCGGCGGCACCACCGCTGGTTCCATAACCGGAACCTATTCCTGCGCCGCTGCCGGTTCCAAGTGCTATAATATTTCCGCCTTTTATCTCTATATTCGAGGCACTTGAATGATAGCCAGAACCTATTCCTGCGCCTTTATCTCCGCCAATTGCCGTAATATTTCCGCTATAAATAAATATGTTCCCCGATTTGGGATTGTTTGCACTTACAGATCCGTAACCAATGCCGCCAATTCCGGCACTATATTTACCCCCGGTAACAGTAAGATTATTTCCGTCAATGCCATAAATATTAACGGTTGAACCCTCTTTAACCTCTATACCGGCTGATGTGATTTCGGAATTGCCGGATAAAATATTTTCACCCTCAAAAATTAAGTTAACAGTTGAGTTGCCACTTATTTTAATTGCAGAGCCATAAACTGTTCCTTGGTTACTGTGAGTTATACCAGAAATTTTTACTGTTTTGTTTTCATTTATTTCTAAGGTTCCTTCCCAGTTACTATCGCTATCATAGATAGTATCTGCTTCAGGGATAACAAAGCTTGATGTGTGTGTGTAAATAATTGCACCTATGAATAATAATACTGCGACTATACATAATGAAAAATATTCAAATTTAATGCCAAAAATTTTAAATTTTTTGTTTTTCATAAATTCATCTTCTTTCTACTTATATAATTTTAATATGCTTAAAATAGGTAAATCCCCATAAAATTTTAGGTAAATATATGTGTTTGTGGAGAAAGTCAATTGCCTATTTTCGGAGAATTTAAAAATTTATATCTTTTTATAGATTATTGTGCATAAATAAGATACAAGTATGCAAAACACCTCTCAAAAAATTCAAGAGGTGTTTTTACAATTCTACATTAGCGCCCTAAAATTTCAAAAAATATCCATTTATTTATGTAATTATTTCATTTTTATCAAAAACGGACAAATTATTTACCCTTTATCCTAAAAACCGAAGTATAAATCCAAATATTATAAATTAATAACTACTCATTTCCATTTCCCTATTGCTAAAATATTACTACTTTACCCCTTTATTTCCAGCTCTATACAAATCTTTTAAAATATCAGTTTTAATCGTATAAACTTTCTGTTTTTTACTTTAAAAAATTCAAAAGTTTTGCGAAAACACCATAAATACTGATATTTTACAATCTTTTTAAGCATAAAAAATAAAAGCTTCAATATTTTCAAGATAGTTTTTCCTCATTATACCGAAGCTTTTTAGAATATTTTTTAAAAATTGGGGGATATTTAGGAAAAATTTTTCTGAAAAAATAAAGGCGGCATAGTTGAAAAAAGTAACCTACACAGACGAAAAAGGGTTTTAGCGTTATAAAAATAAAGGCAAATGGGTACAGAAATCTAGTTACTGTTGGCGGTAATATTTCAAACTTAAATGTTGGAAGTGTTATTACCATAAAAGGAAAATGCGTCAAATGCGACCAACCAATTCGAATTAAGTGAAATGGACGCAGATCATATTACGCCTTAAAGCAGGGGAGGCAAAGCCATAAGCGAAAACTGCCAAATGCTATGCAAAGAATGCAACAGACGCAAGAGTAATAAATAAGGTATTGTTCCGTTAATCTGTGTTATATTGTTCCGATAGGGTTGATATTGTTCCGCTAATTTGATATAATCATCTAAAAACGAGGTGATTAAAAGTGTTTTTAACAGCTAAAGAAGTTGCAGAAAAATGGGGTATTTCCGACCGCCGAGTGCGTATTTTATGCGCTCAAGGTAAAATTCCGGGAGCATACCAAGAAGGAAGAGGCTGGAAAATACCGGCTAATGCGAAAAAACCCGAGGACAGCAGATATAAATCCGCAAAAAGCATTGAAGATATAATAAAAGAAAAGAGACTTGAGCTCGATTCTAAAAGGCCTTTGACTCAGGGCGAAATGGAGCGCTTAAATGAAGAATTTATCGTTGAATATACGTATAATTCCAACGCAATAGAAGGCAGCACTCTGACACTTCGTGAAACAGATATGGTCCTTAGAGGTCTGACAATAGACAAAAAGCCTCTTAAGGAACATATGGAAGCCGTTGGGCATAAGGAAGCTTTTGAATTCGTAAGCGGTTTGGTAAAAGATAAAGCTCCTCTAACCGAAAACGTTATTAAACAAATTCATTATCTTGTTTTGGCGGATAAAAAAGACGATCGCGGAGTTTACCGCCGAGTTCCGGTAAAAATCTTGGGAGCAAAACACGAACCCGTACAGCCTTATTTAATACAGCCTAAAATTGAGGCTCTTATTAAAAGCTACAAGGAAAACAACGAAGAAATTATTAGTAAGCTGGCACGCTTTCATATTGAGTTTGAGGGTATACATCCATTTATTGACGGTAACGGCAGGACCGGAAGACTCATAATAAATCTTGAACTAATGAAAGCCGGTTACCCACCGATTGACATTAAATTTAAGGATAGGGTTGCTTATTATAACGCTTTTGATGCTTACCAAGAAAAACACGATTTATCTCCTATGAAAAAGCTATTTGCATCCTACATTAAAGAGCGGCTGGATGTCTATTTGTCTATACTTGAAAGATAAAAATTTATATTCCTCAGCAAAAATGTTGCCGCTTAACTCGTTTATTAAGTCCACTATTTCTATATATTCTTGCATAGTACTACCTGGAATCGCTTTAAGATATTCCTCCAATTCTGTTTGCCAATTTTGTAATTTCGTCTTTATAACTGGATTATTAATATCAACACCTTGCTGCTTAACAAATTCTATCAGTTTTTCTTTTTCGAAAGCAAGATTAGTAGCGGCATCAAATGTAAAAGTTTGTACTTGCACGCCATTTATAACTGCCCTACTATTATTTGATTGTTCTAATCTTGATTTTTCTAAAAGTGGCGTATTTTCACCATTTTTTGATGCAAAGCATGGGAATTTATAAAACCAAAAAATAAAACAAATTAACAAACATAATAATCTTTTTATTGTATTACTACACATTTAAGTCACTCTCACTGTTTTTAGTATTCTTATTTTATAATTTGATCAGGGAACAAATGTCCAAGAATAAATTTAAATATCCAGGATGGATGATTTCTATACACGTCGTTTATATATGCCTTGAATTCATTTGAATTCCAATTGAAATTCGTACTTAAGGTATCTAATAGCGCATGAAGAGCATTCAAATCATCATTTAATGCATTTATAGTTCTATCTTGTCTGTTAACGCTTTCATTTAAGGAGCCAAGACGATTTTGTTTTAACTTTTCTTATTCCTTAGAGTTTATCAGATTGTGTCGAATGGCCTTTCTTGTAAATATTGTAGATGGCTTGAAGCTTCATTATTACTGAGTTCTTTCAAGTCCCTATTGTGGTTATCCATACCATTTAAGTTTTGAAGAAGAACCTGCCTTGAAAAATTGCTTTTTAAGGCTGTTTTTGTGCAAAAAAAAGATCTCGTTTATATCGAGATCTTTTTTAATTACCTCTATTTAAAAATTTAAGTCGACCATCTGAAACAAACAAAAGTATTATCCTTGCGATTCCAATAAAATCCTAAGTTGAGTAATAAAGAATTTTTTCCGTCACGATTTGTTGGAATGAGTATATTTTCAAAGTTTCTGTAATTAGGAAATTTGGCAAACTCATCCGCAAGTGTAGAAAAAAAGTATTCTTCTCCATTTTCCCCATAAGAATGTACCGAAGGATAATTTTCGTCTATTATACTGACAACCATATGGTTGGAAAGTTTGGGTTTGGCAATCAGCTTATTTATTTTTTCCACAGATTCTTCGTTAGTTAGTATAGTAATAATTAAGCGAGCATCGTTTACCATTTTTTCAGCGTTGGGGTCATTTTCATCGCACTCTCTTATTTTCCAATTTTTAAATTTTGCTCTTTGTTCTCCTACGCCCTCGACGCCGTTTGCGCCCCATGCTGTTTTTTTGGCTACATATGAAGCCAGTGAATTCTTTTCTTTAGGGTTGTTGTTCATTGGTTTTGGATCGTTTAATTTATCAATGAGTGTTTTTCTTATATTTTTATCGCCACCTATTATTAAAACAGGTAAAGCTTGGCTTTGAAAGCACCATATACCGCCGCCGATCAAACCGGCAACAGCTAATCCTGCCGCAGAAATGCCACCTATTATTTTTGCGTTTTGTGAAATTTTTTCGGATGGGTTTTGTTTTTTCTCTTGCGTAGTTTCGGCATTGGCGTAAACCCCGCTAAAAACCATTGACATTGCCAAAACGAAAGATGCTGTTTTTTTAACTAGTTTCATGTTGATTTCCCCTAACAATAATTTATTTACTTTTTAATTATAACACAGAAAGCATAAAATGTTAAGTTCTGAGTTTAATAACGAAGCCCAAAAAGACAGCTTAATTTGATTTTTGCTTGTTGTAGTGTTATATTTGCGTTGTAATGAATTTTAATTTTATAATAAAAAGTGGGGGATATGAAGTGAAAATTACAAAAACGGGTATTTTTATTGTAATGAGAGTTAGGGTTATTGCAAATAATGGACAAGGAGATGTGATTTATGTACACACGTGAACAAAGAATAGATATAGGTAAAAAAATTTATGACCAAGAACTATCGTACAAAGACGCGATGAAAATGTTTAATGTTGCTCGACCTACACTTGTTACATACGTGAATCTTTATAAAGCTACAATCAATGCCCCAAAAGGTTTACGTCCTTCATCTAATTCTGTAAGAGATTACTTATCTTTAATTAAGAAAGAACTTATCTATGAATTGATGAATAAAGATATCGAGCTTGAACGGTTAAAAAAAGGTTATGCAGTGAGAGGAGTTGGTGCAAAAAAGGTATTCGTTTCTATACGAGATGTGAATATGAAGTGATTTATGCATTATCTGACAGATGGCCTGTTTGCAGACTATGTGCATCTATGGGAGTGTCTAAAAGTGGTTTTTATGCTTGGAAAACTCGAGTTGAAAATCCATCGGTTAAGGAACTGAAGAGATTAGAAAATATTCAGTTGTTCATTTCTTACCATGAAGCATATCCTTCTCACGGATACCGATGGTTAAACGCTAAGATACGTCTGGATACAGAACTATGTTTTTCCGATAATTATGCCTATCACTGTTGCAGTTTCGCAGGAATACGTTCTAAAGCTAAGCACTACAGGTACAGACGCCCAAGAGATCAGTCTCGTGTTTTACCTAATTTATTGTTAAGTAAAGTCACTCCTGAAAGACCTTTCCAGACTGTAGTTAGCGATATGACAGCCTTCTGGGTTGGTCGAAATCACTATGAACTTACACTTTATATGGATTTGTTCAATAATGAAATTGTTTCGTATGGCCTTTCGAGCGTCAGAGGTAACCGCAATACATATTTCGAAGGTTTAAAAGACCTTATAAACAAAAAAGAGGAGTACGGAAACCTTAAATTAATTCTCCATACCGACCAAGGCTCCGTATATTCCTCAAAGGCCTTTAATGACCTCTTACCATTATACAATATTACACATTCGATGTCTCGTGCAGGTACTCCTACAGATAATCCTGCTATGGAGGATATCAATGGATGGATCAAAGAAGAACTATTCACTGATTTCAATATCAAAGACTGTGACAACGTTTATGAATTTATAGACACTATATTCGATACTTTAACGAAGAGCGCCCCGCTTATTCTTTAAAGTACTTAACTCCTAAACAATATAAAGAACAGTATTGCAAATAATAATATATACATTTGTCCGTCAATACTTGACCAGTGCAAAATTGCAAATCAAAAAACAGCCCATCTTTTTAGATAAACTGTTTTTTCTTTTTGTTTTATTACATTAATTTATAATTTTAAAACCAGTCAGAAATAACATCTTTTACTGCGTTTCTAATATATTTATATTTAGAATCGGTGCTGGTTTCCAGCGTTGCGAAAGCTTCTGCGAAAAATTCACATGCGTCTTTATTTGCATAGGTGCCTAAATCTTCGCATATGTTTCTTTTTTTGTTTCTTTTTGTTGCATTTTCAATTATTTGTTTTCTTATTATTACGGTTTTAATATTTATCATAGTATTAAAGTAATAGGAGTAAGTTGGGCTGTTATACCATTCCCAAGGTATATTTGCTTTTTTACTCATGTACAAAAATTCTATTACGTGCCCAAATTCATGTGAAACTACGCTCTCAACGGATTTTCCGTTATCGAACGGACTATTACCGCTGTTGCTTTTCATGTTAATTAAACATTTATCGCCATTCTTATTATAATATTTTCTTGAAAGATTAATTCCATCAAGATTTACATATGCGCTGGCAAGAACATTTTCATTTGAAGGATTTACTAATTTTATTGTGAATTTTTTGTTGTAGCTGTTGGATTTTTTTGTTTTAATTAGTTCTTTTGTAAAGCCTTTATATTTGTCGAAAAGTTTATTTAATTGAATTAGTGTGCGCAAAAGTACTTCCGGATCTGTTTCTCTTACTACTTCATCTTCAATTTCAAAAATGTCCGGTGCGCGGTCTTTGTATTTTTTGATTTCTTTGTCAACGTT
>JAFRJS010000100.1 GCA_017432165.1 Clostridia bacterium | reverse complement strand
CGCATGACTTATTAACTAACTTTACCAGAGCAACTTGTTAAGAAAATAACAAACTATTTTAATGAATTAAAGTATTAAATTACTTGATCTATTGCTTTATTAATCTACAAAAAAAGTTTAAAAAGTTTCAAAAAAACTCTTGACAATTCTGGTTTAGTAGGTTATACTTTACTTAGAAAGAGGGAAGGAAACACCGAAAGGAGATAATCATGGTAAAGGTCATCGTAACAGATTACAATCACACATTTGAAAAGACAATCAAAGTTGTTAAGAGTTTTTGGGAAGCAATCGTTGAAGAGAACAAGTACATTGATGAAGTCATTGGTCATGATAACTATGTAAAAGGTAATTTAATTGTAACAAGTAAAGAGCTTTAAAAGCTCTTTTCTTTTTGTCTATTGATTGTTAGTTAATTAACTAACAATGGTTTGCGGTTGTCATTTTCCGTTGCTGATTGTTAAATAAATGTCAATGTTTTTTGTACGAAAAAAAGTTGAAAAAAATTAAAAAAAGTTTCCCAAAACCCTTGACAGGTTCTTTGTGTTGTGTTATTATAATTACAGAAAGAGAGAGAAACAGACAGATTGAAACAAAGGAGATAAGAAAATGCCAAAGACAACAGTTTTTGAAATGTGGACACTTTTAGAGACTTATGGAATTGCAACAACTGAAGAAATTAGTTTAGTAACATCAATCATTGGTACTACTGAAAAAGCAATGCTCGACATTCTTTATTCAAGAACAGGATACAGAAGTTTTGAACAATTTGAAGAGGAGATGTAATCATGTTACAATTTACTATCTTAATTGCTTTGTTTATTTTTACTCTTGTTTTAAGTGAAAAATCTGTTGAAAAAAGATTAAAAAAAGGCTTGACAAAATAAAAAAAATCAGTTATAATAATTATAGAAGATAAGAAAAACACAAGAAAAGGAGATTTGAAAATGAGAAAACTTGGTTATGAAAATCAGAATGGTGACATTGTTTGGACACTGAAAGACAGAAAAATTTGCGAAAGCTGTGGTGATACCTTTACAACTAAGCTTTTTACAGTTCCTGAGGAACGTACAATTCCTCTGGTAGCTTACAAAGCCGTTAATGGCAAACTGGTCAGACAGACAGTCTGATCAGTTTTTTTATCTGCATCGCGCACTGAAAAAAGTTGGCGGTCCGTGCGCGCCCGCCGCGCACGGTTTTTGACATTTTTTTAACAAAGGGCATTTTTTTCTTCCGCGCGATGAATTGCAAAATTTGGCACTTTATCCCATTAAAGCACTAAAGCGACTCGATCAGAGCGACCTGTTAAGAAATTAACAATCGTCACATAGAGCGTCACAATGTGACGTTAAAAAGTTTATAAATTGTTTATAATTTTTTATATTTTTTTTAGAAAAAACGCTTGACATTTTTGGGCTTTGGGTGTATACTTTAATCAGAGTTAAGGAAGGGAACAAAAAACAGAAAGAGGTACAGAAAATGAAAAAAATGTTGGTATTCGATATGGACGGAACAATCGCTAATCTTTACGGTGTGAAGAATTGGTTGAACGACCTGAGAAACGAAAAAGTTGACCCGTATGTAAATGCTGAACCGCTTTACAATATGGAAGAAATGGCAAATGTTTTGAATAGCGTAAAAAAGAATGGTTGGAAAGTTGTTGTCACAACATGGTTGGCAAAAGACGCAACAAAAGATTATGACAAAGCAGTTGCAAAAGCTAAAAAAGAATGGCTTATAAAGCATAATTTCCCAGTTGATGAAATTCACTGCTTAAAATATGGTAGAACAAAAGCCAATGCAACAAGAAAAAAAGCTGAGTTTCAGATTCTTATTGATGATAATAAAAAAGTCCGTGATGGTTGGACATTAGGAACAACTGTTAACGCTGAACATGATATAATGAAATTTTTAAAAAGTTTGGCTTGATGTACAAACAAATGTACACCGAATAAGATATAATAAAAGCATAAAAAAGAAAGGACATAAAGAAAATGAAAAAAGTTGATAGAAGAAAAAAGTATATTGCAGTTGCTGATACTGAAACCGCAAACGGTTTTAAAGAAAATGGAAAACTTAATCTTTTTTATTCACTGGTTTATGATTATGGATATATTATCCGTGACCTTGCAGGAAACATTTTAGTTGCTCGTAGTTTTGCAATCGCTGAAATTTTTCTTGATAAAGAATTAATGTCAAGTGCATACTATGCAGAAAAAATCCCGCAGTATTGGGAAGAAATTAAAAGCGGAAAAAGACAACTTGTCAGCTTTTTCACAATGAGAAAAATTTTCCTTGCTGATTGTAAAAAATACAATGTTTCAACAGTAACCGCACACAATGCAGGCTTTGATGTTAGAGCACTTAACAATACCATTAGATTGTTAACTGGTTCAAGGGTTAGATATTTCTTTCCGAAAAGATTTGAAATTTGGGATACTTTAAAAATGAGCAAAGATATTTTTTCAACACTTAAAGGATACAAGGCTTATTGTGTACGTAATAACTACATGACAAAGCATAAAGTACCGCAAATTAGACTTACAGCTGAAATTTTGTATAAATACATTAGCGGAAATGATGATTTTATCGAAAAACACAAAGGAATTGATGATGTTCTGATTGAAAGTGAAATTTTAACTTATTGTCTGAAATCTCACAAAAAAATGCGAAAAAGGCTTTACAATTAAAGCCTTCCGCAAACTTAAAAAAAGTTAAAAAACTTTTCAAAAAAGTATTGACAAAGTAAAAAAAGTATGCTATACTTTAGTTACAAGATAAGGAACGGCTTAAAACGTTGAAAGAAAAAAAGTAAGCCTTTAGGTTGTTCAAGAAACTATTAAAAATTTTATCAAAAGAAAGTAGAGGTACTACAAATGACAAAAAAGGAAATGTTTACACTGATTGCAAACGAAACAAGCAACGAGGAAATCAAGGCTTTTTGCGCTCATGAGATTGAAATTCTTTCTAAAAAGCGTTCAAGCGTAAATTCCAAAAAGCGTGCTGAAACAGCCGAACGTGCTGAAAAGCTTTACAATGCGCTTGCAGAAATGGACAAGCCCGTCACATTCAAGGAACTGAAAAACCTTTGCAGTGACGAAGAAGTCAAGGCTTACAGTCCGCAGAGAATGTCAGCCCTTGTAAGATTCTTGGGTGACCGTGTTGTAAAAGAGTACATTAAGAAAGATGCTTATTTTACAGTAGCGTAAAGATGTAAAGGGGCAAGGTAAAACTTGCCTTGCCCCTTAAAAAAGAAAGGGGTAAAAAGTTAT
This sequence comes from Clostridia bacterium, assembly GCA_017432165.1. GTDB lineage: Bacteria > Bacillota > Clostridia > Oscillospirales > Acutalibacteraceae > UMGS1491. Next base: position 557 of record JAFRJS010000100.1, on the reverse strand, counting down.
GAAAGAAATTGAAATTTTGACCGCTGAAATCATGCAGCAGATGGCGGAAGATGGTACACCCGTAACAAACGAGGAGGCTGCAGAGATGGCAAAAATGGAAATCAATTCCCGCCAAATCAATAGATACACATCAAGCGGACAACACAAAGTCAAAACTGTTAGAAAAATTGATCCCGACAAAGTGAAATTGTTTGACATTTTAACAAAAGCAATAAAAAATGCAGACATTTCAATCAATAGTCAAAAAAACGAAGCAGAATTTTCATTTTCTTTTAATAATTTTGACTATTCCGTAAAGCTGATTAAACATCGCCCCAAAAAGAAGTAAATTATCTGACAATTGCCCCAAAACCTGGGGCAATTTTTTTGACGCTTTCTGTGACAATTGTTATTTTTTTAACAGCCGGCGGGGCGCAAACGTTCCACGCGCCCCGAAATTCCAGTATAACACGTGAGAAGCATTTTGTCAAGAGGAAATTAAAAATTTTTTTATTTTTTTCTTGTCCTGAAATCGCGGATGCTGGCTCAAATGCTGCTAATGAACCGAGCCGCCGCGT
>JAFRJS010000099.1 GCA_017432165.1 Clostridia bacterium | reverse complement strand
TGACTTTCCACAACTTGTAAATAGAAAGGTACATATTTTAGGGGTAACTAAAATATAAAAATATTATATCATAATTAAAAAGAATATTGTTCAAAATTTAGAAAAAAAAGTATATTCTGACGAATCGTGTTTTAAGTTCAGAATATACGTTTTGCTTTTGTTTAAGACACTTTAAAAATAGCATAATATTTATATCAACAACTAAAATCACTTGCAATTTATAAGCGATTTTTTGATTAAAAATATCCTCATACTCTCATAAAGTTGCCATAAAAATCGTTTTTTATTGTTTTTTAAACTTTTGAAAAACTAGAACCGCTTAACCATGCGTTTTTGTCGATTATATGTTTCGGAATAACAAAAATTTTTCCGAAACTTATTATTTCTAGAGTGAAAATCATTAAATTCCCTTTTAAAAATTTTTTCTTTTTTTATAATGAGAAATCTCTTTCAGTCAGAAGTAAATTTTACTATGGAGATTTTAAAATTAATGACTGAGATTTTTGATGGAAATATTTATTTAAAACTGAACTCAAAAATTATTTTCGAAAGATATTGTTCATTTTGTGTTTAAATATTTGATTGTAGTCCAATAAAATATAAATGAATCTTTATCAATATTTATAAAAAGGAGAAAATTAAAACAAAAAAACTGATCACAGCACATAATGATCAGTTTTTAGCGCCTGCGCTTAGATTAAGAAGAGCAGTTTTTGATTAGTACGGTAAAATAATACCATAGTTAACTGCCAAAATCAATTTATGATAATTTTCTAAGCTTTTTTACTTAGATTTTATTTTTAATAAGTCACGTATCTCAATCAGAGTGTCCAATTCTTTATTTTGATTTTCTTGCTTTTCTTTCTCTTTATGTGGAATTAATCTGTTAACAAACTTTATTATTATGAAAACAACAAATGCAGTAATAACAAAGTTAATGGTATCATTTAAAAAGGCTCCATAAGTGAATTTTATTTTATCAATATAAAAGTAGAAGTTAGCCAAGGCTGTACTTTGAACAAACATTCCTATTAAGGCGTTAATGAGATTATTAACCAAAGAAGTTACTAATCCAGTAAATGCGGACCCAATAATTACCCCAACTGCTAAGTCTAATACATTTCCTCGTAGAATAAAATTTTTAAATTCTCTTAACATTATGATTTCCTCCGTACCCAAACTATTTTCTGATTTGTTTTTGTAGCTGTCTGATGTCCTTTTTGGTTTCATCTTGTACGCTATTGATCATCTTTTTTACATCATTAGCTTTTCGTCACACACTACAGTTGACATAGACCCATAAAAAACTTAAAAACCTTGCGATGTAAGATTGGCACGAAGAAGACCAATCTATAACCACAAGGCAAACGTATTCAAATTTTATTTAAGACTAAAATTATAACAGATTTTAATTAAAGATCGTAATGTCATAGGACTTTTTAGAAGTATCTAGAGGTAAAACTTTCGTTACCTGTCGTTTATCTTCTAAAATATTACCTTCTTCAAGTGAATTGGAAAGAC
>JAFRJS010000098.1 GCA_017432165.1 Clostridia bacterium | reverse complement strand
TGAGTCATCCTACACATTTGGTTCGTCTTACTTTGTTCAGTTTTCAAAGGTCTAAGTTGTTTCGTTTGTCGTTTTGACAACTTCTAAATATTAACACATGGTTAATTTGTTGTCAACACTTTTTAAAACTTTTTTTAATTTAGTTTTCCGTCGAGACGTTGTTACGTCCCGGCGACATGTATAAATATAACAGCTACAGCAAGTTTCGTCAACACTTTTTGGTAAATAAATTAAATTAATTCACAAATATGAACAATGCGTTTTCCAAAAGATACAAAACTACTATTAAAGATAAAATTACCGAACAAAGAAGCTTCAAAAAAACAAAATAATTCGCTTAAAATCCTCTAGCTCTTTTTATTAATCTTTTGCATAATTATAAATTGTTCCATTTTATTATTCATTTTTATGCAAAATTGACTATTTAAGCTACATTTGAAGCATTATCTATTGAATAAAATTCTATTTTGTACAAAAAAAGAGTAGATGTAATCAAACCACCCACTCTTTTTTCTGCTTACTTAACCTCTAAATGAGTTGTATCATTCCAACTAACAATAGAATATCCGGCTTTTTCGTCTATTTCTAAGATACTGATACTCGTATTACTGAGAAGTCCTTTAGAACGAATATCGCCAGTCTCTTTACCAATCAGTGTGTGCATGATTGTTAATAGCGTCACTCCATGAGCCACAAATAATAAATCTTCGCCCGGATGATTAGAAACTGCTTTTTCCACAGCTTTTTGACTACGTTCAATTAGCTCTTCATATGTTTCTCCATTAAAAGCACTTGGATCATATTTTTCAGGGTGTGCCTTCAAATTAATATAGGCTTCTAAATGGTTCTCTTCTGCATAGGAAAAAGGCTGACCTTCCCAATCTCCGAAGCCTATTTCCCGTAAACCATCGACCTCTGTTAATGGTAAATTTAAACGACTTTCTTCTATAATATACTCTGCTGTATCTTTTGCTCTTTTTTGTGGACTTGTATACACATGGGCAAAGGAAATCTCACTTAACCTTTTCCCCGTTTCTTTTGCGGCTTCAATTGCTTCCTCCAATAATGCGGAGTCTCCATACCCACCTTGGAAGCGACCTTCTAAATTCCATTCAGTCTTTCCATGTCTTACAAAATATAGTTTTGCCATCTCTTTTGCTCCTCCTCATAAGATATTGTACCTATCATTGTATCATACCTTTTCTCTCTTTAATGGAGGGTTTAGATTTATTGAACTACTATTTATATATGAAATAAGCTGATTTTGAACTTTTTTTATTTCTCTGTCTGAGGGAAATGGAGATATTAAAAGTAGCTGCTTATCGTCTATAAAAGAGTATACATTGTCCGTTATAACAATATCTGCATTAGTAAAATCATCTGACCACTTGTAAAATTGTTCAATTTCTAGCGTTAAAATTTTTCGATATAAAAATTTTTCCCATACTTTTGGATATTCGCTAACAAAGGTCAACTTTAGTTTTTTAATTCCTACGCCACTAATTTTTAAAATATATGAGCATTCTTCTAAATTAAGTGGATACAAAAGTGTTTCAAATTCATTTTTATAATTTTCTTTTATTAATACCTGCAAAAATATTTCCGGAGAGATATCTAAAACAGATTCATTTAGAAATGATAATTGCGAAAATACAGTATTTTTCAAATTATTTTTTTTACTTCTGCAGTACATAGTCATTAATTGTTTAAACTCTTTTCCTTCCTGACTAGTTAAAGAAAAGTTAAAGAGGTTTGAAACTCTTTTCAATCCTTCAAAAAATAAAGGATTATCCATTTCTGACACATTTGGATTTATTTCTTCATAAATGAATGTAATCATCCATTGACTCTCTATTTTCAATTGTATCTTACTATATTGAGGATAGCTGTCTTCTAAACATAAATAAAATTTTTTTTCCATAGCTATACTATCTCTAAAGAAAGGAAGCCTACTTTTTACTAAAGGAAAATCTTTCATCCTTTGGAGAGAAACAGCGATAAAAATACATATTCTGACTTGCTTACTTTCCTGAATAAGATTACTTCTTATTTTAGATTTTTTTAAATAATTTTCAGCAACCTTTTTTTCAGTATCTAACAGGGAACTTCTATCTCCGTACACATAATAAAAAATTTCACTATAGAAATAACGTTTTTTCTCTTCTTCCCCACCTAAGTATATACTTCCATGTTCCGATTTAATTGTTAATCCATAACCTTTTAGCTTTACTTTTAATTCATTAACCTTTTTATAGACAACTGACGGACTATAATAGTAGGTTAAACTAAAATTTTTCAATTTAATAAATTGCTTTTGGTCCTGAATAATTCATAGCTTTAATTCTTTGGTACATTTTATTGAAATATGTATCACTAATATCCCTATCAACTGATTTTGACTAAAAAGTTACTTCAAACATTCACTGTTCAAAAATATTGAGGAATAAATTTTGGGTGT
>JAFRJS010000097.1 GCA_017432165.1 Clostridia bacterium | reverse complement strand
GGATTCTTCACTTTCTAGTTTTTCGATGATGTCTTGGAGTTCTTTTTCTAATTTGAATTTCTTTGTGTCTGTGTCGTCTATTTTTTTTAGTTTGTTGTAGTCGCTTTTCCAGCCGTTTACCGTGCGTTTAAAAGAAGAACGCAAGTACATTCGGTTTTCTGGGGCATTGGAAATGTCAACACCTTCTTGAATTAATTCCCATAGTAGTTTCAAACCTGGCATTTTTATCACTCCTTAAATTTTAATAGATTTTATAGCATTTCGCTATAATTGTATTATATAACATAAAAAATAAAAATCAAGCGCTGTTTTATATATTTATTTTACATATTTAAGCAAATAAAAAAGACCTCGATAAGAGGCCTTTTTATTATTCTTTATTTAATTCGTTTAAAACTTCATGCATGTATTTTACTTTTTCTAAATTTAAATCATTTTTACCGGGTTTGTAGTCTACTAGTTCATCAATTTCTTCGTTTATTTTTTTAACTGTATTGGTTATATCTTCGTATAATGATTTTCTTTTAGTATTAAGTAATTTGAATCCCGGGTTAAACATGGTCCATAATATAATAATTAATTGAAGCGGTATACTAGAGCTTAAAACTGATATTGCTATTGCTCCGATATTGTCACATACCATATAAGCACCAAGTGCCCTTTTCGCGTAGTATTTTAATGTGTTTTTTGTTTTATGTTTTTTGCAGAAGTCATAAAGGTCTATCAAAGCATTGTAAAGGTTTTCACTTTCTCTTCCTATAATGCCTGTAAAGCCTGTGTGTTCTAGAAAAGGACCATGTTTGCGATATGCAAGCATTTCTTTGTCAGTTAAATCTTTAAATCTTTTTAAGTATGAATATTCTGTTTCAAACCAGTCTGAAAATTTTTTTCCTTTACATGCGTGCAAAGAATCGAGAAAAACGTAACAGGAAACAAAATGTAAAAAACCTGGATTTTCGGTGAATTTACTGGCGAAATCTTTTTTAAATTTATTAGTATTATCTTGGAGAAGTTTTTTTATATGGTCTATATCGGGTACAATGCGTGGTTTCTTTATTTTTTCAATAGTGAAATTAATATCCGGTGTGTCGAATGTTCGGTAGTGTTTATATGCGTTTTCACATATGGGCCATACTTTTTTATTTACAGCATTGTATATTTCTGAAAAGCACTTATTCACATTATTTATTTTTTCCTTGTAATCAAGAAGCGCAGGAGAGTGCTTTGGATCTTTAGTAACAGAGATTTTATTTTCATTGAGATAATTTTTTTTGTTTGCAAGGTATTTCTCTGCTTCTTTTTTCATTTTTTCTTTTAATTTATTAAATAGCGAATTCCCTACGTTTGCTTGTTTAGCAAGTTTTTCTATTTCTTTTCTTAATTTTTCTTTTTCTTTTTCAAGTTTTTTCCTTTCCTTGGATTCTTCACTTTCTAGTTTTTCGATGATGTCTTGGAGTTCTTTTTCTAATTTGAATTTCTTTGTGTCTGTGTCGTCTATTTTTTTTAGTTTGTTGTAGTCGCTTTTCCAGCCGTTTACCGTGCGTTTAAAAGAAGAACG
>JAFRJS010000096.1 GCA_017432165.1 Clostridia bacterium | reverse complement strand
CGTTCTTCTTTTAAACGCACGGTAAACGGCTGGAAAAGCGACTACAACAAACTAAAAAAAATAGACGACACAGACACAAAGAAATTCAAATTAGAAAAAGAACTCCAAGACATCATCGAAAAACTAGAAAGTGAAGAATCCCAAAATAAATCTAAAAAAAGCAAATACAATAAAGAACTAAAAAACCTTGAAAAAGAAATTACAAAATTTGAAGAACAAGACAAAAAATTAAGGGAAAAAAGAGAACAACTACTTGATAAATTAAATCAAAAAATGATAAAAGAGGCAAAGAAATACCTTAAAAATAAAAAGGATTTAATTACAAAAGACGAAAACGAAACTCTTATCAAAAGCCCCGAACTTTATAAAAAATTAAACAAAGCCAAACAAGATCTACAGAATAACATAAACTGGTATAATGATATTGTAAGCAAAGCCGGTAAACTTTACGATAATAAAGAACAAATCACATCTAAACCCGAACTTTATAGACCCTTTTGCGAATACTACTACAATAACATTGCAAAAAATAAAAATATTGCCTCATTACCAGAATTCGAGAAATGGATGGGACAAATAGATTTTAATGAAAACAACGATGACACCCCAATTACTCGTGATTTTAATACGTGGTTAGATAATGAGCTTTACTATTTGGAAAAATTCCGAGACGGAACCATAACTATAAGTGAGTTATTAGATTATTATAATCACGGCGCTTATATAGAAACTTTAATAGACAAGATACCGTCAAAAAAGATTAAAAGTGCTACCACCAGCTACTTTAAAAAATTGCCAAAATCTTTACTTAGAAAAATATTACTAGCAGTTGGAGTCCCCGCCTCAGCCATCTATATCTTTACTGCAAGTACTGCTTTAAGTTTACTTGTATATTGTTTAAATATAATTTTTTCCCCAATTATTATACCAATTTTTATAATCATGGGCGGTTATAGCAAACGTTTATTATCTGACAATTTATCACCAAAATTTATCTTTCGAATTTTTAAGTTTATAGCCAGTGGTACAAAAGAATGCGTAGATATCACGATAAAAAGTATAAAATCCATCGGCAAAGAAGAATTCGACGAATCATTCATAAACGAGCTGAAGAATAATAAAATTAAAATTGACAGTTCCGCAAAAGCAACTTTATTTTCTTTAACGAAAAAAACAACCGAAAAAATCAATAAATTAGAAGCTGAACTTAAAAAATTAGAAGTTTCAGAAGGGCTAAAAAAAGAACATGGCACAGGCAAAGTAAAATACATGCACAAAGTTTTAGAAGAACTACAATAATAAATAAAAAAGGCCTCGCTAAGAGGTCTTTTTTATTTGCTTGGTGTTATTTCCGAAACATTATAATTTCTTGGCTGAATAGTCTTTTCTTCGCCATCAAGCAACACTTTTACACACCCGGATATAACATTGCAAGAAACAACTTCACCTTGGCCGTCGGGAGTCTGAACTTTAGACCCAACGCTCGGCATGTTACTTATTGCTTCGTGATAAAAATCCTGTTCATACTTCAGGCAGCACATCAATCTGCCGCATACTCCGGAAAGCTTTGTGGGATTAAGCGAAACACCTTGATCCTTCGCCATTTTTATTGAAACGGACTGAAAATCATCAAGAAACTTCCCGCAACAAAGTGGCCTCCCGCATGGCGCTAAACCTCCAAGCATTTTTGCCTCGTCACGAATACCAACTTGCCTAAGTTCTATCCTTACTTTAAATGTAGACGCAAGGTCTTTAACCAAATTTCTAAAATCGACCCTGGATTCCGAAACAAAATAAAATATTACTTTTTTTCTGTCGAACATATATTCCACATTTATTAACTTCATTTCCAATTTATGCTCTTCGACTTTTTTCTGGCAGATTTTTCGTGCTTTTTCTTCTTCTTTCTTTTTTTCTTCCAGAGATTTCATATCTTCTTTGGTGGCTTTTCTAAGTATTTTTTCGCCGGGTAAAATTAAATCTTTAAATTTTTCTGCATTTTCTGCGTAAACCACTTTTCCGGCTTCTGTGCCTCTTTTTGTTTCCGCAATAACCGTATCGCCTGGCAAAACATCATGAAAGCACGAAAAATAATGTATCTTCCCTACCTCAAAAAATCTAACTCCTACAATTTTGTTCATTTTTTCTCCTTTTTATATTTTGGCGCACAACGTACACACTAACAAATTAAAATTCACATTTTTTTCAGACATTTCAAGCACACTTTTTAAAACGTCTATTTTCCCCACTAAGTCTTTTTTAAAAAAAAACTTGCCGCAGTTTTTAATAATCGCCCCTATAACAACATTAATAAACTGCTTAAAAAAGATCCTGTCGTTTGGTATTTTCCCGCTAATTGACAGCGTTTTAATTTTATCGCCGTTTAAAACTGCACTTGCAAAATCTTTGCCCAATTTTTCGGCACTGCTGTTTATATCTTCATCTTCCAAGCATTTAAAAATCTGGCATCTGGACCTGATTGTACTTATAAGTGCTGACAAAAACTCTGTGCAAATAATAAAAATCACATTCTTTGGCGGTTCTTCCAATATTTTAATAAAAGCGTTTTGCGCTTGAGTGGTAAGAAGTTCGCCGTTTGTTATTATGTAAAATTTATAGCCGCCTTCATTTGAAATAATATACGCATCTTCACGGATATATCTTATACTTTCTATTTTTATCGATTTAGAATCTTTTTCCGGTTCAATAAATTTTACATCAGGGTGAAATCCGGCTTCAATTTTAACGCAGTCGCGGCATTTTTTACAAGGTTTTTCTTCTTTTGCCGTGCACATAGCATTTTGTAAAATTTCTTTTAAATAATTTTTTATAAATGTGGAGTTTTTACACTCTATAATTATTGCGTGCGGCAAAGCATGCTCTTTTGCAAGCAAAAGCAGTTTTTGCAAATATATGTTCTCCATACTTTTAAATTAAACCTTTTCGAATCTATCTACATTCAAAACAAAAATAATTGCACCGCCGCTTGTAACCTGAAATGGCTGCTGATTCATGTCATACATTGAAGGCAATCCGGAAATAAGCTGGGTTCTTTTGCTGCTATATTTTGAAATAATATCAATTACTTTGTTTGTTTTGCTGTCTTCCACACCGATTATAAGCGTTGTGTTGCCGGATTTTAAAAATCCACCCGTAGAAGCCATTTTTGTAACCTGAAAATTTTCCTCCGTTAAAGCGTCCATTACAACCGAAGAATCGTCTTTACCCATAATTGCCATAACCAGTTTCATAATATAACACCTCATAAAAAATAATATTTTGCATGTCGCACTTATTTTAACACATTTATTTTTGAAATTCCATATCTTCTCAAAACTTCGTATTCATAATCCGAAATTTTTTCTCCCGGCATAACCACCGGCACACCCGGAGGGCAAGGGCAAACCACGTCTGCGGCAATTTTACCCACGCAATTATTAATATTTACTTTAACGGATTTTGCCATAACAGCTTCTCTTATTGTTGCTAATTTTTCCGGGATTTTAAAATTAAATTCAAAATCAGAATTTTTTTCTTCTTTTACTTTCATTTCTTTTAAAGCTTTTTTTAATTTTTTAAAATCCTCGCGGGTGTTAAAAGGAGTGGCAATTAAAACGGCATAGTTGCTGTCGCAAAATTCAGGCTCCACGCCATATTTATAAAGATATTCCCTAAATTCAAAGCCGCTATATCCTGCTTTCCACACACCAAGAGTTATTCTGACGGGGTCGGAAATATTTTCATCAGGAATAAAAATTCCTTTTTCTTTTGCCAAATTTTTTATATTTTCAACTTTGCCTTTCAGTTTCAAAAATTCTTTTTCGCCACTGTTTTTCAGCCAATCTCTTGCAATGTCCATAGAAGACATAACAACATACGAAGGGCTTGTTGAACCAAAAAGCGCCATTTTGCTTTTAATATCTTCGCAAAATCTAACGTCGTTAATATGTAGCCATGCTCCACCCGTAAGAACAGGGAGTGTTTTGTGTGCCGAATCGGCAGACATCGCCGCACCCATATCAAGCGGGTGCAAATTCTTCCCTACAAACTTTAAATGGGAACCGTGCGCATTATCAACAAGAACAGGCACTTTTTTCCCCTTGCATTCGTTTGATATTAAGCTTATATCTTGAATTATCCCGTGGTAACTCGGGCTTGTAGTATAAAAAGCTTTATAATCTACTTTTTCGTTTAACTTTTCTTTTAAATCTTTAGGGTCTATTTTTTCAAAAAGTCGAGATTTTTTGTTATACTCTCTTTTTACCCAAACGGGGTCAATATCCAAAAGCGCCATTGCCGAAACCGCAGACCGATGCACCAACCTGTCGCACAGGATTTTTTCTTTGTTTTTTGCCGCCAAAGCAAGCATAGTTTGAATACAAAGTGTATTCCCGCCGGAAGAAAAAATCGACTCTTTACTGCCATAAAGCTTTTTTAGGTCATTTTCCGCTTGTTTTATAATTCCTGAAGCCTCGTAAAGGCTGTCTGTAAGCGGAAGTTCCGTGTAATCAAGCGACAAAATCCCACTTTTCCCAAAAACATTCATTTTATGCCCGGGCGTATGAAATGACGATCTATTTAGCTTTTTATAGCGTTTTAATGACTCATATAATTTTCTTTTCAAAACTTCCTCCTATTTTTTATGAATATATAAATATTTTAAATCAAATAATAAAAACAAAGGATGTGATTGATAGTGAACATAAGCAAAAAAGAATACTCAAAAATGGCAAGTAAACATTCTCCGCCAAGCCCACTTTGGAAAGATCTATTTTTAGCATTCATCTCAGGTGGGTTAATCTGCACATTGGGGCAACTGCTTTGCCAAACATATATGACTTATTTTAATCTGGACAAAAAAACCGCAAGCACATGGGTTTCTGTTACCCTAATTGCACTTAGTGCACTCTTTACCGCATTAAACTGGTACGGGAAAATAGCAAAACATGCCGGTGCGGGAACAATTGTGCCAATAACAGGCTTTTCAAACTCAATAACCGCCCCTGCGATAGAATTTAAAAGTGAAGGGCATATTTTTGGAATTGGTGCCAAAATGTTCATAATGGCAGGGCCTGTGATAGTTTACGGAATTATTGCCTCGGTAGTATACGGATTAATTGTGTGGATATGGCATTTATACTGAGTTTACCCACGCTGCCTGCGAACTTCATACATCAAAACCCCCGCCGCAACAGAAGCATTAAGTGAATTTATTTTTCCCATCATAGGAAGCGAAAGTATAAAATCGCATTTACTTTTTACAAGTTTGCTAATTCCTTTCCCCTCTGAACCAATAACCAAAGCAATGGGGCCGGTCAAGTTTTCGCTTGACCATTTTTTGCCGTCCATATCTGCGCCGTAAATCCACAGGCCTTTTTCTTTTAAATCGTCTATCACCGACGAAATATTCCCCACTTTGGCAACCAAAACATACTCAAGTGCGCCTGCGGAAGATTTATCCACCCCAAAAGTTATGCCGACACTTCGGCGCTTTGGAATAATTATTCCATGCGCACCAACGCATTCCGCAGTTCTGATTATTGCCCCCAGATTGTGCGGATCTTCAATACCGTCAGCTATTATTACAAACGGCGGTTCATTTTTTGATTTTGCATAATTTAAAATGTCATCCACACTGCAGGATTCTTTTGCGCCCGCCACGGCAATTATTCCCTGATGCGATTCCCCTCGGCTCATAAAATCCATCGATTTTTTATTTACATATTTTAAAGGTATCTTTTTTTCGGAAGCTCTGCTGATTATATCTTTTATTAAGCCTGCTTTTTCGCCGGCCAAAACAAATATGGAGTCTATAACCCTGCCCGATTTTAGCGCTTCTTTAACGGCGTTTCTTCCTATTATGTAATTTTTTTCTTTATTATTTTTATCCATTTTAATGCCACCTACATTTTCCCATTTTCCAAATAATTTTTTATGCCGTTAACGGTTTCTTTGCTTAAAATATGCTCTATTTTGCAAGCGTCTATTTCTGCAGTTTTTTCGCTGACACCAAGAACTTTATTTAAAAATTTACTGATAACTTTGTGTTTATCGTAAACTGCCACCGCAGCTTTTTCGCCCTCTTTTGTAAGCAGTATTTTGCCGTATTTTTCTTGGCTTACCAAATTTTCATTTTTTAAAATTTTTATAGCCTTCGTGGCACTTGGTTTAGAAACCACCAAGGCTTTGGCAATATCCGTAATTCCAACTTTTAAACCCTGTTCACTAAGGATATATATTATTTCCAAGTAATCTTCCAAAGATGATGTAAGGCAAAACATAAAATAACTCCTTATTTTTTATTTTTGGTGCAGTATTTTTTCCCGGGGCAAAAGCTGCAAGACGAGCAGCCGGAACCCTCGGATTTTCTTTTTTTAAATATTCTAATAATCACCAAACAAACCAGTGCTAAAACGAGCGCCAAAACAATAATATCGGTTAAATTCATTTTTTATCGTCCTTTTTATTTTTTATATTTTATTATATTTATAAATTTAAATATCAAGCTTAAAATTTGAAATGTGAGCGCCGAAAACAAATACGCCACAAAAAGCTGATAAAAAACAGAAACAAATGTAAGCTTAAAACTGCGGAATTCCTTATGAAGCGCAGAAAGCGCCGCAACACAAGGAGTGTAAAGAAGTGAGAAAATCATAAATGAAATCGCACTGCAAAGCGAAAAAGAATCTTTTAAAAACCCGCTGAGTTCTGCGGAATTATCTGCGCCGTAAAGCACAGACAAAGTGCTTACAATGGATTCCTTTGCCATAATTCCGGTAATAAGTGAAACGCTTGCCTGCCAATTTCCAAATCCGCAAACACTAAATACAGGAGCAATAAATCCACCCAAATTAGCAAGCATGCTTTCAGAATTATCAGACACAAATTCAAAATTAAAACTAAATGACTGCAAAATCCACACGGCTATCGTGGCAAGTAAAATAACAGTCCCTGCGCGTTCAATGAAATCTTTAACTTTGTCCCAAACACTAAGCCAAACATTTTTTAAAGACGGAAACTTATATTCGGGCATTTCCATTATAAACGGTGATTCTTCGCCTTTAAAAAGATTTTCTTTAAACAGCCATGCCGTGAAAACCGCCACTAAAACTCCAATGGCATAAAGCGAAAATATTACAATCGCCTGATGCTCCGGAAAAAATGCCGAAGCAAAAAGCAAATAAACAGGCATTTTTGCGCTGCAAGACATAAACGGTATTAAAAAAACCGCTAAATTTTTATCTTTTTTATTTTCTAAAATTTTTGTACTCATAATAGCCGGCACGCTACAACCAAAACCCATAATAAGAGGCACAAAAGCCTTACCTGAAAGCCCGATACGCCTAAAAGGCTTATCCATTATAAATGCAGCCCTTGCCATGTATCCGCAATCTTCCAAAAGAGAAAGAAGCACAAAAAGAAGTATTACCTGCGGCAAAAACGAAACAACAGACCCCACGCCACCTATAATAGCGTCCAAAACCAAACTTTTGCACCAAATCGAAGCCCCAAAATACTCAAGTATACGGCTCATTGTAATGTATGTGTTGCCATTTATAAACTCTTCGCAAAACGTTTTTAAAGATGAACCAATCGGGCCAAAAGTTATATAAAAAATTAAAAAAATAAACACAGCAAAGCTCGGGAATGCCGTATATTTTCCTGTTAAAATTTTATCCGCCTTCCCCGTAAACGTAAATGTATTTTTACTTTTAATATTTTTTATTACATTCTCGCAAAGCAAGGATATATAGCCGTATCTTTCATCAGGGATTATCATGTCACTTTCTTTGCCCATTTTTTCAGAAAGGTTTTCACGTATAACGTCTATTTTTTTTAGATCTTCAGGCGAAATTTTTAAACTTTCACTTACGTACATATCATCTTCGAAAACTTTAATTATTTTAAACCTATTGTTTTTTACGTAATTTTTATCTTTGTTTACTATACTGTCAATTTCTTTAAGGGCATTCTCGATTTCTCCGGAATAAATATTTACAATAGACTGGGATTTTTTTACGCCTTTAAAAATATTAGAAATTTTAAAAATCAAATTGTTTATTCCCTTGTTTTTGCTAGCAGATATAGGAATAATTGGTACCCCTAAACTTTTTTCAAGCTTTTTGTAGTCTATAATTTTGCCTTTGCCAAGGAGTAAATCTTCCATATTTAAAACTGCAACCACGGGAGAATCCAATTCCAAAAGCTGAGTGGTTAAATAAAGGCCTCTTTCTAAATTTGTGGCATCTAAAATATTTATTATTAAATCCGGATTTTCTTCCAGTATATATTGCCTTGTTATAATTTCTTCCGGAGAATAAGGCGAAAGAGAATATATTCCGGGCAAATCAACTAAAGTTACGTCATCATTGATATTTTTTATTTTTCCCTCTTTGCGTTCAACCGTTACCCCCGGCCAATTTCCAACATATTGATAGCTACCGGTTAAATTATTAAAAAGTGTTGTTTTTCCGCTGTTTGGATTGCCTATAAGAGCCACTTTCATTCCTCCGCCGTTGCTTGGTGGACTGCTTAAAAAAGGCACCACACGTGTTTCTTTAATCGCAGGATTATTTTTAGAAGCCCTTAAAAACTGCTCGTAATCCTTACTATTTTCAAAAATTTCTATCTTTTTGGCCTCAGATTTTCTTATACTTAAATCATAGCCGTGAATATTTATTTCAATCGGATCACCAAATGGCGCGCACCTTATAACTTCGGCACGTGTACCCACAGTAAGACCCATATCTATCATTCTGCGCCTAAGGTGACCTTCGCTGCCAATACTTTTTATAATTCCGCTGCCACCGGGCCCAATTTCACTTAAATTCATTTTTAAATCACCCGCTTTTTTATACAACAAATGTTTTGGACATTAAAATATATATATCTTTTCTGTCTTTATTATACTGCTTGTTTCACAAAAAGTAAACCCAGGCTAACTTTTTCTACTTTATAAATTTTTTATACTCAAAATTTGGATTTTATTTATATAAAATTAACAAATAATTTATATTTTTCATATTTTAAATACTGCCAATCATAAATATTTATTACTAAATTTAAAAACAAATGAATTTTTAAAAGGCGGGATTTTATGGTTTTATATATTCTGACATTTTCGGCAGTAATAACAATACTATTTATAATTCACCGGGCATCAAAAAGCCCACACCCTTTTTGGCGGGCAGTGGGCTCATCAATTAGCGGTATATTGGGATTTATATTTGTTTTAATATCATATAACTATACAGGAATAACCCTTCCGATAAATTTAATAACTTTAAGCATTTCTTCTTTGCTGGGCATACCGGGAGTAGGGCTTTTATTGCTTTTAAATAATGTGATTTTTTAATTTTTTAAATAATTTTACTCCTAATTTTGTCTATTTCACGCATTTGATTTTTTGAGATTTTCAAGTCTTCTATTTTTAAAAATTCACCAACAGTGTCAAAAAACAGCTTCGCATTCTCGGACTTTTCTTCCGGAGTGCCAAAATTAAGAAGCTCTGTACCATAACCTACAGCCCAACTAAGTATCCACTCGTTAGACCCTTCAAATTTGAAATCATCTTTATGCTCTATTAAATGGCTTATTATAAGCATATAATTAGTAAACCATTTTTGGTTTGTAGCTGATCCCATTAATGACGTTTCTATGGCTGATCTATGGTAATAATATGTATTTTTGTCCACAGCAATCGTATTTGTTCGAATAAAACTCATCCAGCAAAACAAGCTATCTTCACCAAGTTTTACTCTTTCATCAAAAAACAAGTTGTTATTAATTAAAAATTCTCTTTTATAAAACTTATCGTGTATTACATTACAGTTCAAATCTCTTTCAAATGGATTTTCACTTTCGTCATGAACGTAATGTTCTGTATCTTTAATATCATATTCAGGCTTTTGGTTTATATTTGGCTCTGCGTTTTTATTAAACCATGTCTTTTCAAATGTGACTATATCAGCGTCGCAAGCTTCTGCTTCTTCAAAAAGATTTTTAAAAGTTTCAACATTAATTAAATCATCAGAATCTATAAATTCAACGTACTTACCTTTTGCTGCTTTTAATCCGGCATTTCTGGCTGATGACACCCCTCCATTAGGCTTATCTACAATCACAACTCGGGGATCTTTATTTTTGTATTCTTTTAATATATCAAGAGAGTTATCCGTTGACCCATCATTAACGCAGATAATTTCTATATCATTAAGACTTTGATTAATAATGCTTTCTAAGCACTGCGGTAAATATTCGGCACTGTTATAAACCGGAACAACAGCGCTTACTTTAGGTGTCCTGCGAAAACTTTTAATAATTCTATACCCCAAAAACAAACATCCTATCACAAAAAACAATATTAATATTAAAAAAATAATTTTTTTATTTTTTACAGCTCTCATTTTTTAACCTCCAAAAATTTTTAGTTTTCAAGATAGTTTACTGCTTTTCCGGTTTTCTTTGCGTACTCAATTTCTGACTTTGTGCTTTCGCCAATGTACCCATTAACATTGATCACATATATCTCGTCGGCCATATCAATTTTTCTTTTGTGCATATCGTCAAGCATTTCTTTTGTTTTTGTTAAAGTCCCTTCGTCCATCTTTTCCCAGACCTCGCCATCTCCGGCATGCCCAAAAAGTCCAACCGAAATTACAATATAACCTTTTAGAGTTAATTCCTTTTGAATCCTCATAAACTGCTCTTTAAATCTTGTAGAACCGCAGAGTGTTACTACTTTGTATTTACCAATCATGTTATTTACTCCTTATTAATTATTATTTGCAAATAAATTTAAAACTAAAATTCAAAAAATTATATAGCATGTCCACCGGACACCTTTATTACTTGCCCCGTAATCATTTTTGCTTGATTACTTGCCAAAAATAAAATAGTTTCAGCAATATCTTCCGGCTGAATTAATTTCCCCATTGGTATTAACGGAATAACCGATTTTTCCAAATCGGTATCAATCCACCCTGTTTGAGTTGGCCCTGGCGAAACGGAGTTTACAGTAATTCCATACTTTCCCACTTCAAGAGCAATGCTGCGAGTAAGTGCTTCCATTGCCGCTTTGCTTGCCCCATAAGTAATTTGACCCGCAAAAATTTGCGCTGAATCTGTGGAAAGATTGATAATCCTTCCATAATCATTATGATGCTTAATAAACTCCCTTATCATCAAAACGCTTCCTCGTACATTCACCGCAAATGTATCGTCAATCACATTTTGAGTAATTTTTTCTATTGTGTCAAAGCCGTCCATATCACCTGCTGCCGCATTATTAACCAAAATATCAATTCTTCCGTATTGCTCTAAAACTTTCGAATATATTTTCTTTACATTGTTTTCATTAGAAATATCACTTTCTAAAATAATATAATCCGCATTCATTTCTTTAAGTTTATTTTCTACAATATCTGCATTTCCGGCATTTGCTTTGTAGTATTTGTCCGGTCCATTTTTATCAGTATTATTTTCATCAAACTGTCTGGGTATTTTTTTGTACACCAAAACAACCTTTGCACCCTCACGAGCAAAAGCAAAGGCAGTTGTTGCTCCAATTCCCTGAGGGTTATTTGCCCCCGTAATTATGGCTACTTTATTATTTAACCCATAACTAATCATCCAAATTTTCTCCTTTAAGACAAAGGCTTCATAGTTGGGAAAATAATCACATCTCTTATTGATGCACTGTCGGTAAGGAGCATTACGAGTCTGTCAATGCCGATACCCAGCCCACCTGTTGGCGGCATACCGTGTTCAAGAGCTGTTATAAAATCTTCATCAATTAAATTTGCTTCGTCGTCGCCAGCATCTCTCAGCTTCATTTGATGTTCAAATCTTTTGCGCTGGTCGATCGGGTCGTTAAGCTCAGAATATGCATTTGCAAGCTCACGTCTTGTAACAAAAAACTCAAAACGTTCCACCAAATACGGCGCATCTGCCTTTCTTTTTGTAAGCGGAGAAACTTCCACGGGGTAATCACATATAAAAGTCGGCTGAACCAAATTTTCTTCAACTTTTTCTTCAAAAACCCTGTTTAGAATGTCTCCCCACGTGTCTGAAGGCTTAACGTCAACGCCTAATTTTTTAGCTGCCTCGGTAGTTTTGTTTATATCGTCTTTATAATTTAAAAAGTCTTCACCCGTGTATTTTTTCACAGCGTTAAGCATTGTCATGCGCTCAAAAGGTTTGGAAAGGTCGATTTTTTCGCCTTGATATTCTATAACATCAGTTCCGTTGGCAACCTGAGAGCATTTTCTGACTATATTTTCGGTAATATCCATCATGTCGTTATAATCGGCGTATGCTTTATAAAGTTCTATGCTTGTAAATTCAGGATTGTGGCGAGTAGACATACCTTCGTTTCTAAAAAGGCGTCCCATTTCATAAACTTTATCCATTCCGCCCACTATTAACCTTTTTAAATAAAGCTCGGGAGCAATTCTTAAATAAAGGTCCATATCCAAAGTGTTGTGGTGCGTTATAAACGGCTTTGCGGCTGCTCCTCCCGGTATTACGTTAAGTATAGGGGTTTCCACCTCAATAAACCCAAGACTATCTAGGTAATTCCTTATTTCTTTTATAATTTTGCTTCTTTTTATAAATGTATTTTTTATTTCCGGAGAAGAAATAAGGTCAAGATACCTTTGGCGATATCTTGTGTCTGTATCTTTAAGACCGTGGAATTTTTCCGGAAGCGGCAAAAAAGATTTGGAAAGAAGCTTAATTTCTTTGGTATGAACGGAAATTTCGCCCCTTCTTGTTTTAAAAACGTAGCCCTTTATTCCAACGATGTCCCCTATATCCCACAAAGACATATCGTTATAGGTTTCTTCGCCAATATCATCAATTTTAAGATACACTTGTATTTTACCTTTGGCATCTAAAACATCTATAAAAGACGCTTTCCCCATATCTCTGCGGCTAATTATCCTGCCGGCTATGGAAACATCTTTCCCCTCAAATTTTTCAAAATTAGATTTTATTTCCTCAGAAGTTTCCGTGCAATCGTAAGTCGTAATTTCAAAGGGATTTTTACCTTTTTCTTTTAAAGATTCAAATTTTTCGCGCCTTATTTTCATCATTGCGTTTAAATCTTCGCCTAAATTTTCAAGATTATTTTCGGCGCTTAAATTCTCTGCCATATGTTTTTTACCTCTCTTTTGATCTTTTAATTGTTATTTTGAAATTTCAAGTATTTTGTATTTAAGCACACCGCTTGGCGTTTTCACTTTAACGGTTTGACCTTTTTTGTGGCCGATAAGCGCTTCTCCAACGGGAGATTCGTCCGAGATTCTTCCCTCGCGCGGGTCTGCTTCGCTGGAGCCTACTATTTTATACTCCACAGTTTCGTCATATTCAATATCTTTCAGTTTAACCTTGGAGCCAACGTGTACTTTATCGGTGCT
>JAFRJS010000010.1 GCA_017432165.1 Clostridia bacterium | reverse complement strand
TTTTCTATTGGAAAAGCTAAAAAATTAAAAGAAATCTTAAAATAATATAAAAATTGAAGGAAGTGTAAAAGTGGCCTCAATTTCATTTGTCCAGCAGCAAGATGAGAAAGATTGTGGTGTTGCATGTATCGCAATGATTTTAAAGAAATACAAATCAGAAGTCCCAATCCATAAGTTAAGAGAACTTTCAGGGACAAGCCTAGAGGGAACTTCAGCATTTGGGTTAAAAAATTGTATTGAAAAATTAGGTTTTGATTGCCAAGCTGTTCAAGCAGATCAAGAAGTTTGGAATGAAAAAGAGTTGCCCTTTCCATTAATTGCTCATGTAGTAATAAACAAAACTTATATGCATTATGTCGTTGTGTATGGCGTCAAAGAAAATAAGCTATTGATTGCAGATCCAGCTGAAGGTAAAATGAAAAAATCTATTGAAAATTTTTCGGAAGAATGGTCAGGGGTTCTTTTATTAATGACTCCAAAAAATTCTTATCAGCCAACTAAAGAAAAAGTTGACGGATTAAGTTCATTTTTACCCATTGTGTGGAAAGAAAAAACTCTTGTTTTTAATATTGTTTTAGCAGCGCTTTTCATTACTTTTTTTGGGATTGGGAGTTCTTATTATTTTCAAGGGATTTTAGATTACTTTATTCCTAATCAAGCACGTTCCACTTTAAATATTGTTTCTTTTGGGCTAATAATTGTCTATTTATTTCGTGTACTCTTCGAGTATAGTCGTAGTTACCTATTAGTAATTCTAGGTCAACGCATGAGTATGGCAGTTATGCTACGTTATTTTAATCATGTGTTAAATTTACCAATGAATTTTTTTGCCACTCGAAAATCAGGAGAGATTATTTCTAGATTCTTAGATGCGAATAAAATTGTTGATGCTTTAGCAAGTGCGACGCTTTCTGTTTTTTTAGATATTGGTATGGTACTTTTAGTTGGAGTAACGTTGGCAATTCAAAATGGAACACTTTTCTTAATAACAGTAGCTTCATTGCCTTTTTATCTAGTAGCTATTCTAGCTTTTGTGAAAAGTTATGAAAAGGCTAATCAAGACGAAATGAAAGCAGGAGCAACATTAAATTCCAGTATTATTGAAAGTTTAAAAGGAATAGAAACGATAAAAGCTTATAATGGGGAAGAAAAAGTCTATAATCGAGTGGACCAAGAATTTATCCAATTGATGAAAAAAGCTTTTCGTACTTCAACTTTAGATAATATTCAGCAAGGAGTTAAACAAGGTATTCAACTAATTAGTAGTGGAATTATTTTGTGGATAGGTTCGTATTACGTAATGGGTGGAACAATAAGTTTAGGACAATTAATTACTTACAATGCATTACTCGTTTTTTTTACTGATCCATTACAAAATATTATCAATCTGCAAGTGAAAATGCAAACCGCACATGTCGCAAATAAAAGACTGAATGAAATATTTGCAATAGAAACTGAACATAAAGAAACCGATACAGAAAAAATAATTTCGAAAGATACATTCCAACAAGGCATTATATTTGATAATGTTTCATTTTCTTATAATATAAACTCATCAACTTTAAAAAATATTTCTTGTGTATTTCCACCTCGGAGTAAAATTGCTTTGGTTGGAGTTAGTGGTTCTGGAAAGTCAACGCTAGCAAAGTTATTAGTAAATTTTTATCCTCCTTCTGAAGGGATGATTTGCTATGGAAAAATAAATTACTTAGATATTGGCTACCAAAATTTACGAGAAAATGTAACATATGTACCGCAAGAGTCATTTTTTTTAGTGGGACAATTTTAGAAAATTTACTTTTTGGATTAGACTATCAGCCAACTTTTGAACAAATTTTAGATATATGTCACGTAACGCAACTAATGGATTTTATATCGAAACAACCTTTACGCTTTGAAACAATTTTGGAAGAAGGTGCTAGTAATCTTTCTGGTGGTCAAAGGCAGCGCCTAGCAATTGCTAGAGCGTTACTAAAAAATGCAGATATATTGATATTGGACGAAGCAACAAGCGGACTAGATACACTATTGGAGCATGCTATTTTAGAAAATTTGCTACAGTTAAAAGAAAAAACTATAATATTTATTGCCCACCACTTAGCGATTGCTAAGGCTTGTGATCAAGTAGTTGTTCTTCACGAAGGGAAACTTGTGGAGCAAGGGACTCATGATGAGTTGCGTTATAATAATGGTATGTATCAACGACTTTGGGAAATTTAAAAAGGAGTTACCAATATGCAAACAAATAAGTGGCTTGATTCCTCCAGTGTATACAGCCAGCAACATAGTAAATTTTATCTTTGGGTACTGTATCCCATCGTTGTTTTGTTTTTTTTATTAGGCTTATTTTTAGTTTTTGCAAGAAAAGAGGTAGTTATTCGTATGCCCGCTAAAATTACAGCCGAAACTATTAGTAAGTTACAAGCACCAATTGAAACCAAAATAACAGAAAATTACTTATACGAGAATAAAGTCGTAAAAAAAGGTGAAATAGTGGTTGTTTTTGATACATTATCTTTAGAAAATGAACAAAAGCAATTTGAAGATGAAGTTTTAGTTTTAGAGGAACAAAAGAAAGCAGCGCAGACCTTTATTATTAGTGTAGAGAATAATGAAAATCAATTTGTAGCAGATGATTCATTTGGGTATGCAAATCAATTAAATGCTCTATTTGCAGAACAGGAATCTATTCAATATATTACACAACAAGCAACAGATTTGAGTGAAATAAATCAAGAAGCTTACAAAAAAACAGAAGAGCAACTGGATTTTCAACTAACAAAACGATTAAATGCACAAAGTGAATGGGAACAAGTCAAAAAAGCTTGGGGAAATCAACAAGAAGTACAAGAATTTTCTACGGAAATTATTTCAAAATATAAAACTTGGCAATTACAAGTGAACGATGCTACTGAAGAACAAAAAAATCAAGTAATAGCAGCCATTTTATCTACAATTGACGAAAATATTGCAGAATTGAAAAAAGAGATTGAACAAATTCAGGGTGAAAAAGCGAAACTTATAGCACCCACTACATCAAAAAATGAAATAAATAGCGGAAATGCTAAGGTGAAACAAAACAAAGAACAACTATTAGCTAAGACTAAACAAGACATTATAGAATTTGATGACAAGCAAAAAAAAATTGAAGTGTCTATAAAACAATTAAAAGAAAAAATTCAACAGGGAATGTTAAAGGCACCCATTGACGGTACTATTTCACTTAATGAAGAATTTAAAACTATGATAGATATTCCTAAAGGGGCTCTTATTGCCGAAATTTATCCAACTACTGGAAATAGGGAACAAATGTTTACCGCTCAACTACCTGCTAATGAAATGACACGTATTAAAAAGGGAATGAATGTTCATTTTACATTGGATAAAAAAGGCGTCGCTGCAAAAATAGTTGATGGAAAATTAACAGGAATTTCAGAAACAAGTGAAACAACAGAAAATGGAACTTTCTATACT
>JAFRJS010000095.1 GCA_017432165.1 Clostridia bacterium | reverse complement strand
GTTTTTAAAGATGCTAAGCCGTTTAAAAAGGCGTATCGTAAATTTAAAATTAAAAACGTTACTATTCAAGATGATTACGGTTCCATGAAAGAAATGCTGGAACGAAGATTTGAAAATTATCATAATAATGAAGATGACCCTGCGTTTTCGGTGCTTCCGGACCTTATATTAATAGACGGCGGAAAAAGCCATACTATAGCCGCCAAAGAAATTATTCAAAAATTCAGTTTAAATATTCCCGTTTTTGGAATGGTTAAAGACAGCAAACATCGTACAAGAGCAATTACCACGGAGGGTGCCGAGATAGAAATAAAAAACAATAGCAGAGTTTTTGGCTTTATTACAAAGGTTCAAGACGAAGTGCATAGATTTACAATTAATTATCATCGAAAACTACGCGGAAAGTCGGTAAGAACTTCCGAACTTACGAATATAGAGGGAATTGGCAAAGTTAAAGCAAATGCTCTTTTAAAGTCATTTGGCAGCATAGATGCGGTGAAAAATGCCTCTGAAGCTGAATTATTAAAAATAAAAGGCATCACAAAGAAAAATGTCGAAAACATAAAAAAATATTATTTTATTGCCACTTGACAAAAAAGCAACAATATAATATACAAATGTATATAAAATTGAATTTTGGAGGATATAAAATGAAAAAGTACGTTAAAAGCATTCTTGCAGTGGTAGCTCTGGCGTTTAGTTTTTGTGCATTTGTCAATGTTTTTGCAGAAGAAGTAAAAGAAGAATCGCCAAAAATTTCCGTGGTGGTAACTGTTTATAACACGGAAAAATATTTACGCAGGTGTTTAGATTCTATTATTAATCAAAATTTTAAAGATATAGAAATTGTCTGTGTAAATGACGGCTCAACGGATAATTCTCTTAAAATACTAAATGAATATGCCGAAAAAGATAGCCGTGTTAAAGTGGTGGATCAAGAAAACCAGGGTGTTTCGGGGGCACGAAATACAGGAGTTAGAGAAGCAAGTGCAAAATATCTTTCTTTTGTGGATTCAGACGATTATGTGGATCCTAAAATTTACGAAAAAGGTTATGAATTAATATCTTCCAACGATGCCGATGTGTACATAATGAATTGGGATAGATTTTTTAGCGATACCAATTTAGTAAAAGAAAACCCTTACTATGATTTTAAAGTGAGAGTTATAGGGGATGGAAAAGACACCATAAGATTTCCGCATAAAACTTATGGTTTAAGACTGGGTGTTGTATGGGATAAAATATACAGAAAAGACATTATTACCGAGAATAATTTTAAATTTGAAAATGATGTATATTATGGCGAAGATACAATTTTTAACTGGATACTTTTTACAAGGGTAAAAAAGGTGATAACTGACGGAAATTCACTTTATTTTTACAGGGATTCACGCCCCGGTTCAATAATGACTACCCTTAATAACAGAAGAAGAATAGAGAACCATATAGCAATTGCTAAACATTTAGTGGAAGAATACAACAAGACAGATTATTTTAAGGGTGCGGAAAATTGGGTGAACGGCAGAATATTCGGGCTTAATTATAATTTCTTGCTTACAAGATTTAGCGACCCAAAAGAAAAAATATATTGGATAAAGAAATTTTTAAAAGATGTGGACGAGCCGTACTTTAAGAAGCACAATTTTAAAAATAATCAGATAGAAACCTTGAGAAATATCGTTATAGAAAGCGAAAAAAATGCAGAAAAAGAGAAAATAGCAGCAAAAGCTGCATAATTTAAAGTGCAAAATTAATCTTCTAAATAATTTAAAATTTTTAAAAAATAATCTGGGGGAGCGCTTGTAAATTCCATATACTTTTTAGTTGTCGGATGAATAAATCCGACAATTTTTGCGTGCAAACACTGCCCTTTTAAAAATGGGAATATATTTTTTTTGTTATTCCCATAAACTTCGTCACCCAAAACAGGGTGGCCAAGATGTGCCATATGAACTCTGATTTGGTGGGTTCGTCCGGTTTCGAGTTTTAGCTGAACGTGGGTAAAACCGCTGTATCTTTTAATAACATTATAGTGAGTTACGGCAGATTTCCCGCCAAAGGAAACTACTGCCATCTTTTTTCGGTTTGTTTTGTGGCGGCCTATGTTTGTGGATATTGTTCCTTCGTCATTTTTTAAATTTCCTACCACGATAGCCTCGTAAATCCGTGTAAAAGTGTGTTTTTTTATTTGCTCTGCAATAATACTATGGGAAGTGTCGTTTTTTGCCACAATTAAAAGTCCGCTAGTGTCTTTGTCTATTCTGTGGACGATACCCGGACGCATAACTCCGCCAATTCCGGAAAGCGAATCTTTGCAGTGAAAAAGCAGTGCATTAACCAGAGTTTTACTGTAATTTCCCGGCGCAGGGTGAACAACCATGCCTTTTGGCTTGTTTACAATTAAAAGGTCGCTATCTTCGTAGATTATATCAAGACTTATATTTTCGGGCAAAGTGTCTGTCGGTTCGGGGTCTGGAACGTTTATTTTTATAAACTGATTTGAAGCAAGTTTAAAATTTTTATTTACAGTGTTTCCGTTTATCAGGACGTTGCCATTGTTTATCAGCTTTTGAATATACGAACGCGAAAAATTTGCAAGATTGTCCATTAAAAACTTGTCAATTCTCACGTTAATATCTTTTTCAGTAGTAGTAAATTCAAAGATTTCCATAGGGTAAAATTATCCCACCCCTAAATCAGTATTATTTATTGAAATTTCAACTTTTGGGTCGTCTTTTATTTTTGGGTATATTTCGTTTATAAATCTGCCAATAAGTTCGGGGTTTGGCTTTATGTTTTTACTGTTTGGAATAAACACGTTTATCATGTAATGATCAAAATATTTGTCGGCCAAATATATATCATTAAGCACGTTTTCAAACGTTTGCTTTTCTGTCCCGATGAGTAAACACACGCTTTTAAAATATTTGATTATTTCTGATATTCCCGCCGTTTCCGGGATTCCTTTATTCCAGAAATTTCGCAGGTCTTTATTAAATGTTTCAATTCCTATTCTGTAATTAACGTTGCAGCCTTCAAATTTTTTTGAAAAATCCTTTAATTTTTTGCGGTAATTCCAGTGTGCTTCAAACCAAAGCTCTTTTATTTTTCTGTCTTTTACTTTTTTAATTAAATAATTAAGTGTTTCTTCATCAAGTTCCATTGCGGAGCCGGAATTTATAACGTCCAAAACGCCGAATTCACCAGTTACATTGTCAATAACTTTTTTATTTGTTTCAAATGGATTTTGGCTTACATCTTCGTAGTAATCACAAAACAAACATTTTTTCCAAAAACATCCTGTGCCTTGCAAAAGTATGAATTCTCGCGGAAATTTTTCTTTTATTTTCGAATATCTTTTTTGAACTTGTTCCATGTGTTATGTATTTCCTTTAGCTAAAAATTATAATTATATTTTACCATAAAACAGTCAAAAATAAAAATTTAAAATCACTGCAAAATTTAAATATAATTAATATCTGTAAAAATAATTGCCACGGCATTGATTGCTGTGTCTTCAAAAACTCTTTCTTTGCTAACTTCCTTTACGATACTATCATTATAGATATACCATTTTTTTGTATTTTTATTGTATTTATAAGAATAATAATGTCCAAAATTGATTGAATCACCTTGGTGAACTATAGAGCCGGTCATTTTATATTTGCTAACGCTGTCAGAGCAGCGAAAATACTTAAATGGTGTTACATCTTTTTTGTAAATATGATCTTCAATTAATGTCCTGTTTAAAAATAATATAAATTTATTGCTGATAGTCTTCGGTATAAAAATTCCTGGAGATCCGTTTAATTCCCCTACGCACATTGGATTTGTAAATAAATAATTGTAAGCAAAGCTGGTAGTTTTAAGTTTTTGTTTTTTAAATAATTCAAAAACATCAAGCCATTTTAATTGCACACATTCTTGCGGATCTTCTTGATAACCATCGTGACCGAGTTTTATCATATGGCTTTTTATTTTTTCCAGATTATAATTTTCTTTTCCGGATATATAATTAAATAAATACTTTATAGATTCTATTTTCTCATATGTTTCAGTTTTAACGCTTGAATTAAATTCAAAATTTAATACCCAATCACGAAAATCATCTATATCGTAAAGTTGCTGAAGTAGTGCATTCATATAGCAATTATTGCCTATATTATTAATGCCTAAATTGATATTTTTTGACTGTGTTTTTCTTTTTTTACATGCTTGAGAAGAATCCGAATCATCTTGTTTTCTTTTTAAATTTGGAGTGTTTCTGGGTATGTTTTCATCTAAAATAATGAGATTAGTTGATGAACCTTTTTCATCTAAAATAATAGGATCAGTTGATGAATCTTTTTTATCTAAAATAATAGGATCAGTTGATGAATCTTTTTCATCTAAAATAATAGGATCAGTTGATGAACCTTTTTCATCTAAAATAATAGGATCAGTTGATGAATCTTTTTTATTTAAAATAATAGGATCAGTTGATGAATCTTTTTTATTTAAAATAATAGGATCAGTTGATGAATCTTTTTTATCTAAAATAATAGGATCAGCTGATGAATCTTTTTTATTTATACAATTGCAATCAGGTAAGGGTAGCAGTATAAAGTAAAGTAAAATAATTAGTGTCTTTATTGATTTTCTGTTCATAGTTTTAATCTCCTTATTAATGATTTATAATAACTATTATAACATAAAACCAACATAAAATCAACTTTAATATAAAAACAAAAATTATTTTCTGAGATTTTTGAAAAACTCGGTTAAAATTTTTGCACATTCGTCTTTTAAAACTCCGCTTGTAACGATGGGTTTGTGATTGTACGGCAGTGAAAACAAATCTGTAACCGAATCGCAAGATCCGGCCTTTGGGTCGCTTGCACCATAAATGACTTCCGAGATTCTGGAGTTTATTATCGCACCGGCACACATAGGGCAGGGTTCCAAAGTAACATATAACGCACAGTTAATTAATCTCCAAGAGTTTAATTTTTTGCATGCGTCATTTATAGCCTCTATTTCTGCATGAAATAGTGCGTTTTTAGAAGTTTCTCGGCGGTTTCTTCCTCTGGCTATTATTTCGCTTTTGTGCACTATAACAGCTCCAACAGGGACTTCTAATTCCTCGGCTGCTTTTTTTGCTTCTTTAAGTGCTTCCTTCATATATTGAATGTGATTATTCATCTTTTTGATCTGCGCTTTCATCTTTTGTTTTGGCTTGATCTTCAAAGTACACCCTATCTACCTCTATTTGAGATTCATAACTTTCGTCAAGTGTTTTTATTCCCAGAGAAAGCGAGCTTTTTATTTCTTCATCTGTTTTAGGCATATCATAAGGTACAGAAACATGAAATATCAAATTTACTTTATCGCCCGGCACTATTCGTAGGTCGTAAACTTTTGCGTTTTCGTGGATCATTTTAACAAGGCTAGAGATTTTTTCTCTTATAAGCTGAACGTTAACATCGCTCGTTACGATTGGATCCATGTGAATAATTGCGCTGCATCCAAATTTTTCTTTTAATTTTTTCTCCATTAAATCAATTTCTTCATGCAGTTCTATGATGTTTTTTTCTGCAGGCATTTCCGCGTGCATGGAAATCATACTTTTCCCGGGGCCGTAATTGTGAACCGTGAGTTCATGAATCCCGATTATGTTTGGTGAAGATAAAACCAAGTCTGTTATTTCTTTTACAAACTCGGGGTCAGGGGATTGACCAATAAGCGGGCTTAGAGTTTCTTTAATTAGTCCAACACCCGTAAATATTATAAACAAAGATACTAAAATACCCGAATATGCGTCAACGGAAATGCCGGTGAAATACGTTATTGCCATTCCGAATAATATTGTAACGGTTACGGCGGCATCGCCCAAAGAATCAAACGTTGCGGCCTTAAGTGCTGTTGAGTTTATTATTTTGCCTATTTTTGTATTAAAAACTCCGAGCAAAATTTTAATAAAAAGCGAAAAAATTAATATTAACGCGGGAAGTAATTGTATGGAAACGGGTTCGGGGTTAAATATTTTTTCAATAGAAGATTTTGTGAATTCTATTCCCATAAAAATTATCGCAATGGAAACGATTAATCCCGAAATATATTCTATTCTCCCGTAGCCAAAGGGATGATCTTTGTCTGCGGGATTGTTTGAAGCTTTAAAGCAAATAAGAGTTACAAGCGAAGAAATAGCGTCCGAAAGGTTATTAAAAGCGTCTGCGCTTATTGCAATGGATGAAGTTATTACTCCGGCAAAAAACTTGCCAGAAAATAATAGTAGATTTCCAAATATTCCTACAAGTCCGCTTAACATACCAAGCCTTTTTCGTACGGATAAATCCTCGGGATTTTCATTTTTAATACCATATTTTTTTATAATGTAATTTATCATTTTTTTACAGATTTTTTAAATTTATCTGCGTTCACACCTCTTTATAGTATAATTTAGTAAATTATTATACTATTACTTCAAAGGTTTGTTAAGTGAATTTTTTGTATTTTTAGAATTTTTTCTTTTATATTTAATAAATTCGTATGTAAAATATCCTATAACTACAAGCATCACTGTGCTTAAAATTATAATTAAATATATTTTTTGATTATTGTTTTCATTTTTAATTATTTCATTTTCGCTGTTGTTTTTGTTTTCTGTTTCGTTTTCATCCTCATTTTCGTCAATATCTTCTTCGCCAAAATCATCGCCATATTCTGAATTTTTCTTTTTGTGACTGCCTTTTTTACCACTTGATTTCCCTGGTTTTTTGTTACTGATTGAATTTGATTTGGCGTCTCGATTTACTTTTACAATGTAAATTGTTCTATCATTTTTATTTGAAACCGTTATTCTTATTGTAGTGGCGCTTCCTGCCGCTTCCAGTTTTCTTCTGCTTATTTTTACTATGGAATCGCGTTCTTGCGGCTCAGCTTTTAATTCCATGTATTCAACATTTTTGCCCACATCAATACTGTACTCAAAAATATTCGGGTCAAAAGAAGGCGAAAGTGTACCGATTTCCGGGGTAATACTTTTTAATTTGCAGCCGGATTTATTCTTTTGATTTTTTATTATTTCGGGCGTTAAAGAAGAAGTTTCTTTGTAAGATATATTTACTTGTGCACTGCTTTTAACATTTTTATCGTTAAGATTAAACTCAGAGGATATATTATGTACTCCGCACGGTGCACCGTCTTTTATCAAAAGGACAATATACCCTAAATCAAAATATTTTTTGTCTTTAAAATTAAGCTTTTTTATTTTTTGAAAATTTGATAATATATTAAGCGATGAATCTTTTTCTTCAGTTTTAAAATCATTTTCTGAAAATGGGGAATTGCATTCAAATTTTTTAAAGCTAAAAATATTATGGTTATAATCAAGCCGGAATTTAAAAGGCATTAAAAAATTGTGTCTATAAATTTTTTCGACCTTTACTGGTATGCGAACTTCACTTTTAGGGGCAAAGGTAGACTTTTCCGGATTTTCAATTTTTAGTGCAAAATCTATTGCTCTTACGGTGATTAAGCTTAGCGAAAAAACTATTAACGCAAATATAGATTTTAAAAAATTTTTACGTAGCATGAAAATTCCTTCTTTCAAAAAATGTGAATTTTTATTAAAATAAAATATGATGAAAAATATTATTTAAAAAAGGTGGTAGATTTTAATGTCAAATTTAATTAGTTTCTTGTTTAACTCCACAGTAATGTTTTGGCTGGAGAGGATATTTTTTGCAGGGCTTATACTCTTTATTGGTTGGTGGCTTATAAATAGGCTTAGCAAAGTTTACCTTGTGTTTTTTCAAAAAGCTTCGCTCGATAAAGGCCTTATATCATTTTTTGATTCCGTGATTAGGTTTTTACTGCGCTTGCTTTTAATTGTTGGTATTTTAGATTTTTTAGGGTTTAAAACCACATCAATTGTTGCCGCAATCGGTGCTTCTTTTATTGCAATTGGAATTTCTTTAAAGGACAGCCTTGTAAATGTAGTAAGCGGTATCATCCTTATAATAAATAAACCTGTTCATGTGGGGGATTATATTGATTTTGACGGTGTTAAAGGAACCGTTGTAAAAATAGAAATGCTGTTTTCTTTTGTTCAGCCTTCGGAAGAAGATAAAATCATAGTGGTACCGAACAGCAAATTAATTTCCAGCAATATACTGAGAAAAAGCGAATACAACTGGGAATCAATTAAGATATACGAAGAAGTTTTGCCAAATTCAAAAGTAAAAGACTTTAAAAAGTACTTGGAAAAAGAAATTTTTCTTAGCAAAAATATTCTGCAAATACCTGCTCCTGAAATAAATATTGAAAACAAAGAAGATAAAATCGGTATTACTTTGAATTTATGGTACGAATCACAAAACAAAAAAGAAGCACAAAAAGAAATAGACGAAATAAAAGAAAAATTCCATAAAAAATATGACGTAAAACTTTCTTAAGTTTATTATAACATATTTTTAAATTATATTCAACCTTTTTAAAAAGGAGAATTACTTTATGAAAATTGACACATTTTCAGCAGGAGTTGCCCCCGGCGGCCTCAGAAACATTCAAGAAATAAAAATTCTTATATGCTATATTTTTGACAAAATAAATACTCCCTTAAGAAAATCAGATGTTTCTGCGATACTTCAAAATTACTCTTTGGCAAATTATTTTGAAGCAAGTCAGGCCTTTTCGCAAATGGTGTTAAATAAAAATTTATCGGTTTGCCCTGAAGACAGCAATTACTATGTAATTACTCCAAGCGGAAAAATGATTTCCGAAGAGCTTGGGGATAATTTACCGTTAACCGTTAGGGAAAACGCCCTAAAAAGTGCCAAAGCATACTTTAAAAGACTAAAAACCGAAAAAGAAAACACAGTTAATATTAAAAAAACACCGGTTGGGTATACTGTAAATTGCAAAGTGTCCGGTGGGGAATTTAATATGCTGGAAATCAAGCTTTACGCCCCGGATATTACGGCGGCTACCGTGATAAAGAATAATTTTTATAAAATGCCGGAGAAAATATACGAAAGTGTTGTTTCTATACTTACAAAAGAAAATTAGCGCATAAAACTTGACACCGCTTTGCTTTAGTATATATAATACGATTAGGGATATATGTTGCCGTGTTTGGAGGTGCATAGCCTTAAATGGATAAAATTGATATAAAATCTATGACGGCTCGGGAAATAGAGCAAAGCTTTTTGCCAAATTTCATCGAATCGTTTAGAGCAAAGCAAGTCTATGGCTGGCTTGTAAAAGGTGTTTCTTCATTTGAAGAAATGTCTAATATCCCTCAAAAATTAAAAGATTTTTTAAATCAAAATTATTTTATAGCAAGTGTAAAAATTAAAAGCAAAAAAATTTCTTTGGACGGAACAATAAAGTATCTTTTTGAACTTTATGACGGCCAGCTTATCGAAGCAGTGGTTATGAAGTATAATCACGGATATTCGATGTGCTTGTCAACGCAGGTAGGGTGCAAAATGGGTTGTGCATTTTGTGTTACCGGCAAAGGCGGATTTGCCCGAAATTTAATGCCTTCGGAGATGATTGCTCAGGTGGAGGCCGCCGGAAAAGATGAAAACATAAAAATCTCAAATATTGTTCTTATGGGAATGGGAGAACCTTTAGACAATTACAACAACGTAATAAAATTTTTAAGGTTAATTTCTTCAAAAGACCATCTAAATATCGGCATGAGGCACATTTCGCTTTCAACTTGCGGGATAGTGGATAAAATATATAAACTTGCCGAAGAAAAATTGCAGCTTACGCTTTCTATTTCACTTCATGCACCAAATGATGAAATTCGAAATAAAATAATGCGAATTAATCGCCGCTATAATTTAAAAGAATTGATTGATGCCTGCAAATATTACATCAAAATCACCGGAAGAAGAATTTCGTTTGAATATATAATGATAAAAAATGTTAACGATTCAGCAAAATGTGCAGTTGAGCTGGCAAAACTTTTAAAAAACATGATTTGCCATGTTAATTTAATTCCACTTAATAAATCGGATATAGTGGAAGAGTTTAGCCCAAGCGGCAAAGCACAGGTCTATTTGTTTCAAAACATACTGGAAAAGGCCGGAATAACCGCCACAGTAAGAAGAACACTCGGGAAAGATATAGAGGCGGCGTGCGGTCAATTAAAAGGAAAGTACAAAGAAGCGGAGGGCAAAGATTAAAATGAAAATTTACAGCAAAACAGATATTGGTAAAACTAGAAGCAGTAACCAAGATGCAGTTAAAACAGGTAAAATTTCTGATAGTCTGGCATGGTCGGTTGTTTGTGACGGAATGGGCGGTGTTGCCGGCGGAGATGTAGCAAGCGACATTGCAGTTTTAACGATTTCTTCTTATTTAAACGAGAAATTAAGTGGTGAAAACGAGCCGGAAGAAATCAAAAAAATAATATGCGAGGCTGTAAACAGTGCCAATGATGCGATTTATTTAAAGTCTCAAGAGGACACGAGCCTAAAAAATATGGGGACAACGGTTATACTTTGCGTTTTAAGCGGTGATGACCTTTATGTTGCTCATGTGGGCGACAGTAGAGCATATTTAGTGGGCGAAAATAATATAAATCAAATTACCACCGACCACTCAATGGTTCAAGAAATGCTTAGCAGCGGGAAAATAACTGTTGACGAAGCTAAAAATCATCCGCAAAAGAATGTGATAACCAGAGCTTTGGGTGTAAGCGACGAAGTGCAAGTGGATTACAAGCAGCTAAAAATAAAGCCCGGCAATTTGGTTATTTTATGCACTGACGGGCTTACAAATCATGTGGAAGAAAACAAAATTTATGAAATCTGCAAAGAAACTGAGCTTTCTCAGTTGCCGCAGCGTCTGATTGACGAAGGAAATGAAAATGGCGGAACAGATAATATAACCGTTTCGGTTATTAAGTATTAGTTTTAAATGTTATAAAATTTATTATGGACAAGGAGAAAAAGTACCATGGATAAATATACAGGTAAAAGATTAGACGCAAGATATGAAATTCAAGAATTAATCGGTGTCGGGGGCATGGCCGTTGTATACCGTGCTTACGATATAATTGAAGATAAGATAGTGGCCATAAAAATACTTAAAGATGAATTTTTAGGCAACAAAGAATTTATAAGGCGCTTTAAAAACGAATCCAAAGCCATCGCAGTGCTTTCTCACCCAAATATTGTAAAAGTTTACGATGTAAGCTTTGGCACCAAAATTCAGTATATAGTAATGGAATATATTGAAGGCACCACCTTGAAGGAATATATTTCAAATCAAAAAGTAATAAATTGGAAAGACGCTGTTTATTTTGTTCATCAAATTCTTTCTGCGCTTATTCATGCACATGGAAAGGGCGTAATTCATCGTGATATAAAGCCCCAAAACATAATGCTTCTTAACGATGGGACGATTAAAGTCACGGATTTCGGAATAGCAAGATTTTCACACAATGAAACTCAAACGATGACGGACAGAGCCATAGGTTCAGTTCATTATATTTCGCCGGAGCAAGCAAGAGGAAGCATTATTGACGAAAAAGCCGATTTATACTCGGTTGGTGTAATGCTTTATGAAATGATAACGGGCAAATTACCGTTTGAAGCGGATAATGCCGTATCGGTTGCAATTATGCAAATGCAAGCAAGCCCTAAACCTCCATGTGAAATTAATCCTAATATTCCAAAGGGCTTAGAGCAAATTGTTCTTCACTCAATGGAAAAAGAATCTGCACATAGGTACGCTTCTGCGGAAGAAATGCTCAGCGATATAGAAAAATTTGAAGATAACCCCGAGATAACTTTTGATTACAATTACTTTGTAGATGATAACCCAACTAAATACATCGATAATATCGAAAACATAAATAAGAACAAGACCAATTATGGTGACAAATATAACTATAAAGAAGAGAAAAGACAAAAAAGCAAATCCACTTTTATTGCCAGTGGTATTGCCACAGCGGTAGCACTTTTGGCCCTTATATTCGTTTTTATAACGTTCTTTGGGTCTTGCGGAAATAGTTCTGCAAAAGATGTTGACGTGCCGAATTTTATAGGTATGCAGCTTTCGGAAGTGCAAAATAATCCTGAGTATAAATTCGTTTGGAAGGTTGAATCTGTATATGATTCTACAAAACCGGAGGGAATAATTGTGGATCAAGATCCACTACCCGGTTCAAAGAAAATAAAAGAAGACTCTACAATAGTACTAAAAGTAAACAGTTCCGGAGTTTTAATAACAGTGCCTAATATTGCCGGACTTACTGAAGATGTAGCAAAATCTAAACTTACAAACGCAGGGCTGAAGTATGATTTACTGATGATTGAAGATAATAATGTTAAAGAAGGTTACGTGGTTAGTGTTTCGCCGCAAGAAGGCAGCAAAGTTCCTTCCGATACCACAGTAAAACTTTATATAAGTAAAGGGCCGTCAGAGGAAAAAGTAACTGTACCGGATGTGATTAACAAAACTTTATCTTCTGCAAAAAGTGAACTTTCTTCAGCAGGTTTAAAAGTTTCCGAAAATATATCTTATGAAAACAGCGATAAACCTAAAGATACAGTTATATCCATGGATCCATTACCAGGAGTTTCCGTAAATAAAGATTCAACCGTTAAACTTACGGTAAGTTCAGGGGTAAAAAGAGAAAAAACGCTAAGTGTATCGGTTGATTTACCGTCTGAAGTAACACACGAAGTAACAGTTACAACGTATGTTGATGGGGTTTTGGAAGAAACAAAAAAAGTTGTGCCTTCTTACAACGGAACATATGTTTTTCAAATGAAAGGCACAACCGGTAAGAAAACAGTAAATGTAAATTTAGATGGTTCACAATACAGGGTTTATGAAGTCGATTTTGACGCTTCGTCAAACAATGTAAAGCGAATACGTTCATACAGCTATAAAGACAATTCTTCAAATAAACAAAATGATGATGAAAATTCCGTCTACGGAAATTAAAAATAAAAAATTTATAGAAATATTAGTAAAGAGGTGGAGGCGCTTTGGATAAATTAGTAATATCTGGAGGGCATAAATTAAAAGGAACAGTATCAATAAGCGGCGCTAAGAATGCGGCAGTGGCGATTTTGCCGGCAACAATTTTATCAGACGGCGTTTGCAAAATAGAAAACATTCCCGCAATAAGCGACATTACGCTTATGTGCAGAATTTTAAGCGACATGGGCGCAAATATTAAAATGATAAATAAAAATACCATAGAAATTGACCCAACAAAAATGGTTTTTTGTGAAACGCCGAATGATTTAATGCGTGGAATGAGAGCATCGTGCTATTTAATGGGAGCGCTATTGGGCAAGTTTTCTAAAGCAAGTGTGTGTTTGCCCGGGGGATGTGACTTTGGCACAAGGCCCATTGACCAGCATTTAAAAGGTTTTAAAGCTTTAGGCGCTGATTATGATATTAATGCCGGAGTTATTCATGTGGAATGCAAAAAATTGGTTGGAACCCATATTTATTTAGACGTTGTATCAGTAGGTGCAACTGTAAATATAATGCTTGCAGCTGTAAAAAGTGAAGGCCTTACAGTTATAGAAAACGCCGCCAAAGAGCCACACATTGTTGATCTTGCTAACTTTTTAAACTGCATGGGTGCAGATATTTTTGGTGCAGGTACAGACGTTATAAAAATTCGTGGTGTAAAAAAATTAAAGGGTGTAACATATTCTATAATACCCGACCAAATTGAAGCCGGCACATACATGGCAGCTGCTGTGGCTACAAGGGGAGACGTTACAATTGAAAACGTAATTCCAAAACATCTGGAGTCCATTACAGCCAAGCTGGAAGAAATGGGAGTAAATGTGGAATCGTTTGACGAATCAGTAAGAGTTTTCTGCGACAAACCGCTGCAAAAATGTAACATAAAAACCATGCCACACCCGGGTTTTCCAACAGATATGCAGCCGCAAATAACTGCCCTCCTTTCCACCGTGGAGGGGACAAGCATAGTAAACGAAGCGGTTTGGGATAATAGATTTAGATATATCGAAGAATTAAGCCGTATGGGCGCAAAAATATCAGTTGATGGTAGGCTTGCAGTGGTTGAAGGAGTTAAAAAATTAACCGGCGCAAAAGTAAGCGCAACGGACCTTAGAGCCGGTGCAGCGCTTATAATAGCAGGGCTCTCAGCAAACGGGAAAACAACAATAGAAAATATAAACCATATTGAAAGAGGATATGAAAACATAGTAGAGAAATTAACGAATTTAGGTGCAGACATAAAACACATTTCTCATATATTTCCTGAGGAGGAAGAAGTTTCGGGAATTTAAAAATAAAATTCGGTAAAGATAAAAAATCTTTATCGGGAATTTTTCTGCCAAAAAACAGTAGGAGGAATTAAATTGATTAAAATTTGCCCGCTTTTTAGTGGAAGCAGCGGTAACTGCACGTATGCTGAATTTGAAGACAAAAAAGCAGTGATTATCGACTGCGGAAAAAGCGCAAAGCAAATTGAAAAAACACTACACGAAAATGGACTTGATATATCAAACGTAAAAGGAATTTTTATAACTCATGAGCATACGGATCATGTTTCTGGGTTAAAGGTTTTTTCAAAAAGATACGGCATTAAAATTTATGGTTCAAAGGGTACTATAACAAATTTAAAAAACAGGGGAATAATAGAAGCCAAATCAGAATGCGAAATCATCGATAAAAAAAATATGGATTTAGGTTTTGCGTCATTAAAAGCGTTTTCAATATCGCACGATTGTAGTGAAGGTTTTGGATTTGTTTTTACAAATAAAATCGGTGAAAAATTTGCAATGTGTACGGATTTAGGTTTTGTTTCAAACGAAGTAAAAAATGCTCTTACAGGCGCAAATATTGTAATGCTTGAGTCTAATCACGATGTAATGATGCTCCAAAACGGGCCTTACCCGTATTATTTAAAAAAGCGCATACTTTCCAGCTCAGGACATCTTTCAAATCAATCTTGTGCGGAATTTTTGCCGCATCTCGTTGACCACGGCACAAAAAATATAATTTTGGCGCATCTCAGTTCCCACAATAACATTCCCGAACTTGCGATGGAAACGTCTGTGTGCCATCTCAGCAGTTTCGGAATGTCTTTAAATAAGGACTTTCATTTAAATATTGCGCCAAAAATCAATACCCAAAAGTTAAGTTTTTCTATTTGATTTTTTTAAAAAGTGTGCCAATAATTATTACAAAATAAAAAGATATAAATCTGCATATAATCATTGCCGACGAAACTTCTTCTTTGCCAAATATCATAGAAAACATTTTTAAAAATCCGTTTTCTGTGGTACCTGAAGCACCGGGGAGTGGGGTAAAGGAAGAAACCGTGTTTACCACTGATTGTGTGCAGATTGATTCTATTATTGGATTAAACTCATGGTTAAAAGATTTAAAAACAAAAAATGGTATTAAAAGTAAAAATGTTATTTGCAAAAAATTTAGTAAATACAGCTTTAAATTTGTTTTTCTTCCCATTTTAACGTTGCAATCAAAAACAGATTTTATTTTTTTGTTAAATCTGCTTACTGTTTTTTGCGGATTTTTTACTATCTTTATTTTGGCGCATAAAAAAATTATGCTTTTAAAGGTTTTTAAAACTGGCTCAGATTTAAATTTTATCACTATCAAAATCAAAATTGTAAAACACTGAAAAAACACTCCAAAAGCAACAAATAAAATAAGCCCCGGAAATAAGTTTTTTAAATGATTATAGTAAATAATTGTTGTAATAACCGAGTATATTGCCAGCGTGGTTTGGTAAATTAACAGCTTTTTTGTAAGAATAACCACTGCTTTTTCCGTGGTTATTCCTTTTTCTTTCAGTTTTAGTATTTGTGCCGGTTGGCAGCCAAGACCCATGGGAGTTATTGCCGAAAAATACTGCGAATAAATTATTACTTTATAAGAAAAATAGCCCGGTAGTTTTTGGCCGCATAAATTTTGTGCAATTGTGGCAATAACTCTGCTTTCAAAATACCAAGAAAGAAGCAGCGAAACAAAGCCTCCGACAAGCCAGTATAAATTAAGAATCGGAAGCACTTTGCAAAGGCATATTAAATTATTATTTACCACGCAAAAATAAACTAAAATAGCAACTGATATAATAAATAAAACAGCGCTGCCGTATTTTTTTATTTTATGCGAATGTTTTTTAATTTTATCAAAAAAATTTTCCATGTGTATAGTATTTAGCACACATGGAATGTTTATTCAGATGTTAAGCATGTTTTTTCATTTTCTTTTTCTTGATTTTAACTTTTTTCGGCGGTTTTATAATCGGATAAGGTACTTCCGGTAAATTTTCGCCTTTGGTGGGTTTAAATAAATTCCCTGCAAAATAATCAATCGACTTTGTGGCAGAACTTATGTTTTCTAAAAATTTGCTGAAATTTTTCTCTTTTGCATGCAGCATAAAAACATAATAGTAGCAAACTATTTTTGCTTTCTGCGAGTATATCCAAATATGCTTGCGGTAATCTTTGTAAGCTTTTTCGTTTTCCAAAAAGTTTCTTATAACGCCCAAAGATTTAATAAAATCGTTTATTTTTTTAACATTCATCGAGTGAAGAATACTGGTTTCTCTGCTTGTGTAGTTATAAAGCGCTTTACCCGAAAAAACTATTTTATTTGCATAGTAAAAAAGCCTGGGTGATGCAGCTATATCCTCAAAATACATTTCGTCAAATTTAAAATTATTTTCAAAGAATAACTCTCTTTTTGTTAGTTTATTCCATACAAAATAATGTGTGCCGATGTCTAAAATTAATTTTTTTAAGGCTTTTGTTTTTGAGTATACTCCCGGAATTGAATTAAAAGGCATATATAATTTTAAATTTTTTTCGGGGTAATAAAAATTAAAATTACAGCAGCTTATATCGGCGTCATTTTTAATTGCAGCATCGTATAGAAGTTCTAAAAATTTAGGTTCCAAGTAGTCATCGCTATCCATAAAACCTATGTATTTTCCTTTGCAAGAGTCAAGAGCCGTGTTTCTTGCTGCAGCGGGACCTTTGTTTTGCTGTTTTATAAGGTAAAAATTTTTATTTTTTTTACAAAATTCTTCGGCTATCTCTACGCTTTTATCCGTTGAACCGTCATCTACGATAATTACTTCGAAATTTTTAAAAGTTTGTTCTTCCACGGATTTTAATGCACGGGTAAGATACTTTTCTACATTATAAACTGGAATAATCAAACTTATTTCTGGTGATTTCATCGTTTTTTGGCCTCCTAAATAAAGAACATTTTTATTTGCTTTTAGTTTCTTTTGGAAATCTAATAAACGGAGCAAATATTATAATATTTAAAAAATATGTGATAATTCGCCAGATAAGTATTGCGGATTTAATGGTACTTTGAGTAAAAAATGTATCAAAAAACACGTAAAAACACCCTTCCGCAGCACCGGAACCACCCGGAAGCGGCATAAACGAGGAAACCATTACTACAAAAGATTGTCCGGTTACCATATCAAATGCATTTGCTCCAAAAAAGTTAAATCCCCTGTAAATTGTATATGGAATTAAGAAAATAAGCGTAAGCTGAATGATTGTTAATAAAATTGTTTGAATAAAAAGTTTTTTATTTTTATAAAGTGATTTGTTGCACTCGTGAAAATGTTCAAGGTTTTCTTTTGTTTTTTGTATTTTTTCTTCTGGGTTTTTTATTAATTTTATTTTTACAAGTAAATTAAAAATCCAGTTTATAAGTTTAAAGGTGAGCTTTCTATTGAATGAAAACATATACATAATGCCTATTACCGCTACGTGAGAAACAAATCCGAAGATCGCTAAAGTTATCATAATACCGCCCATGCCGCTAAAGAAAATATCAAAATTTAAAACAGCAGAAACAAAGCTATATAGCGTTATTGTACTTTGGTAAACAAGAAATTTTTGTATTAAAACTGAGGATGCCACTCCCGCAGATACTTTTTGCTTTGAAAAGCAGTAAAGCTGCATTGGTTGTCCACCAACGGCGCCGGGAGTTATTATGCTAAAAAATTGCCCGACCGCTGTGCATTTAAGCCCTTTTGCGTAAGTATATGATTTGTCGTAATTATTTGTAAATTTATAAAGAATAAAGGCGTCTATTGCAACGTTTAAAAGCTGGCAAAGTACTCCAAAAATAAGCCAAAACCAGTTAAAACTCGACGCACTCTCAATAAGGTCAATCAAGCCGTTTTCGGAAGTTATAAAATATATA
Source organism: Clostridia bacterium (assembly GCA_017432165.1). GTDB lineage: Bacteria > Bacillota > Clostridia > Oscillospirales > Acutalibacteraceae > UMGS1491. Next base: position 74,748 of record JAFRJS010000095.1, on the reverse strand, counting down.
ATAAGCCCCACCGGAACAAGTAATGCAAGTATATTAAAAAATATTTTTGATTTTTTTTTCATGCCCATCTCCTGTTTTTTTAGGTAAAAATTCCTTTACTAATATAGCATAACTTTATTTTAAGTGAAGTTCAAGTTATATTTTTTACCGGGGAATTTAAAAAATTATTATCAACATAAGGCTTGCACTGAATATTATACCCAATATATACAGAACTGATTTATTCTTGGTTTTTGCGGTTTTGTAAAAACTAAAAAGGGGTGTATGTTTAGTGTCAAAATTAATAATAGAGGGGCTACATCGTTTAGAGGGTGAAATAAAAGTTCAAGGCGCTAAAAACAGCATACTTCCGATTTTGGCTGCTTCCATTATCTGCGAAGATGAATGCGTTATACACGGTTGCCCGAATATTTCTGACGTTCAGGTTACAATTAAGGTTTTGGAGCATTTAGGGTGCAAAGTTTCTTTTTGCGGTGGTACGATAACAGTTAATTCAAAAAATATCTCAAAAAATGAAATACCACAATCTTTAATGCGCGAAATGAGATCCTCCATTATATTTTTGGGGGCACTTGTTTCCCGTAAAAAAAGCGCAAAATTATCATTCCCGGGAGGGTGTGAACTTGGTCCAAGACCTATTGATTTGCATTTGGAAGGACTAAGGCAACTCGGACTTAAAATAAACGAAAAACATGGTTTTTTGGAATGTGAATCGCTTGGGCTTATTGGAAGCAATATTGCTCTTTCGTTTCCAAGCGTCGGTGCAACGGAAAATTTAATACTCGCAGCAGTTAAAGCAAAGGGTGTAACCGTTCTTACAAATGCAGCAAAAGAACCCGAAATAATGGATTTGATTTTATTTTTAAATAAATGCGGGGCAAAGATAAAATATTCCGAAAGCGGAGTTATCACAATCGAAGGTGTAAATAAACTTCATGGTACAGAGCATAAAATCATACCGGACAGAATTGCAGCCGTAACATACATGGCGTGTGCGGCGATAACTTCCGGAAGTTTGGTTTTAAAAAACGTTGTTGAAGATAATATAAGCTCGATTATACCAATTTTTGAAGAAGCGGGTTGTATAATAAAGATGTTTTGTGATAATATTTTAATTATAGATTCTCCCGAAAGACCGTATTATAATAGATTAATAAGGACAATGCCTTATCCGGGATTTCCGACTGACGCTCAGGCACCTGTAATGGCCATGACGACTATTGCGGACGGAACGAGCATGTTTGTGGAAAATATTTTTTCAAACAGGTACAAACACGTGGGGGAACTACTTAGATTAGGAGCAGATATAAAAGTGGAAGACAAAGTAGCAATTGTAGAAGGAGTAAAAAGATTATACGGTGCAGAAGTAAGTGCGTCTGATTTGCGGGGCGCTGCCTCGCTTATAGTAGCAGGGCTTGGTGCAGAAGGAATTACAAAAATTTCCGGGCTTAATCACATTGACAGAGGATATGAAAATATAGAAAAAAATTTATCAAATGTTGGAGCAGTAATAAGAAGGGTGTAAAGGTGAAAAAAGATGATTAAAATAATGGGTCCAAAAAGAAGAAAACGAGAAGCATACATAAAAAAACGAATAAAAAAAAGGACGCTTATTAAAAAAATTATTAAGCGGAGTATGATTTTATTTTGTTTTGCGGCAGTGGTAATTGGGCTATGGTTTGGCTTTAAAATAACGCTTGACAGTATCTTTTTTGTTAGAAATATAACAGTAACGGGTAATAGCCATTACGACGACAGCGAAATTATTTCAGCAAGCGGAATTAATATGGGCAAGAATCTTCTGTTTATTAATTCTGGAAATGCAGGAAAAGCAATTTACGACAAACTTCCGTATGTGGAAAAGGCGGAAATTAGCAAAAAAATGCCCGGCAGTATTGAAATTAAAATTACCACAGGATCTCCTTGCTATTTTTTGGAACACGAAGATGAATATTTGGTAATAAGCAAGTGCGATAAACTTCTTGAAAAAACGGTTGAAATTCCGCCGGAAATTATACACGTTAAAGGAATTGAATTTGAAATCGAAAAAAACGGCAGCATTAAATATAAAGACCCGAAAGCAAAAGAATCGGTGTTTAAAATCATAGATGCATTTAAGTCCAACGAACTTAATTTTTTAAATGAAATTGATGCTTCAAATTTAAACGACGTAAAAATAGTTTATGATCACAGAATAAAAATTTTAATAGGCTCAGAAGAAGATTTAAGCTACAAACTTCTTACCGCCAAAGAAATTATAATGAACAAAATAAGCGCTTCCGAAAAAGGAACGCTTAACCTTAAAACACTTAAAAAAGAAAACAGGTCTTATTTTACGTCTGAATGATTTTTATAAAAAATATAAAATAAAAAGGAGAAAATTATTATTTTTAATTTTAGTGAAAAAACAAAGAAAATACGAAACAAAGCGCTTGAAATGTGCAAAAAACAGTTTGAAAAAGTTGAAATTATTTCAGAACACAATCAGCAGAAAGTTTTAAAAGCCTTTATTGACTCTGGTGTCAGCGAAAGCCATTTTGCATCTACCACCGGCTACGGATACGGCGACCGCGGGCGAGAAAAATTAGACGAGGTTTTTGCAAAAATTTTCGGTGCGCAGGACGCATTAGTCAGATCTACCATAGTAAGCGGGACACATGCCTTAACGGTGGCGCTTTTTGGTATTTTGCGGCCGTTTGACAAAGTGCTATCTGTTACAGGGAAACCTTATGACACATTAAATGACGTTATAAATTCAAAAAACGATTTTGGCTGCTTAAATGATTTTAAGATAGAATTTGATTATCTGGAATACAATAAAAATGAAAAAGAATATTTAACCGAAATAAAAAATAAAATGAGCAAAGAAAAATATAAAGTTATATATATCCAGCGCTCCAGGGGATATACGCTAAGAGATTCTCTTTCTGTGGCCAAAATCAAAAAAATTATAGACTGCGCAAAAAATATTGACCCTAACGTTATAGTAATGGTGGATAATTGCTACGGAGAGTTTACAGAAAAAGATGAACCTTCTGAAGTTGGTGCAGATTTAGTTGTCGGTTCGCTGATAAAAAACCCTGGCGGCGGCATTGCGCGAACCGGAGGATATATTGCGGGGAAAAGTGATTTAATAGAAAAATGCGCTTGCAGATTAACTTGCCCGGGTATCGGAAAAGAAATCGGGGCAACTTTGGGAATAAACAGGGAGCTTTTTATGGGTATTTTTAACGCTCCGCATGCCGTGGCAGAAGCACTTAAAACTGCCGTTTTTACTGCGTCTGTTTTCGAAATTATGGGCTACGAAGTTTTCCCAAAATCAGATGATAACAGATGTGATATCGTTCAATCTGTTGTTTTGCGCAGCCGTGAAGCACTCATTAATTTTTGCAAAGGAATTCAGCAAGGTTCTCCCGTTGATTCTTTTGTGTCTCCGGAACCGTGGGACATGCCGGGATACGAAGACCAGGTTATAATGGCTGCGGGAACTTTTACTTTGGGTTCGTCGATTGAACTTTCCGCAGATGGGCCGCTGCGGGATCCTTACGCCGTTTGGGTACAAGGAGGGCTTAATTTTCATACTGCGCAAATTGGCATACTGTTTGCTGCCGAAAAAATAATTAATCAATAATAAAAAATTGTTGTTTGTCATACATATAAACAAGATTTTATTAAAGGAGTAAAAATGTATGACATCACAAGAAATTAAAAAAACGAATCCGAAAAATCCCCACTGCGTTACCTTGGAAAACAGAGAAAATTTGGTTCTTAGCGGCATAAAAGAAGTGGATAATTACGACGAAAACACCATAGACCTTTGCACAGAAATGGGTAGGCTTATTATAAAGGGAAAAAATTTAAACATAAAAAAATTAAATCTGGAATTTGGAGATTTAGAAGTTGACGGTGAAATTTCATCTCTTGTTTACAGCAGTGAAAAAGCGGCAGGCGGAATTTTTTCAAGGCTTTTTAAGTAGGTGGACATTTTGAATGAATCTACTACCATGCAAACGATAATTTTTGCATTTTCGTGCATTCTTGGGGCTGGGCTTGGCGTTTTATACGATGTTTTCAGAATAATAAGAATGGTTATAAATTCAAAAAGTGTTGCCATTTTTGTGGAAGACGTTATTTATTTTATATTAAGCGGGATAATAACCTTTGTTTTTGTCTTAAAAATTAACAGCGGCGAATCTAGGTTTTATATTTTGGCGGGCGAAGGAATAGGCTGGATAGCGTACCATTTAACGCTTGGCAATGCTATTTATAAATATTCCGGGAAAATTGCGGGGAAAATAAAATTTAAAGCCAAAAATATAACGGGGAAAATTTTAAAATTAAAAAGATAAAAAGTACTTGAATTGATACGTTTAATTAGTGCATAATAAAATATGTAATGTATTTTTTGTTTCTAAGGGAGTGATATCAATTAAACGTGTATTTAAAAAAAATAAAAAATTTACAATAAAAATAATAATAAAATTTATTATATTTTCTATTATTGCTTACATAGTTTTTTTGTTTATCAACCAACAAGTAAAAATATGGCAAACAAATGATGAATATACAAATAAAAGCGAAAAAATTAAAATTGAAAAGCAAAAAAAAGACGAACTTATTAAGGCGATTGAGGAAAATGAGGAAGAAGAAAACAATCACGATAGCTCAAAAGTAAGAATTTTTGAAAACGTGATGGAATAATTTTATTTTTTAAATATTTTAAGGAGGAAGTAAATTTTTTATGCGTCTTGAGTTAGGAGCAGTAGTAGAGGGAAAAATAACAGGTATAACTAAATTCGGCGCCTTTGTTGATTTAGGAGAAGGGAAATCGGGTCTTGTGCATATATCGGAAGTGTCCAATTTTTTTGTAAAAGAAATAAGTAAGCATTTAAAAGAAGGCCAAATCGTTAAAGTGAAAATCATAAAACTAAACGACAAGGGTAAATACGAGCTTTCTATTAAGCAAGCAAGCGAAGAAATTTTGCCTTCTCAAAAGAAGGTACAAAAAAATGATAATTTCAAGCCAAAAAATCAGGCACCTAGCTTTGAAGATATGATAAATAAATTCAAAAAGTTAAGCGATGAAAAACTTTCTGACTTTAAAAAGAAAACAGAAGTAAGGCGCCCGAGAAACGCCTATAAAAGTAATAATTAATGCCAAATTTAAACCAAAGCAACCGCAAGCTTTGGCTTAAATTTTTTTAGTTAAAAAGTGTTGTAAAAAACTTGATTTTAATATAAAATATAAGTTTGAGGATATATTTTTTCAGGAGGAAATTTATGAAGATAAAATTTGTTAAAATGCACGGCTGCGGAAATGACTACGTTTATATTAATTGCTTTAATCAAAATATTGAAAACCCCGATGAGCTGAGCATTGCACTTTCTGACAGACGTTACGGCATTGGCGGAGACGGAATAATACTTATCGGGCCTTCCAATGTTGCAGACGCAAAAATGCGAATTTTTAATAAAGACGGCAGCGAAGGAAAAATGTGCGGCAATGGTATAAGGTGCGTTGCTAAATACCTTTTGGACTTAAACATGGTAAAAGATGAACACGATATAAAAATTGAAACGTTAAGTGGCGTTAAAAGTTTGAATATCTTAAAAAACAGCGGAAACGAAGCAACAGTTAAAGTAAACATGGGAAAAGCTGAACTTGCCTCCGAAAAAATACCTGTGATTTTTAACAAAGATAAAGTTATAAATGAGCCAATCACGATAAACAAAGACGTTTATAATATCAGCTGTGTATCAATGGGGAATCCGCACTGTGTAATATTCTGCGATGAAGTTTACTCGATTAACGTAAAGGACATAGGCTCAAATCTTTCTTCTTATAAAATTTTCCCTGAGGGCATAAATATAGAATTTGCAAGTATAATGGATAAAAATAATATTTCCATGAGAGTTTGGGAAAGAGGAAGCGGCGAAACATTGGCGTGTGGTAGCGGCGCCTGCGCAAGCGTGGTGGCTGCGGCGGAGAATAATTTTTGCAGTAAAAATGAAGATGTAACGGTTCATTTGCGTGGCGGAAAATTAGTGATTAATTATTCAGACCATGGAATTTTAATGACAGGAAACGCAATAAAAGTTTTTGAAGGAGAAGTAGAAGTATGACAAAGTATGTTTTTGTAACCGGCGGCGTAGTATCAGGCCTTGGTAAAGGAATTACAGCGGCATCACTGGGAAGACTTTTAAAATCCCGTGGGCTAAAAGTAATGGCTCAAAAATTAGACCCTTATATAAACGTGGACCCCGGAACAATGAGCCCGTATCAGCACGGAGAAGTTTTTGTAACAGAAGACGGTGCGGAAACAGACCTCGACCTTGGTCACTACGAAAGATTTATTGATGAAAATTTGAATAAATACTCCAATTTAACAACGGGAAAGGTTTACTGGAATGTTCTTCAAAAAGAAAGAAAAGGAGAATACCTTGGAGAAACAATTCAGGTTATTCCTCATATAACAAACGAAATTAAGAAATTTATATATTCCGTTGGTGAAAAATCAAATGCCGATGTGGTTATAACAGAAATTGGCGGTACCACAGGAGATATAGAAAGCCAACCGTTTTTAGAAGCAATAAGGCAAGTTTCTTTGGAAGTTGGAAAAGATAACTGCGTTTTTATACATGTTACGTTAATTCCTTATATTTCAAGTTCCGGCGAATATAAATCTAAGCCAACACAACATTCCGTAAAAGAACTTAGGTCACTCGGAATAAATCCGGACGTAATTGTTGCCAGATGCGACAAACCTCTTACCAAAAATATCAAAGATAAAATTTCTCTGTTTTGTAATGTTAAGCCGGATTGCGTTATTAATAATATTACAGTTTCTTCGCTTTATCATGCGCCGTCTATGCTAGAAGACAATGATTTTTCAAATATAGTCTGCCGGGAGCTTAATTTAGATTGTCCGGAAGGCGACATGACAGAGTGGAATGAAATGCTTAGCAGAATAGATAGCCGTAGTAAAAAAACCAAAATTGCACTCGTTGGAAAATATGTTCAGCTTCACGATGCTTATCTTTCTGTGGCGGAAGCTCTTAACCATGGTGGATTTGAAACAGACACAAATGTAGAAATAAAATGGATTGACTCCGAACTCATCACAGAATTTACAGTAAACGAACATTTAGGCGATTGCGACGGGATTTTGGTTCCGGGTGGATTTGGCGGCAGAGGCTTGGAAGGTAAACTTGAAGCTGCAAAATATGCCAGAGAAAATAATATACCGTATCTTGGCATTTGTCTTGGCATGCAAGCCGCTGTAATTGAATTTGCAAGGAACGTTTTACATTTAAAAGATGCCAATTCAGAAGAATTTGACGAAAAAACCCACAATCCTGTTATCCATTTAATGAACGACCAAAAAGATAAAACTCAAAAAGGCGGGACAATGCGTCTGGGAGCGTATCCGTGCAATATTAAAGAAGGTACGCTGATGAGCAAAGCCTACGGGAAAACGGAAATTTTTGAAAGGCACCGCCACAGATATGAATTTAACAATGATTACCGCGAAGAAATAGAAAAAAATGGTATGAAAATAACGGGGGTTTCTCCAAACGGCGTTTTGGTGGAAGCTGTTGAAATCCCGAGCAATAAATTCTTTGTAGGAGTGCAGTATCACCCAGAATTTAAAAGCAGACCAAATCATGCGCACCCTCTGTTTCGAGAATTTGTGCGAGCAGCAAGCCATAAATAAAAGGGGATGATTTAAATGATTGAGTTTAATAAAAATTTTAATAATCTTAAAAAAAATTATCTTTTTTCGGAAATTGCCCGAAAATCCGGAGAATATAAGCAGAGCAACCCCGAAAAAGATATTATAAAACTTGGAATAGGCGACGTTACTTTGCCGATTTGTCCGGCGGTTATAAACGCTATGCACAGTGCTGTTGATGATATGGCCCGGGCAGAAACATTTAAAGGTTACGGCCCGTATGAGGGGTATGAATTTTTGCGCGAGACAATTTGCAAATACTATAAAAATTTTGGTGTAAATATTTATCCTGACGAAGTATATGTTTCCGACGGAGCAAAAAGTGACACGGCAAATCTTCCAGAAATATTTGAATTAAATGGGAAAGTGCTAATTCAAAATCCAACTTATCCTGTTTATATGGACAGCAGTATTTTAAGAGGAAACGATATTTCCTACATCAACGCAAACGAAGAAAACGAATTTCTCCCGATGCCAGATTATTCTGTTAAGCCGAGTTTGATATTTATTTGCTCGCCAAATAATCCAACCGGCGCGGTATATAATAAAAATCAGCTTAAAAAATGGGTTGACTATGCGCTGGAAAATAAGGCAATAATATTATTTGATGCAGCGTATGAGTCTTTTATTGAAGATGAAACTTTACCCCACAGCATTTTTGAAATAGAAGGTGCAAAAAATTGCGCCATTGAAATATGTTCTTTCTCAAAAAATGCAGGTTTTACGGGCCTTAGATGTGGATATGTAGTTATCCCGAATGAGCTTAAAATAAACGGCGTAAAAGCCGGAGATATGTGGCTTAGGCGCTTGGCAATTAAATTTAATGGGACTTCATATATTACTCAAAAAGGTGCAGAGGCGGCGCTTTCGCCCGAAGGACAAAATCAAATTAAAAAATGTATTTCTTACTACAAAGAAAATTCAAAAATTCTTTCAAACACATTAAATGAACTAAACATTTGGCATATTGGCGGGGAAAATTCACCGTATATTTGGCTTAAATGCCCAAACAATATGAATTCATGGGAATTTTTTGATTTGCTGCTTGAAAAAGCAAATATTGTAGGAACTCCGGGGTCAGGATTTGGAACAAACGGAGAGGGATTTTTTAGGCTTTCGTCATTCGGCGACAAAGAAAATGTTTTAAAAGCCGCAGAAAGAATAAAGAGTATAAAATTTTAAATTTTATAAATATTTTAATAATGTGAGGTTGAAAATTATGGCATTTGATAAAAACAAAGCACTTGAAACAGCACTTGGACAAATTGAAAAACAATTCGGCAAAGGAGCAGTAATGAAACTCGGGAAAAACGAAACAATGCACGTTGATTCTATTTCAACGGGTTCGTTATCGCTTGATATTGCCCTGGGAATTGGCGGACTTCCGAGAGGAAGAATTATTGAAATTTACGGCCCGGAATCATCAGGTAAAACCACTTTAGCACTTTCTTGCATAGCTCAGGGCCAAAAAAATGGTGGGAACGCTGCATTTATTGATGTTGAACATGCATTGGACCCTGTTTACGCAGCCAATTTGGGAGTAGATATTGATTCACTCTTGGTTTCTCAGCCAGATACAGGCGAACAAGCACTTGAAATCACAGAATCTCTTGTTCGTTCGGGCGCAATTGATGTAATCGTAGTGGACTCGGTTGCAGCACTCGTCCCAAGAGCAGAAATAGAAGGCGAAATGGGCGATTCACACGTTGGATTGCAAGCAAGACTTATGTCTCAAGCGCTCAGAAAACTCGCCGGCGCAATATCCAAATCAAACTGCGTGGCAATATTTATAAATCAGCTTCGTGAAAAAGTCGGAATTATGTTCGGCAATCCGGAAGTTACTCCCGGTGGCCGTGCACTTAAATTCTATTCATCGGTAAGAATCGACATAAGAAGAATTGAAACCCTAAAATCAAACGGCGAAATGATCGGCTCCAGAACAAGAGCAAAAGTTGTAAAAAATAAAATTGCCCCTCCATTTAGAGAAGCTGAGTTTGACGTTATGTACGGTCAAGGAATATCCCACGAAGGAGAAATCCTTGATTTGGCAGTCAAATTAGATATTATTCAAAAAAGCGGTTCTTGGTTTGCATGCGGTGAAAAGAAATTGGCTCAAGGCCGTGACAAAACAAAAGAATACCTAAGAGATAATCCGGAATTTGCGGCAAAAATAGAAACTGAAGTAAGAAAAAAAGCTGGTGATATTTACTCCAAACCTTCAATGGGTAGAAATATGGAAGCAAAAACAGATTTAGACGAAAAGACAGAAGAAAAATCTTCTAAAGAATAAAAAGAGAACACAAGATATTTTATTGACATATATTGACATTTTTAGCCATCTCTGGAATAATTATAGCATGGCAATTATATGCCAAATAAAATATTGAAAGGTGATTTTTATGAAAAAAATCAAAAAATTATTATTATGCGGAGTTGTGTGCACACTAAGTTTGTGCTGTGCTGTACCGGTGTTTGCTGATAAAAACAGAGATCTTAGAGAAGCCGCCGCATGTGGAGACCTTGATGGTGTTAAAAGGCTTATTAAAGAAGGTGCTTATGTTAATAGTAAGAACTACGATGATGAAACCCCTTTAATATTAGCTCTTAAAAACAAGCATAGAGAGGTGGTTGAATATTTAGTCGAAAACGTAGAAGGTGTTAAGTGCTGCGGTGCAGAACCAATGGATATAGCGTATGAAAAATGGGGCACCGATATGATGAAGTATCTTGCAAATCATGGTATAGGTACCATAACTAATGCTAACAGTAAATTTTATACTTCGGCACTCGCCGGGTGCAGTGTACAAGCTAGGTTTTTACTTAAACATTATAAATCTGCCATTTCACTCCTCGAGCCCAACGATATTATATCTAATCTCGAAAAAAAAGGTGAGTATGATTTTTGCGGATTAATTGACGAAGGTTTTATAAAACTAGACTCTACACTTTATACAATCGCTTATTATAAAGGCTATGAAGAAGTTTGTACAAAACTAAAAAAGCTTTGTGGAGACAATGTTAAACTTGATTTAAACAGCATAAGGTATGATAAACCGTATTATTCTAACTTTTTAGAAGAAAATAAGGAACGCTACAGCAGATATATAAAAGAATTTATAAATAGAGCAATAATTAATGAAGACAAGGAGGCACTTGAAGCGCTAATCAATGATGGCATGACTAATGAGCAACTGCTTAAAGAAAAAGAAAATAGATTTTTTGAAATAGTAGAGGTCAATCGTGCTGCTACTGGTGAAAATTACCCTGAGTACATCAAAAAACTATTTGAAATGGGTAGTTTAAATGATAAGCAAGTTAAAAAAATTTTGGAATTAGCAGCATATCACCAAACGCGCCACGTATCACACGATGATGAATTAGATGTAATCAAGTATTTCATCAGTAAAGGATTTATTAATAGACGTATTACAGAAAATGGAGATACTCTATTAATGATTGCTGTTCTTGATGGTGATTTTGAATTGACAGAATTTTTGGTCAATAACGGTGCCGATATTAATATTAAAGACTGGGTTTATAAACGTACTGCTTTAGACAATGCTAAAATATTTAAACATGGTAAATACAAAGAAATAATACAACTGCTTAAAAGTCAAAAGAAATCTATTTTTTCTAAGTTGTTTTCAAAAGATAAAAAAACCAATAAACCTACTACTATCACAAAAAATGAAGAAACAATTTTTCAAGAGCCTATATTTACACCACAACCCAATGTACCAGCCGTACCAACATTCCAAAATAATAACTCAAGTAATATTAATAAAAATTTTAATACTTTAAATAATAACAGAGCTACCAAAGACTTATTTGACGGAATTGAAGATGACAGTTTTTTTGATGTGCTAAAAGCAATAAAAAATGGCGCAGACGTTAATGCCGTAAATCCTGAAGATGGCATGACACCCCTAATGTTAGCCGCAGTTAATGGTCAGCTTGAGATAATTAAATTTTTAATCCAAAACCACGCAAATGTAAACAAAGTTTTTAATAATAAAACAGCTTTGAAGATGGCGAAAAACGAGCGAATAAGGCAAGAACTTATAAATGCGGGGGCAACAATCTAATTTAAAAAGTAAAGGAGGCATATATGTGATAATTACAAGTATAAAAAAATCAAAAAAAGGTAATATACTCATATATGCCGATAATAATTATTTAGCAAGCGTTTTGCCCGAAGTTTTTTTGAAAAGTGGCCTTAAAATCGGAAGCTACATCGACGATGAAATTTTAGAAAGTTTAAACGAAGAAATAAATTTAAACAAAGCCAAAGAAAAAGCCTTGCGGCTTCTTTCTTTTAGGGCACATTCAAAACATGAACTCAAAAATAAAATAAAAAACTCCTTGGGTGAAAAATATGCCGAAGGAGCAGCCGAAAAAATGGAAAACTTGGGGCTGATAAATGACAAAGAATTTGCTTTCCTTTACGCTAAAGAACTTTTTTTCAAAAAATTATATTCCATTAAAAGGGTTAAATACGAACTTACAAAAAAAGGTGTAGAAAATAATATAATTGAAGAGACTCTTAGTAAAATAGATATAAATGAAGAAGAAAATATTAAAAAAATCTTTTTAAAAAAGCACACCGATAAAAACACGACGGAAAATGAAAAAGAACTCAGAAAATTAGTATCATATTGTCAAAGGCTTGGTTACAGCTGGAGCGTCATTAACTCAGCTATTAATGAATTAGAGGAGAATTAAAAATGAACACACCAAATAAACTTACTGTTTTAAGAATTCTTTTAGTATTTCCCGCTGTTCTTTTCGTGCTTTACACTCATATTCCCGGCAGATGGCTTTTTACTTTTTTAATTTTTGCATTTGCCTCATATACTGACTATCTGGACGGGAAAATAGCCAGAAAGTATAACTTTATAACTGATTTTGGAAAAATAATGGACCCTTTGGCAGATAAAATACTCGTTATTTCTATGCTCATTTGTTTTGTTGGGCTGAAACTTTCTCCCGTTTTGCCCGTTGTATTTATTGTTATACGGGAATTCACGGTTACATCGGTGAGATTTTTGCTTTTAAAAACCGGTGGCAAGGTTGTACCGGCGAATATTTGGGGCAAATTAAAAACCGTAAGTCAGATAATAGCAATAAATGCAGTTATAATTTTTCAAATGTACATAGAAATAACAGGTAATAAGCTTGGCGTGATTTTTAACGCCATATCCTATTTGCTTATTTGGCTTAGCGCAGTGTTTTCCCTGATTTCCGGAGTGATTTATATTTGGGAAAACCGAAAATTTTTAAATTAATTTTTAAGGAGAAATAAAAATGAAACTTTATAATACATTTTCTAGAAAAAAAGAAGAATTTATTCCGATGGAAAAAGGTAAAGTAAAAATCTACGCTTGCGGCCCAACGGTTTATAATTATATACACGTAGGAAATGCTCGTCCTATATGCGTTTTTGACGCGCTAAGAAGATATTTTGAGTATAGGGGATATAAGGTAACTTTCGTTCAAAATTTTACGGATATTGACGACAAAATAATCAAAAAAGCAAATGAAGAAAAATCCGATTTTCTAGCCGTTTCTCAAAAATACATAAAAGAGTATAAAAAAGACGCCAAGGGGCTCAATATCAAAGAAGCAAGCATTCATCCAAAAGCCACCGAAAACATAGACGAGATTATAAAAATAATAAAAACTTTAATTGAAAAAGGCTACGCCTATTCGCTTAAAAATGGCGACGTGTATTTTAGCACACGCAAATTTAAAAATTACGGCAAACTTTCAGGACAAACAATAGATGATTTGCGGTCCGGTGCCAGAATACAAGTTGACGAAGCAAAAAACGATCCGCTTGATTTTGCTCTTTGGAAATCTGCAAAACCCGGTGAACCACATTGGGAAAGTCCCTGGGGGAACGGCCGCCCAGGATGGCATATTGAATGCTCCGCAATGGCGGGAAAGTATCTGGGCAAAACGATTGACATTCACTGCGGCGGACAAGATTTAATTTTTCCGCATCACGAAAACGAAATAGCTCAAAGCGAATGCGCCAATAGTATAAAATTTGCAAATTATTGGCTTCATAATGGCTACATAAATGTTAATAGTCAAAAAATGTCGAAATCTTTGGGGAATTTCTTTACGGTTAGGGAAATCTCTGAAAAATACGGATATGAGCCGATTCGCTATCTTATGATTTCTTCGCATTATCGCAGTCCGATAAATTTTAGCAAGGAAATTATAATGCAGTGTAAATCCGCTTTGGAACGTCTTTATAATTTTAAAGAAAATTTGCTTTTTGCAATAAAAAATTCCTTGGATAACGTCGAAAACAGCATTTCTTTTGATTTAAATTCATACAAAAATAAATTTATAGACGCTATGGACGATGATTTAAACACAGCTGACGCATTAGGTGCCGTCTTTGAACTGGTTAAAGATGTAAATATGAATGTTCTCGGAAAATCTAACGCTGGGGGAAAAACTCTGAGCGATATCTTAGATTTATTTTGCGAATTAACGGGCGTTCTCGGAATTTTATACGAAGAAAAAAGCACAGAAAAAATAAGCACGGAAGAAATTGAAAAACTCATAGAAAAAAGAAACAATGCCAGAAAAGAAAAAAACTGGAAATTAGCCGACGAAATAAGAGATGAGCTAAAAAGCAAAAACGTTATCATAGAAGATACATCAAACGGGACAAAATATACTTTTAAGTAAATAAAATGGTGGTGAAAAATGCACTTAGTGCCTTAAAATAAATGAAATCTTTAATAATAAAACTGGACAAAATAAATATTTCTTTTGATAATGAAAAAATACTTAACAATTTAAGTTTAAATATAAAAGAAGGAGAATTTGTTACTCTTTTGGGGCCGTCTGGATGTGGAAAAACCACTACTCTTAGGATAATCGCGGGATTTTTAACTCCCGACAGCGGAAATGTATACTTTAAAGGGAAACGAATTAACAACGTGCCTGCACATAAACGTGCGGTTAATACAATATTTCAAAAATATGCACTCTTTCCACATTTAAACGTTTACGAAAATGTGGCCTTTGGCCTTAGAATTCAAAAAAAGAGCGAAGCCGAAATAAAAGAAAAAGTAAAAGAAATGCTTAAAATGGTAAATTTAAGCAACTATATCGACAGAAATATAGATTCTCTTTCCGGCGGTCAACAGCAAAGGGTTGCAATAGCCAGAGCGCTTGCAAATAATCCGAAAATTCTTCTTCTTGATGAACCACTGGGAGCATTGGATTTAAAACTGAGAAAAGACATGCAGACAGAACTTAAAAATATACACGAGCGCACGGGGATAACTTTTATTTTAGTAACGCATGACCAAGAAGAAGCGCTTTCTATGTCCGATACCGTTGTCGTTATGGATAAAGGAAAAATCCAGCAAATAGGTTCTCCGACGGATATTTACAACGAGCCTCAAAACGCTTTTGTGGCCGATTTTATAGGAGAAAGCAATATCGTTGAAGGCACAATGATAGAAGACTACAGAGTTAAATTTTCCGGCAAAGAATTCAGGTGCATAGACAAAGGATTTGGAAAAATGAAACCTGTGGACGTGGTTGTAAGACCAGAAGATATAAAAGTTACCGATCCGGGAAGCGGAAATATTTACGGCACCGTGACTTCCGTTACGTTTAAGGGCGTACATAACGAAATAATAGTAGACGTTAATGGATTTAAATGGATGATACAAACCACTGAAACTCAAGCTGAAGGCGATAAGATTGGAATGATAATAAAACCCGACGATATTCACATAATGAAAAAATCCATATATTCATCAGAAGTGGGGGACTACAGCGCATTTAGTGACGAATTCTATGAAGAACAGCACCCGCACGACCAAGAAGATTAATAAACTAAAAGGGGATATTTATGACAAACGAAACATTTGCCAAACCTGCGGTTGGTGCAATCATCGAAAAAAATATTAACGGAGTTTGCCACATACTTATTCAAAAAAGGCAAAAAAATAGTTCAGAAGATGGAATGTTAGAAATACCTGCCGGAAAAATAAGAGAATTTGAAAATATATTTCAAGCGCTAAAGCGCGAAGTTAAAGAAGAAACAGGATTAACCATCACAAGTATAATCGGTGAAAACTACCAAGCAATTAAGACCGGTTTATATTCTACAATTCATTTTTCCCCTTTTTGTATTACTCAGAATTTATCAGGTGGATATTCTTTAATATTATTTACTTTTATTTGTTCCGGAGAAGGTAAATTATATAAAAAATCAGACGAATCATCGGATATAAAATGGATTCCTGCAAATAAAGTAAAACTATTATTGGATAGTTATCCAGAAAAATTTTTCCCAATGCATATAAACGCTTTAAAAAAATATTTTAAACGGAGTAATCAGTTTTATGAAAACAGAAGTTAAAGTAATAAACAGCAAAATACTTGGTAGAAATATGAACGTATCAGTATATATTCCGGGAAATTATGAAAGTGTAAATGTGCCTGTCTTGTATTTTTTGCATGGCAGAGGCGGAAATGAAAATATTCTAAAAAATTTTAAAATGGATAAAATTGCAAACAAACTAATAAAAAATAATAGTATTAATCCATTTATAATTGTTTGTCCTTATATTGCAAATAGCAGAGGTATTAATTCTTCGCAAACATACGAAGAAGTTCAAGGTAAATACGGAATTGTTCATAAGGGACTGTTTGAAGATTACTTTATAAAAGAAATAATTCCCTTTATAGACAGTTCCTATAAAACGATAAAAGATAAAAACTCAAGATATATTGGTGGTATTTCTGCCGGAGGATATGCTGCTTTACATATTGGATTTAATCATCAGGAAACTTTTTCGAAAATAGGAGCACATATGCCGGCAATTGATTTAAACTACGAAGATGAAGATGAATGTTATTTTGAAAATAAAAAAATGTGGCTAAAATATGACTCTATTACAATTACCAAAAATAAAAAAATTAGTGACCTAAAAATATTCTTGGATTGTGGAAACGAAGATGAAGGCAAATTCTATACAGCTTGTGAAAAACTATATAGAATATTAAAATCAAAAAATGTAAATGTAGAAAATCACATATTTAAAGGTCATCACAATGCTGAATATATAATTTCAAATCTTGAAAAATATTATAAATTTTATGGAGGTAAATAAAGATGCAACTCGAAAATATAAGTAACTTTCAAAAAATAGATTTAGATAATTGGAAAAGAAAACATTATTATGATTATTTCATGAACAAAGAAAACAAAATGAGATGTAGATTTGGGATGACCGCAAATATTGATATAACAAATCTTCTAAATGTTATAAAAACCAATAAATTACGTTGTTACCCTACTTTTACTTATTTGGTTTCCAAAGTACTTAATAGTCATGAGTGTTTTAAAGTGGATGAATATAATGGAGAGTTAATACTGTGGGATAAGCTTCATGTTAGGTATCCTATGTTCAATGAAGATACCAAGACGATAACAAGTATATGGCTCGAATATGATGATGATTTTAATGTGTTTTATAAAAACGCTTTAAAAGATATCGAAAAATACAGCGGCATACAAAGTATGTACGCAAAAGAGAATTTTCCGCCGAATTTTTATGATATAACTTCTATTCCGTGGGTAAGCTTTACTGATTTTCAAATAGATATGTATGAAGTAGACGGAACGTGGTTACTTCCAATGGTTACCATAGGAAAATTTTTTAACTTTGGCGATAAAGTATTAATGCCTGTTTCAATAAAATTACATCATGCTACGTGTGATGGTTATCATGCAGGAGTATTTTATAATGATCTGCAAAATTTGGCTTCGAACTTTAATTTATAAAGGAGAAAATAAATGGAACTGTGGGATTTATATACCAAAAACAGAGTAAAAACAGGAGAGATTCACGAAAGAGAAGACCCCATGCCTAAAGATAGGTATCATTTGGTTGTAAATGCTTGGCTGAAAAACTCTGAGGGGAAATATTTAATTTCAAAAAGATCTAAAACAAAATCAAAAAATCCTCTTATGTTTGAAACTGTGGGAGGAGCGGCGTTAAAAGGTGAAAATAGCATCGAAGCCATAGTTCGCGAGGTAAAAGAAGAAATAGGAATTGATCTGGACCCCAAAATGGGAAAATTAATTTACTCGGATGTACGGAAAAATTTAAATAGTATATGGGATGTATTCCTATTTGACTATAACGGCCCAGTAAACTTAAAAAACGCAACTACCGACGAGGTGGAAAGTGTAGGCTGGATGACAACAGATGAAATTTATGAACTGCATAAAAAGGGATTATTAGTAAGCACACTTAGTTATTGCTTTGAAAAAGTATTTAATAAGGAGTAAAATAATGAAACTTGAAAAAATGAATGATTTTTTTACAAAAAGAATAGATGAATACGAAACCCACATGCTTGAAAATGTCCAGGGGTGCAAAGAAGGATATATAAAACTTGCCGAACTTATTCCAAACACCTGTAAAAAACTATTAGATTTAGGTTGTGGAACAGGACTCGAGCTTCACGAAATATTTAAAAAAATTCCTGATTTAGAAGTCACCGGAATAGATTTAACTCAGGCTATGCTTGATAAACTTAAAAGTAATTTCCCTAATAAAAATATGAATTTAATCCTCGGAAGTTATTTCGATGTTCCTTTCGGAGAAAAGGAATTTGACATAGCTATATCATTTCAAACAATGCACCATTTTACGCATGAGCGTAAAGTAGTATTATATAAGAAAATCCGCAAAGCTTTAAAATCGGGCGGAATGTATATTGAATGCGATTATGTTGCAAAAAATGGGGCAGAAGAAAATTATTTATTTTCAGAGCTAAATAGGATTCGCAAAGAGCAAAACATCAATAAATATGAATTTGTTCACTTTGATACACCCTGCACAGTAGAAAATCAAATAGAGATGTTTAAAAGTGCAGGATTTAAAGAAAGCAAAAAAGTTTGGCAAAAAGGTCAAACGGCGATTATAGTAAATAAATTATAGAAAAATATAATAGGAGAAAAAATTGAAAAGAAAAATAAAAATAAAACTAAATTTATTACCTTATGTTTTGTGGATGACGCTGTTTGTGCTAGTTCCGCTTATGCTAATTATTGCGTTTGCGTTTACAACTCCGGAAGGTACATTCACTTTTAATAACATTATCTACGCCACTAAATATTCCGCTGTTTTTGGACGGTCTATTGTGTTTGGCGCTATTGCCACGCTTATTTGCTTTATTATTGGTTATCCGATGGCATATTTTATTTCAAAAACAAAAATAAAATACCAAAGTATATTTATAATGCTCCTTATGATACCAATGTGGACAAGTTTTTTGCTAAGAACATACGCATGGATGACGATTTTGGAATATAACGGACTTTTAAATAAAGTGATTTCATTTTTTGGGTTTGAAAAAATAAACATGATAAACACTCCCGGTGCGATAATACTCGGCATGATATATAATTTTTTACCGTATATGATTTTGCCAATTTACACTGCTCTTTCAAAAATGGATAAAAGAGTCATTGAAGCTGCACAAGATTTAGGGGCAAACAAATTAAAAATATTCAAAAAAATTATATTTCCGCTTAGCTTGTCCGGTGTAATTTCCGGAGTTACAATGGTATTCGTTCCGTCGGTTAGCACATTTGTTATTTCCAAAATGCTTGGCGGAGGGTCAATACTTGTAATCGGAGATTTAATAGAGATGCAGTTTTTAGGTAATTCATATAACCCTTATTTGGGTTCGGCAATTTCTCTTATACTTATGATAATTATTTTAATCTGCATGGGAATAATGAATCAGCTGGAAGATAACTCAGGCGGCCGAAAAGCGACAAAATAATCAAAGAAAGGATTTTTAAAGCTCAATGAAAATATTAAGTAAAATATATATGACGCTTATATTTATATTTTTATACGCACCTATATTTGTGCTTATAGTATTTTCTTTTAATAATTCAAAAAGTAGAATTGTTTGGTCGGGATTTACTTTTAAGTGGTACTTTAGGCTTTTTGAAAATCAGGATATCCTTTATGCGTTTTATAATACCCTTATAATTGCGTCCGTTTCCGCTATTATTGCAACTGTTTTGGGTACTGCTGCGGCAGTGGGAATTACAAAAAGCAAAAAATGGCAAAAAAAACTAATAATGAACATCACCAATTTACCGATGGTTAATCCGGAAATTGTTACCGGCGTATCACTTATGATTTTTTTTGTTTTCATGTATAATATTTTTGGGATTTTTAAACCGGGTTTAATAACCCTTATATGCGCGCACACAACGTTTTGTGTTCCGTACGTTATTTTGTCTGTAATGCCAAAAATAAAGCAAATGGACTATCACACATACGAAGCTGCACAAGACTTGGGCTGCAACCCTATCAGAGCTTTTGCTAAAGTGGTTATACCGCAAATCATGCCAGGAATTATTACGGGTATGATAATGTCTTTTACAATGTCTATCGACGATTTTGTTATAAGCTATTTTGTGGGGGGAACAGTTCAAACTTTGCCCATTGCCGTTTATTCCATGACCAGAAAAATTGTAAGCCCCGAAATTAACGCTCTTTCAAGCGTTTTGTTTATAACGGTTTTTGTACTTCTTATAGTCATAAACCTAAGACAAGCAAAAGACGAAAAAATAACAAAATAAAATAGAGGTGAAAATAAAATGATTGTTAAAATAAAAAAATGGGAGTTATCAGACGCAACGGATTTAGCATTGGCACTTTCCAATAAAAAAATACAAAATAATCTTCGAGACGGATTACCTTATCCTTACACCGAACAGGACGGAAAGGAGTATATCTCTGCCATGCTTTCTGCAAATGAAAACGAAACCTTTGCCTTTGCTATTACAGTAGACAATAAAGTGATTGGAAGCATCGGTGTTTTTCGCCAAAAAAATGTACATAAACTAACTGCTGAATTGGGATATTACATTGCAGAAGAATATTGGGGTCAAGGAATAATGACTGAAGCTGTGAAACAGATTTGTGAGTATGTTTTTGATAAGAGCGATATTATTCGTATTTATGCAGCACCATTTGCACACAATATCGCATCTTGCAGAGTGCTTGAAAAATCAGGCTTTCAGTATGAAGGCACTTTAAGAAGCAATGCTATAAAGAATGGCAAAGTTGTTGATATGAAAATGTACTCACTACTAAAAAGAGAAGCAAACTGTTTGTCGAACTGAGAGTTGGAATAAACATGTGGCATGCTAATAAAAACCAAACTAGGAGAAAAACGTGAAAAAATTTTTATTAATACTTATTTTTATATTTTTAAATATATTTTCTTTTAACTGCGCAGCTTCAAATGAAGCCATAAATGTGTACAGCTGGGGCGAATTTATTTCTAACGGCGCAGATAAATCGGTAAATGTAAACGCCAAATTTACAGAAGAAACCGGAATTAAAGTAAACTACAAAACATTTCAAAACAACGAGGAACTCTTTGCAAAAATTTCCGGTGGAGGTGCAGATTATGATGTAATCATTCCGTCTGATTATATGATTTCAAGGCTAATTGAAAAAAACATGCTGGCAAAAATAAATTTTGAAAACATTCCTAATTATAAATTTATTCTTCCGCAGTTTAAAAATTTAAATTTTGACCCTAAAAATGAATACTCAGTGCCATATATGTGGGGAGTAATAGGGATTTTTTACAACAAAAACGAAGTTAAAGAAAAAATAAATTGGGACATTTTGTGGAACGAAAAATACAAAAACAAAATACTAATGTTCGATAACGCCAGAGATTCATTTGCAATTTCGCTTTTAAGAATAGGGGAGTCGATAAACACCACAGATAAAAACATCTGGAGAAAAGCCGCCGACGAACTAATCATTCAAAAGCCACTTGTGCAGGCTTACGTTATGGACCAAATATTCGATAAAATGGACAATGCCGAAGCGGTTCTTGCACCGTATTATGCGGGAGATGCCGCCGCAATGATAAAAAGCAACCCAAACATCGGCTTTGTAATACCCGAAGAAGGCACAAACAGGTTTATTGATTCCATGTGTATTCCAAAGAACTCCAAAAATAAAGAACTTGCAGAAAAGTACATCAATTTTATGTGCAGAACCGATATAGCACTTGCAAACGTTAAAAAAACAGGATATTCCACTCCGCACTCAGAAGCATACAATCTTTTAGATGAAGAAATTAAAAATAGTCCCATATTTTACCCCGATAAAAATACAATAGAAAAATCGCAAATATTTATAAATTTGCCTGAAGATATTAATAAATACATAGATGAATTATGGGTAGAAGTAAAATCCGGAGGCACTTCTGAAAATTCGTGGTTTTTATTTGTATTTTTAGTATGTTTTGGTATAATATATTTATCAATATTTTTATATAAAAAGAAAAAAATCAAGAAAAATTAGGTTCTATGCACTTTTACGTAGAACCTAATAATTTGTGATATTGCAGAAGGTGATTTACTTATGATTTCTATAGCAATAGATGGGCCGTCGGGCTCCGGGAAAAGCACAATTTCAAAAATTCTGGCAAAAAAGCTGGGGTTTTTAACTCTTGACACTGGAGCTCTGTACAGAGCTGCCGCGTATTATTTTTTAAATAATAATATAAACTACAAAATAAAAGATAAAGTTGTAAACAATTTAAAAAATATAAATATATCAGTTAATCACGATAAAAACGCCCAGCTAATATACCTAAACGGCAAGAACATTACAAACTTTATCAGAACTCCCGAAGTTTCGTCCGCCGCTTCTGATATTTCTGCAATCCCGGAAGTTAGAGAATTTTTAATTAACATACAAAGAGATTTTGCAAAAAAACATAACGTTGTAATGGACGGGCGAGACATCGGAACTGTAATTTTACCAAATGCAGACGTTAAGTTTTTCCTTACGGCCTCTCCGAATGCAAGAGCAAAAAGAAGATACAATCAATTAATGGAAAAAAATTCAAGCAAAAAAATAAAATTAGAAGACATAATAGATTCAATAAGTAACCGCGACTTTAATGATTCAAACAGAAAAATTTCTCCTCTTACCGCAGATAAAGATGCCATAATTATAGATAATTCGTTACTTAATTTAGAAGAAACCGTGGATGTGTTTTTAAATGCTATAAAGGAGCGTGTTAATATTGAAACAAAATAAAATATTATATACCATTCTTACATGGATTGTAAGGCCGATTTTGTGGATTTTTTACCCGTACAGAGTATACGGCAAAGAAAACCTTAAAAATTTAAATTACGGCCATATACTTTGCCCAAATCATCTTTCGAACATAGATCCGGTTTTATTGGCGGTTGTTTACCCATATAAAATATGTTTTATGGCAAAATCAGAACTTTTTAAAAATAGGTTTTTTGCAAGCTTTTTAAATGCCATCGGCGTTTTTGCCGTTAAACGCGGAAAAAGCGACGGAAAAGCTCTAGAAGAAGCCGAAAACATTTTAAATTCAGGAAAAGTTTTGGGAATATTTATTGAAGGCACACGCTCTAAAACAGGGGAATTTTTAAGGCCGAAATCCGGAGCTGCCGTTTTGGCACAAAAAAACAACGCAAAAATTGTTCCTGTTTGTATAACAGGCGGCGGAAAAAACAATAAAATACATATTTTTAAAAAGACAGTTATTAAATTTAATTCTCCCATTAGTCCGGAAGAACTCGGCATAAAAGAAAACTCCAGACTGGAAATAAAATCAGCTACAAATTTAATAATGAACAAAATAAAAGAAATGCGAAATTAAAATGGGGGAGCGCATAATGAAAATTTTGGTTGCTAAAACCTCGGGGTTTTGCTTTGGGGTAGATAGATCAATAAAAATAGCAAATGAACTCCTGGATAGCGGGGAAAAAATTTGTACCTTAGGCAAAATTATTCACAATCCTCTTGTGGTAAAAAAGCTAGCCGAAAAAGGAGCTAAAATAATAAATTACCCTCGTGAACTACCGGATAAATCCAAATTAATAATTCGCTCACACGGAATAAGCAGCGAAATTTTTGACTTTATAAAAAGTAGCAATATCGATTATGTTGACGCTACGTGCCCGTTTGTTAAAAAAATACACCAAATAGTAAAGAGTAACTGCGAAAATAACGATATTTTGCTTGCCGCGGGAAATGAAAAACACCCCGAAATGATAGGAATAAGAAGCTATTTTAAAGGAGAAAGCTATGTTTTTAAAGATTTGGAAGAACTAAAAAAAATAGTAAAAAATTACCCGGAAATTAAAGAAAAAAAATCATTAATTGTTGCACAAACAACTTTTTCTGTTGATAATTGGAAAAAATGTGTTGAATTTATCAAATTATACTTGCATAGAGCTTCCATTTTTGATACAATCTGTAACACAACAGTTTTACGGCAAAAAGAAGCCGAGGAGCTTTCGCAAAAATGTGATTTAGTTGTGGTAATTGGTGGAAAGGAAAGTTCCAACACAAAAAAACTTTATGATATTTGCAAAAAAAACACAAAAACTATTTTGGTAGAATCCGAAAACGATGTGCCCGAAAATATTTACAAAAATATGAGATGTGTAGGAATAATCGCGGGTGCATCCACACCAATTTCTTTAGTAAAAAAAATTAAAAGCTATTTGGAGATGATTAGTGGTGGAATTAAATGAAATTATTAGCAGAATTCCTAAAAGCAGAAACACTTTATTATTAAATAAATCAAAAGTAAAAAGCAATAACGATTTAAAAAAATATACTAATAAGCCATCAGAAGAATTGCTAAAACTAGTTAATGCAAAAAAAATTACAGATACGGATTTTTGCATTATTTTATATAACAAATTAACTAATTATATTGAGAAAAACAAAGAAGATATATTAAACAGTAATAGTCAATTATCAAATGATTTAAAAAATTTTTTTTAGCCACTCCTCATAGCTTTGATCTTTATTATAGTAAGTATAAAAAACTGAAAGAAACCATAAAAAAAATCAAAAATGAAAATGCTAAAAAAACAAGCATAAAAAACAAAATAAAAAAGCAATCCTCGCATTTGTTGGGAGATTCCAAATTAAAATCGCTTTCTAAAAAAGACGCGCTACATTTAGAACAAATGGCAAAAGAAAATAGATTAACTGTACCAGATTTTCTTAACATATTAAAATATAAACTTACTAATGAATATCTTGGAACTATATCAGAACAAATTTACAAAAAGAAACCAGCTATATTTTATGATGAATTAAAAACTTTTTATTCTAGTTTTGATTTTAGTGAAAATAAAAGGCAATCTGATATCAAAAAAATAGCTAATTCTTACAAGAAAATATTAGATCAAATCAATAACGAAAAAGAAATAAATTTGATTGTAGATGAAAAAAATAAAATAAGTAAAAAAATTACGCTTAAATCTTATCAAGATTTTAAAAATGATTCTAAATCTTTCTTTGATAAATATAATCAATTTGTTGATGAAGTTGAAAGACGTCAGGTGGTTCGCAATAGATGGTTAAAAAAAGTTGAGGGTACAACTGCATATCAAGATATCACTTTAAAATTAAATGAAGACGAAATCCTTACTACTCTAATTCCCGCCAGACGTAAACTTTTAAAAGAAATAGAAAATGAATTAATAAATAATAATCAATCCAAATATTTGTTTAATGCATTTAAATTAATCAAACCTGAATGGTATTCAAAGCAACTCCCTCTTGATTTTAGCTATATAATTGCTTTATATCAATACGATTATAGTTATTGTTATTATAACGAAAACATGAGTAAAAAATATTACATTTTAAAAAGCACAAAGAAAGATATAAATACAATTATATCTGAATATTTAAACGCAAAAGCCAAGCATGCCGACTCCTTTCACGCATTAGATGACATCAAGGGCTTTGACCCCAAAAAATTAAAAAAAGTTGAAACAAATGCACATAAAAAACAAACTCACCGCCCTCCAATGCCATTACCGCCAAATAAAACTTAAATTAATGTTTTTACAATTAAAAGACAAGCTCGTGTAGTAAAGCGAGCTTGTTTTAATTTTGTATGTATTTAATTAGCAAATGTTTGTTTTTGAATCGATTGCTTTTTTGTGAGTTTTCCCAAGATAAAGCGCTAAACAAAACCAAATTATTATAAATGTAAATCCTACACTACCGCTGACTAACCTATACGCAGCTTTTCCAACTATTTTAGGAAGTGCATTTAATCCAGAACCGGCCATTTTTGAAAATCTTCCTCCAAAAGTTTCTATCCATGCCTGGGCTTTGGATCTGGCAGCCGGGCTGGTAGGAATATAAAGCTGCTTAAGCGAAGGCCCGTTGACTGAGTAATTTATCGCTTTTGAGCAAACCATTAGCCAAAACAAAAATTCTAATTTACGCACTGTGAAAAATCCAATAAGAGCTACGCAAAATAAAATTGGCACCATTGCAAGGGACACTTTTAAACCTAAATATTCGGTAATTTTGCTTATTCCGAACAGCAGGAAAATAAATGTAATTAAATTTACAATGGAACTATATTTAAAATAGTAACGGGTTAATTCCACACCGGTAAAAACTTTGGAAGCTTTAATTTTAAAATTAAAATCAAAAAGTGTAACTATTAATTCAAAGAAGAAATTTACCGCAAAAATACTGATTAAATATTTATGCGAAAAAAGGATTTTTACTCCTTCCATAAAACCTGTTTTTTCTTTTTTTCTCTTAGCTTCTTTATTGGAATTCTGTGGAACCATCAATTCTTTTGGGGTTTTGGTAATTAAACTTTTTAAAATCGGCGCAATAAAGAGCATTAAAATTGCGGCCAATATCATTGAAACAGAGTCTGATTTTACACCCAAACCTATGGGCAATCCAATAAAAAGAATAGGGAAGAGTATTCCGCCCAAATGCCCAAGAGCATACACCAAAGAAAAGCCTTTGTTGGCATCTTCAGAGGTAGTTATATCTGTTGCAAAAGACCAAAAAAGTGCCAAAACAAGCGAGCCATAACTTTCTACACAAAAATACCAAAAATATCCCAAAACTGTGGTAAATATGCTTTTTGTAATTGTCCCATTTTGAAAAAACCAAACAAACACGGCATAAACCGATACTATACTACCATAAAAAAGTGGCGGCAATTTACTAATAAGCTTAGATTTGGGAATGTAATCTAAAATTTTAGTATAAAGCGCCACGAATGGAATCATAAGAAGTGCAGAAATTATTTTTGCATAGGGTCTATGATCAGCCCCTATAATTTGATCAAATAAGGAATCTTTAAGCGGTCTTAGTGTCCAGTAAACACCAAGTATCATCATAAGTATACCGCCCATTTTAAGAAATTTTTTAAATTCCTCTTTTTCAAATTCTCCAAAGTTAAATTTGCAAATGGTTCTTAAAAAATCAACCATTGAAATAAACACATCCTATAAATATATTTTTATATTTACATTATAACAAAAAAATACCTATTTTTCAATGCCTTTTTACATAATCTTTGAATAATAAACAAAAATTAACCCCCATGTTTTATTTATGGGGGCCATAATATTATTTTGCTTAAATATCGTCTGTACAGCCACTGTATTCATCTAATGTTTTAATGTACTCGTATGCTGTGTTTACGTTTAAATTAGCGTCATATGGTACATTTAAATATTTTGTATAGATAAATACATTCATGGGCTCGCCAGTTACTGTTTTTTCCTTTTCTTCTTCTCTTTTTGCCTTGCCGGTATAGCCAGCCATCTCTATTATGCTGGATTTATTTGTAATATTATTTACACTTACCACCCTGTGATAATTTATTATTATTCCGTTTTCTAGTTCCATTTGTTTAATTATTGCCATAAATTATTTTCCTCCTAATTATTATTTTAATATTGATATCCAACTACTTTATATATTTTAATAGCTGAATTCGATTGAAATTCACTTGACCCATTTCTTAATATTAATTGGTATCCATTAGAAAAAGAAACCGTGCTGCCGCTAAATGTGGTTTTTACAGTTTTTACAAAGCATTCGGTACCTGCATCATTAGTTCTGGCAGAAAATAAAAGAACAGGATTCGCTCCCGGTACAAATTTGTTATAATTCGAGCATTCTCCATTGGATTCGGTATGATAATACACTTCTATCGACGAATAATTTGAAATACTGTCACTTAAAGTTATTGTGCTGTTTGAACCGCTTAAATTGTTGTAAAGTATATATTCTTTTTTAACTTCCAGATTTGTCCTTGCTTGGGTTTTGGTTTCCGCACCGGTTCCGCCTTTGGAAATAGGAATAACTTTTCCGTTTACCTCATTAATTGCACCTACGACTGTGGATTTTTCTGTGGTTGTAAGATTGGCTAAATTTCCAATGTCTCCTGTGGCTCCCTGAATTTCATTAATTGCTCCCACAATTGTAGACTTTTCAGTTGTTGAAAGGTCACTTAAATCTCCAATACTGCTTGAAAATCCTCGGGCTTCGTTAATGGCAGAAGTCAAAACGTTAAATTCGTCAGTACTTTCAATAGCTCCCGAAAAACCCTTTTCCGGAGCAACAGCTATTTTAAGCCCTCCAACTTTTAAAAGTGTTCCGCTACCATTCCAAATCTGAAATTCACATTCCAGCACTCCCGAAACACTTAGCGTCTGTGATGTGAGTTCCACTGTAGCGGTATTATTTACCGTATCAACTGTGCAGCTGTTATAAATGCTTGTTCCGTCAGGCTTTTTGGCATAAAAAGTAACATCGTATCCACTCAAACTTACATCGTTAGCTTCATCATCTTTAAAAAGAACTTCAATGTACCTGCACTGCACTTCTCCTTCATTAGCGTAAACAATAACATGATTAATCTCGCAAGTATTAAGGGATATTTTTTGAGTAATCACTAATTAATTTCCTCCTTGATAAAATTATTTAAGTAAAAAATTCTTTACTCATAATTACTTTAAAAACCAAAATTATTTGCCCAGCAAAAGCCAACATTTTAAAATTTAAAACAAGAAAAAAATAATAAAAAGCCCCATCAAAAATATGAGGCTTTTTAAAATTAATTTATAAATTTATTTTATGCGCGGTTTTTATTTTGATCTTTTATTTTGCTTAAAAATTCGTCCAAACTAAGGGAAGTGGTTTTGTCTGTATCACGATCACGCACCGAAATAACATTATTTTCTATTTCTTTTTGACCAATAATTATCATATATGGTACTTTATCGATTTGCCTTGCTTCTCTTATTTTATAGCCGATTTTTTCGTTTCTGTCGTCAAGTTTACACCTGATTTTATTTTCTGCAAGCACACTGTAAACTTTTTTTGCAAACGTTTCATCTGTCCCCGGCAAAGTTAAAACTTTTGCTTGAATAGGCGAGAGCCAAACTGGAAATTTGCCTGCGTAATGCTCTGTTAAAATTCCTATAAAACGCTCAATGGAACCAAAACATACTCGGTGCACCATAATAGGGCGCTGACGGCTACCTTTTTCATCGATATATTCAAGTTCAAAATTAAGCGGCATTTGAAAATCGAGCTGTACTGTACCGCATTGCCACGTTCTACCCAAAGAATCCTCTAAGTGGAAGTCTATTTTCGGGCCATAGAACGCTCCGTCGCCTTCGTTTATTTTGTAGGGCATATTTAGTTTTTCAAGAGCAGTTATAAGTCCGTTTGTTGCGTCTTCCCAGTCTTTGTCGCTACCCATGCTATCTTCGGGGCGTGTAGAAAGTTCTACAAAGTACTTAAATCCAAATTTGGAATAAACTTCATTTATTAAATTTACTACACCGACAATTTCATCGGTAATTTGTTCGCGACGCATAAATATATGCGCATCGTCTTGGGTAAAGCAGCGAACCCTAAAAAGCCCGTGTAAAGCGCCTCTAAGTTCATGACGATGTACCACACCAAGTTCCCCAACACGCATTGGTAGTTCGCGGTAGCTGTGTGGTTTGTTTTTATAAACCATAACACCTCCGGGGCAATTCATTGGTTTCACACAATAAACTTCTTCATCTATTAAAGTTGAATACATATTGTCTTTGTAATGTTCCCAATGACCGCTAATTTCCCATAAATGGCGATTCATAATAAGCGGGGTAGAAACTTCAACATAGTTTTCACGGGTGTGAAGCTCTCTCCAGTAGTCTATAAGGGTGTTTTTTATAATCATACCGTTTGTCAAGAAAAATGGAAATCCCGGTGCTTCTTCCGAAAACATAAATAAATCCATTTCTTTTCCGATTTTTCTGTGATCACGGCGTTCTGCTTCTTCCAAAAGTTTAATGTGCGCTTCTAGCTCCTCTTTAGTACGGAACGCAATACCGTTAATTCTTGTAAGCATTTTATTTTTTTTGTCGTTTTTCCAGTATGCACCGGATTGGCCCGTTATTTTAAATGCTTTTATTGCTTTTGTGTAGCAAAGATGCGGGCCAACGCACATGTCGATGTATTCGCCTTGCTGATAAAAACTTATAACCGCATCTTCCGGCAAATCATCAATATGCTCTACTTTATATTTGGCGCCGCGTTCTTTCATCAGCTTTACCGCTTCTTCCCGAGGAAGTATAAAAGGCTTTATTTGCAAGTTTTCTTTTACAATTTTGTGCATTTCTTTTTCTATTTTTTCCAGGTCTTCGTCGGTTAATTTGGTTTCACCCAAATCAACGTCGTAGTAAAAACCTCTTTCCGTGGCGGGGCCGTAACCAAAATCTGCCTCAGGAAATAAACGTTTTATTGCTTGCGCCATGGTATGAGCCGTAGTATGGCGCAAAACTTCCAGTTCTTTTTCTTCCGGGCATTCTGCAATTGTGCCATCTTTGTAAATAATTTTCATGTTCAAAACTCCTTTTAATATAAATTTTTAAAATGCAAAAAAATTACACCTTCAGCAAAAACCAAAATACATAAATGATTTTTACCAAGGGTGCAATTATATATGCACGGTTCCACCTTGAATTTTAACTTAATTTTACCCATTAACGCAGGGCTTGCGGCAATACTTACTGATAAATTTCGGTATTGCAGCTCCGGAATGGTATTCGCCAATGTCCACATAAGAAACTCACAGCAAATGTTTCTCTCTCTGAATGCTTTTCAATGGTTACTTGTTTCCTTCTTCGCTTTTACACATTAATAATACAACAAAATTTAAATGATGTCAAATTTTAATTTTTGGAAGATAAATAATAAATTGCCAAACCGGGTAATTTATATTTATTAATGATATTTTTTAAAGTAGGAAATCTGTATCTTTCCACAAAATTTTTTAAAGGTTCGGTTCTTCTAATTTCAGTTTCCGGACATTCAACAACCACATTGTCGTTATTATCTATTTTGATGATATTAACCATATGAAGTGCTTGTG
Source organism: Clostridia bacterium (assembly GCA_017432165.1). Classification (GTDB taxonomy): domain Bacteria; phylum Bacillota; class Clostridia; order Oscillospirales; family Acutalibacteraceae; genus UMGS1491. Next base: position 43,702 of record JAFRJS010000095.1, on the reverse strand, counting down.
CACGGCTGTCGAAAATACTAAAAGGATGATTTTCGTTATTTTTATAAATATTTTTAATTTTTGCACAAACATCATCTACTTTAGTATCCATATCCATATCAAAATACTCTACTTTAAATTCATAATTTCCGTTTGTAGATTGATCTATATATTTTCTTATTTGATCCAGATAAATATGATTATCATCGTATGCATAACCACGCTGATTCTTGTTTGCTATTTCTAAGTTTTCAAAAAATACAAGTCCATTTTTTCTGGTACATTCAAACCATCCTGGATCTTTTCCGGTTATTTCTTTATACAGCTGTACCTGTGTTTTTTCAATTTTTCTATCTTTTAAAAGTGCCTGTAAACATGCAAGCCAACACCAGCTTACTCCTTCTTGACGCTTTGTAAAAACAATGGGTTCTGTGTGATTTTGAAATTCTATTTGATAAGATTCTCTTAATTCACGCAAAGTATTAGAACGTGTTGTGGTAATACAATCCGAATTTTTAATTGCAAAATTTGCAACACGATAACTACCGTAGTAAGTAGAAGAAATCGCACAAGCAATTGTTACGCCCTTAAGCACATTTTTTAATGTACTGCCGGGATCAGCACTTGTCTTAATCGGCGAAATATTTAATAAACTGATTGCGCTTAAAGTGATAGCCAGTGATTTTAATACTATTTTTTTCATTATTTAACTGCTCCTTTTGATTTAGTTATTTAATAATTGTGTTTATATTATAACATAATATAATTTTTATGTCAATATTGTTTAAAAACACTACTAAAAATTAGCACTTGAATTATTTAAAATTTTTAATTATAATATATAATGTACATAAAACATAAAAAATCAATGAGGGGATAATTATGAATAAAGAAATAATACTTACCGGCGACAGACCCACCGGGAAACTTCATTTGGGGCATTTTATCGGGTCGCTTAAAAGCAGAGTGGAACTCCAGGATAAATATAATCAGTACATAATGATTGCAGACGTTCAGGCGCTTACAGATAATTTCGAAAACCCTCAAAAAGTAAGGGATAATGTTCTTGAACTTACACTTGATTATTTATCAGTAGGGATTGACCCAAGCAAAACCACAATATTCGTTCAATCATTAATTCCGGCAATCGCCGAACTTACCGTATTTTATCTTAATTTGGTAACAGTTGCACGTTTGGAACGCAATCCTACAGTAAAAAGCGAGCTTAAACTTAGAAAATTCAGCGGCGGAATACCGGCAGGCTTTTTAACTTACCCCGTAAGCCAAGCCGCCGACATTACGGCCTTTGGAGCGCACTATGTCCCCGCAGGAGAAGACCAAGCACCCATGATTGAACAAGCGTGCGAGATAGTAAGAAAATTTAACTTGGTTTACGGCGAAACTTTGGTTGAACCGAAGATAATTCTTTCTAAAACTCCCCGTTTGGTAGGCACAGACGGCAAAAACAAAATGAGCAAATCGCTGGGCAACACGATATTTTTATCAGACAGCGCCGACGAAATAGAAAAAAAAGTCATGAGCATGTACACCGACCCCAATCATCTTAATATAAATGACCCGGGAAATACAAAAAACAATCCCGTTTTTATATATTTGGATGCCTTTGGAAAGGACAAAGAAAAAATTGCAGCAATGAAAGCTCACTACGAAAAAGGTGGCCTGGGAGACGTTAAAGTAAAAAGATACTTAAACGAAGTTCTGCAAGAAATGCTCGCACCAATACGCGAAAAAAGGGAAGAACTTTCCCAAAATAAAGAATACATCTATAAAATACTCTCAGACGGCACAGAAAAAGCAGAAAAAATAACTTCGCAGACACTGGCTAAAGTTAAAAAGGCTATGAAAATCGAGTATAAAGAGATTAATAACATTAAATAATATATTGGATACACATTAGATTTTCTGGTGTGTATTTTTTAAAATTTATTTTTATACATTTTCTATAAATAATTAGTTGTAATTATTTTATTTATATGGTAATATTATTAATCATAGTTTTCACTTTAAAAGGAGGAATTTATCATGAAGAAAAATCTAAAAATTTTGGCTTTGCTACTGCTGGCAGTTGCTCCACTTGTTGGGTGCACAGAAAAAAACACCACAAACGAGCACAAAATCACAGAAATTAGCAACCAAGAAATAGAATCAAACAATCAAACAGCAGAAACAGAGAATATTAAAATTACAATCGATAAAAAATACGAAATTACAACCGGGAAAGAATTTTATAAACCAAGCATGAGGATTTCTAAATCCAAAGAAGAGTACGTTTCTGTGCAGCAATTAAAAAACGGAAACGAAAAAATTCAAATTCCCTCGGATGGACTTTACACAAATGAAAATTTAAAAAAAGATTTTCAAAATTATATCTCCGGTTTAACGGGATTTACCGAGGTTAAAGAAGTTACAATAGGCGAGAAAACTTTGTTTAAAACAACAACAGCCGTCAACGCTGTTGATTCGGACATATACAAAACTCTAACAAATAGCAACAAAGTTTATAAAATCGTTGTTTCGGGGCCTGACTTTAAAGATACCGACGAAGCGGCAAAAATAATAGAAAAATTAGAATTAAATTAATTTGAATTTTAGGAGGAATTTATTATGGGATTAATTAAAGCAGCATCAGGAGCAGTTGGCGGTACATTTGCCGACCAATGGAAAGATTTTTTCTACTGCGAGGCATTATCTAATGATGTTTTGGTGGCAAAAGGGAAAAAACGTGTTTCAGGGCGTTCTTCAAACACAAAAGGAAACGACAATATAATTTCAAACGGTTCGGGAATTGCTGTGGCAGACGGACAATGCATGATAATTGTAGAGCAAGGAAAAGTGGTTGAATTTTGCGCCGAACCTGGCCAGTTTACTTATAATACATCTTCTGAGCCAAGCATTTTTACGGGTAAACTTAGCGATGGCATCAAAAAAACTTTTCAAACTATCGGGAAACGCTTTACTTATGGAGGGGACACAGGAAAAGACCAACGAATTTATTATTTTAACACAAAAGAACTGGTTGATAATAAATTTGGTACGCCTAACCCGATACCTTTTAGAGTTGTTGACAAAAATATCGGGCTGGATATTGACGTTTCAATACGTTGCAGCGGAGTTTATTCATATAAAATAACCGATCCTATTTTATTTTATACAAACGTTTGTGGCAATGTGGAAAATGAATACACCAAAGAAGAAATTGACGGACAATTAAAAACCGAATTCATAAGTGCACTTCAACCGGCATTTGCTAAAATTTCCGAAATGCAAATACGCCCAAATGCGTTACCCGGACATGCAGAGGAATTATCCGGCGCAATGAACGAAGCATTAACTAAAAAATGGGCCGAGCTAAGGGGAATATCTGTAATTTCAATTGCACTTAATCCAATAACGCTGCCCGAAGAAGATGCGGAAATCATAAAACAAGCTCAGAAAAACGCAATTATGCGCGATCCAACCATGGCAGCAGCTACATTGGTTGGAGCCCAGGCAGACGCTATGAAAGATGCCGCAAAAAACGAAGGGGGAGCTATGGCCGGTTTTATGGGATTGGGACTTGCACAAAATTCCGGAGGAATGAACGCACAGAATTTATTTGCCATGGGGCAAAACCAAGAAACAAAAAAAGAAGAATCCTCCTGGAAATGCTCTTGCGGTGCAACCTCTACCGGCAAATTTTGCCCAAACTGCGGAGCTAAAAAACCTGAAACGGAATCCGGAGTAAAATGCTCGAAATGCGGATATGTATCTGCAAGTTCTAATCCTCCAAAATTCTGCCCCGAATGCGGAAATGCGTTTTAATAAAACATAAGGAGGGGTAAAAATGTCTGAACTAATGGAGTATAAATGCCCAAATTGTGCGGGAAGTATTAAATTTGACAGTACTGCCCAAAAATTAAAATGTTCTTATTGCGATACAGAATTTGACCCCGAAGCGCTTAAATCTTACGATGAAACCCTTAAAAAAGAAACTTCAAACGAAATGAACTGGGAGCTAAACCCCGGCACAAATTGGGAAGAAAACGAAAAAAATAATATTGTTACTTATGTATGTAAATCTTGCGGTGGCGAAATAATAGGGGATAGCACCACCGCCGCTACGCACTGCCCGTTTTGCGATAACCCTGTGATTATAGCAGAAAAATTTGCGGGGAGTCTCAAACCGGATTATTTAATTCCTTTTAAGCTAGACAAAAACGACGCCAAAAAAAATTTATTAAATCACTTAAAAAATAAAAAACTTTTGCCCAAGGTTTTTAAAGATGAAAATCACATTGATGAAATAAAAGGAATATACGTTCCTTTTTGGCTTTTTGATGCGGAAGCCGATGCAGATACTAATTACAGGGCAACCAGAGTTAATTTTTGGAGTGATAGTAATTATAATTATACACAAACAATGCATTACTTGCTAACAAGAGCGGGGGACGTGGCGTTTGAGAAAATTCCTGTGGACGGATCTTCTAAAATCGATGATAAGCTTATGGAATCCATTGAACCTTTTGACCCTAAAGATGTTATAGATTTTCAAACAGCATATCTTTCAGGATATTTAGCAGACAAATATGATGTGGAAGTAAAAGACAGTATAGAAAAAGCAAACAACAGGGTTAAAAAAAGCGTGGAAGAGGCTTTTTACCCCAAGGGTGAAGGCTACACGACAGTTATCCCAAAAAAAACCGATATAAAACTGAAAAATGGTGATGTAAAGTATGCCCTTTACCCCGTGTGGCTTTTAAACACATCTTGGAAAGATAAGAAATACACTTTTGCAATGAATGGTCAAACGGGTAAATTTGTTGGCAATTTGCCTTGTGACAAAGCTTCATATTGCAAATGGCTTGCGGGGCTAACCGTTGCCGCAAGTGCGCTGGTTTATGGTGTAGTATGGCTTGCGCATTTGTTTTTGTAAAGGAGAAAAAAATATGAATAAAAAATTATATCATTTTATTTTTTCGGTTTTTATTTTATTTTTTGCCTCGCTGCTACCATACAATAATTTACACACGCACGCAGCGCCGCCAAGGCTTGTAGACAACGCCGGGCTAATAAAATCTTCGGCCGAAATCGAAAACTTAACAAATAAATTAAACGAAATTAGCACTCGTCAACAATGCGACGTATTAATAGTTACCGTAAAAACATTGGAAGGGAAAACACCAATGGATTACGCCGACGATTATTTTGATTATAACGGCTATGGATTTGGTGAAGATAAAAGTGGGGTATTATTACTCGTTAGCATAGAAGACCGTGATTGGTATGTTTCCACCACGGGTTACGGAATAACTGCAATTACCGATGCAGGGCTTGATTATATTTCTTCCAAGTTTCTTCCGGACATGAAAAAAAGCGATTACATTAAATCGTTTAATACATTTGCGGATTTATGTGATAAATTTCTAACTCAAGCCAAAACAGACAAACCTTACGATAATGGTAACCTTCCAAAAGAGCCCTTGGGTCTAATTTGGATTCCCGGATCGCTTATTATAGGCTTTTTAATAGCACTTTCCATAACCGAAACAATGAGAAAACAATTAAAAACCGTAAATAAAAAAACTGAAGCAAACGACTACTTAAAAGACGGTAGCTTAAATATTAAAAACTCTAAAGATATTTTCTTATTTAGCACAATTTCAAGAACCGCAAAACCCAAAAACAATTCCGGCAGCAGCACGCATTCGGGTTCTTCCGGAACGAGCCACGGCGGCGGAGGCGGGAAATTCTAAAAACTAATAAAAAAATTAGAAAAAACGCAAGACTGTCAAACTTCGGTATTGACGTTATTAAAAATATAATATATAATAGTTTAATAGCGATTAAATTCCAGGAGGAATCATAGTGAAACTATTGAAAAAATTTTTTAAAACTACCGCTTTATCTTTTTTAACTGCAGTTACTTTATTTAATGGCGTGCTTGCGATAAGTAATTTAGAAAATCCAAAAAACAATAATACGTTAAATGTAGAAACTAAATCAGGTGAAATAGAATTTGAATTATTTAGAGAAGGAATAGAATTAAATAAAAACACCGATCCAATAGAAAAATCTTTCCGCAAAAAAATTCTATATACAAAATTAAAAGAAAATTGTATATACTCAACGAATTTTAACAAACGTCTTGAATTTGATCATAAAAATAATATACGTAGAAATATAAACATAAATGAGTGCGATTATAGGTATAAAACCGATAACCAAGGAAGAATAATTAAATTTGAAGCAAAAACATTAGTGAAAATCAATGATGAAAAAAAAGACAGAATTGACAATTCATCTTGCCATATCAATAAAGAATGGAAGGTGAAAAACGGATACTTAGAAAATGACGATTATGGTCATCTTATTGCAGATGAATTTTGCGGAAGCTATGAAATAGACAATGCTGTACCAATGGATAAAAATGTAAATCGACGAGGTGGAGCATACAGAACTTTAGAAGAAAAACTTGAAAAAAAATTAAATAATAAAAAGCATGTTCAACTACAAGGGGAAATAATTTACGACTCCACAGCAAATCCGTTATCCCCGGAAAGCAAACGCCCTAAAAGCTTTAAAATTAAATATTGTAACAAAACAAAAAATAAAAAAATATATAAAGCTTGTAAAATAGATAATATTAAAAGCCAACAAGACCAAAATAATAAAAGTAGCAATAAAAACATTAAAAATAGCGCAAAAGAAATTAAAGAAATTAAAAAACAGCAATATAATCGACTAAAAAAAATAATAATAAATAAATTACTCGAAGCCCAAAATAATGGTCAAAATCAAAATAAAGATTCAAAAAAGAAAAAAGTTTGGCTGCCATATGAAAGTAAACATAATAAATTGCGACCGTGCCTTTATAAAATTCTTAACGATGAAGATCTTATAGAATCGAAGATAAAACTTTTAAAAGAAGTAATAGAGGAAATAGCAACAAAACACCCTCAATTATTATTACAAAAAGAGCAATTAAAAAAATCAATTAAAAATTTAAAAATTAAATCACCTTATCCAGAAATTAAAGATTTAATAAAAAAATTACAAGAAGAATTGCAGTACGCTATACAAAAAAATATTATGTTAAAAGAATTATTGGAAAACTATAATTCCCCTAAGAGCGCATAAGCTCCAAGGGGAATTTTTTGGCGTCCACGAGAGGATTCGAACCTCCGACCTACCGCTTAGGAGGCGGTCGCTCTATCCAGCTGAGCTACGCAGACTTACAATATATTATTATAATCATAAAACATAATTTTGTCAAAGTAAAAATGCAACGATAACTAGATCAAAAATCTAAATATCCTTGCATTTTTTAAATTAACAAATTGTACAGCTATTTTGGCCGTGGCGAGCGTACATAGTAAAAAGCCTGAATACTTTTACATCGTGTTGTTGTACTTTTCGACGCTTTTGGTTACGAACTTTTTCAATGTTAATATCATTATCAACTAGTATCATCATTGGATAACCAGAAATGTTGCGAATTTGCCTACCCTGCAAATCTGTGGATCCACTCTGCCCATCTGTAAAAAACATCTCAATATCATCAGGAGTTTCGCCATTTTGCCAAGTATTATAACGATTTTCAGCAATCTGCAAAGCTGTGTGCCCCTGATCATCTGTAAAATCAATAGGTGGATTTAATTTCCATAATGCTTTTATAGCCTTATAATTATACTTCAATTCTTGATTATAGTTATACGGCCCAGAGTAGCAAAATCGATTTTTAACATAGAACAATAACGCTTTTCCTAAAATATGATTTCTAACATCATCGGGGAATTGATTAAAATTAGGATTATTAAACACGATATTAGACAAAACACCACTATCTCTATCACTTAAAATACGATCATCAAGCTCTGCGCCATTATGTATTAAATTGGAAATAATATTAATACAATTTTCAGGACGATCAAACAATTCACCAAAAAGTAATGCTCTTCTTAATACTCTATACAGTTCACTTTGTACATTTCTTACTTCATCATGTGCAACTGCTGCGGCGTTATCTAATGCGTCATTTTGATCATTTGCAGCATTATCTCCGTTCACAGCACATACCGGCATTGCTAAACTTAAGGCACATAAAGCTCCGGCTAGTAATTTTTTCATAAATAAACCTCCAAATTAATATAACATTATTTTTACATTTTAATTATATCATATTAACTTTTAAGGTGCAAGAGGGGACACTAAAAAATAACTAATTTTTAATTTAGTAAGCCTATTAGCTTTTTTAAAGGCTGTTCTAAAAATATTGCCGCAATAAGTGATGCTAAAATTCTTAATAAATTATAAGGGAGTATTATAGTAAATAGCATACCGTCTATTATATTTGGTGAAATTCCAAAAAAATCAATCCAAAAATAATAATTAAGTATAAGCCGAAAAATTAAACATAAAACTATAAAAAAGGAAATACCTAAAATTTTGTAAATCATTTTTATTTTTTTGTGCCAAAACAAGTCTAATCCAATAACAACTATAACTGTTGTAATCCTGATTAAAAATCCAATCCAACCGGCAGAACTGAACATTAAAGACCTTAAAAAAGAAACCACAAAAAGAACAATTATGCCGGACGATGCACCTGAAATTAGCGTGGCCAAAAAAACAGGTAAATCTGAAAAATCTAATTTTAAAAAAGGGAAAATAGAAATTTTTCCAAACAATAGCGCCAAAATTAGCGACATTATTATAAACACTGCATTGTACACAATATTAATAACTTTGCGGTTATTTGCCATAAATCCATTTTTCCTTTCCCCAGTTATACAAAATATTAATTTTGTATAACTGGATATATTTCGGCGCATGCTCCTTTTTTATCTTTACACCAAAACAATACACAATCTACAACCATCATCATCAACACCACCAGGATTAAAAAAAACATTTAAATTTTCATCCATTATCTTTTCTTTCAGCTTATTTATAAATTTATGTTTTTCGTCTTGAGAATTAAATTTTCTGTTTATTTTAATTATTAATTCCGGGCAGCAACCCATTTTTTCAAATTTTACATTAAGCTTCTGAAATTTGTCTTTTCCAAAAATAAAGCTAATTATATCTTTTTTCCATCCAAAACATTCAAGTATATACTTAGTATATGAAACGTTTTCGTTTAAATCATTAGCCAATTTTTTAACTACTTCATTTTGAAAACTTACCAAACTTTTTTCTCTTATAGAAAAGAAATCATTCATTAATTTTTGAAGTTTTTGTGATTTTCTGTCATTTTTTCTTATTAAAAAATCATCACGTTTATCTTCGTTTAATATTTTCCATTTTTTTAATTTCATATTGTTCTCGCAAAGTGTTTTGAACAATTTTTGATTAATTTCTATTTTCTTTTTAATTTTTTCTTTTTTCAAAGTATTATTAATGCTTTTCACAGCATAAACTGTGCTTGTTTTGCCACCTAAACCCATTAACACACTCATCATTAACAACAAACCAAAAAATAAAACACTTTTTCTTTTTCTCATTATGAAATTCCTTTCTTTTTTTATATTCTTCTGTTTTTTAAAATTTCAATCTTTATTCCCGCAAGACATTTAAAATATTTGTATTTATAATTAAGTATTCTTCTTCAATACCAACCTCATAGTATTCGCTTAGCAAATCTTTTGTATACAAAACATCATACCCCAGCAATTTTGTAAGAAGCCCGGAATTAAACCAAACATAAGCTTTGTTTGACTTATAGTACCTCTTTTTTTCACTAAATATTTTCTGATAAATTGCACTTTCTTTAACTTGCTGCATTTTTTCCTTAAAAATCCTTGCCTCTTCTTTTAAATAGTCTTCGTTAGATAAATCCAATCTACTAAGTTCAACAGCTACTTCTTGGTATACCAAAGCAAATATTTTGCTGTTATACCTAGACGAACTATCAAAAACATATTCATTCCTATAATTATTTTCAAACTCCCCAAAATCCGTTCTATGCTTTTCTATAATAATTTTCTTTAACTTTTCCAAATAGTCATTATCAAGAATCTTAGCACTACTTTTTGAAATAAACATCTCAATTATTGTGTCATCAAAATTTTCTTTGTTTGCATAATATTTCGCACAGCGTAAACTTGTCGTTGTGTAAATTCCGCTGCCTCGGGCACCCCAACAAGATAAGTGCACTTTCCCTTGCTTAAATTCATCAGCGTACTTTTTATCTCCTACACCACGATATAAAATAATATTTCTTTTAGATTTTTTTTCAAAATCTTCCTTACTGAGTAAATTAGTTTCATGAATCGTACCACCCATAAATTCTTTGCATACATCATCAAACATTTCGGGATTAACGTCTTTATAAATCACTAAAAACTCATTTATTTTACTATACAAAAACTCGGCATCATCAAATTCGTTTGCATTGCAGCAAAAATTATTTACAGCTAAAATAGTTAAAATACCAAAAAACAAACCAATAATTTTTTTAGTCTTCATTTTTTATCCTTACTCCCTACTTTTTGACTTCATAATCTTATATAAACTTATAGTTTTTAAATTGAAATTTCAAGAGCGTTTGAATATAATTTTTCATCAAAGCATTTTTTGAATTTTAACGCATCACCAATATCATAATCTACCACCTTGTTACAAGAAAGTGCCACCGCGCGGTTTACTCTGCTTTTTAAAATCACATCATTAATAGCATAGCAACCCATAGTACTTGCTATAACTCGGTCTCTTAAAGTTGGGGATCCCCCCCTTTGGACATGACCAAGTATTGTGCATCTGGCTTGAATACCTGTTTCTTCGCTTATTTTTTTGGCTATTTGGCTTGTTTTTTCGCAACCTTCTGCCACTATAACTATAAAATGCCTTTTACCCATCTTTTGAGTATATTTAATTCTTTTTATTATATCTTCATCTAAATTATACTCATGCTCGGGAACGATTATCGCCGTGGCTCCAACCGCAATGCCCGTTCTAACGGCTATATCGCCGCAATTTCTTCCCATTACTTCCACCACACTGCATTTTTCATGGGACTGCGCTGTGTCTCTAAGTTTATCAACCATTTCCATTGCAGTATTCATTGCAGTATCGTACCCTATGGAATATTCACTGCAAGCAACGTCGTTGTCTATCGTTGCAGGAATAAACACGGAATTAATCCCCGCTTTTGCTAAACATTGCGCACCTTTTAAAGTTCCATCACCTCCAATTGAGATCACTGCATCGATTTTTTCTTTTCTGCAAAATTCGGCAGCTTCCCCCACTCCTTCTTCTGTTTTAAACATAAGGTCTCTGGAACTATACAAAATAGTACCGCCTCTGTGAATAATATCAGAAACGGTTCTTAAATTCATACTAAAATAATCCCCGGTTCTAAGCCCCGTAAACCCGTGCATTATTCCAATTACTTCGACATTTTTCGCAAGAGAGTATCTTGTAATCGCTCTTATCACGGCGTTCATGCCCGGTGCGTCGCCGCCGCTGGTTAAAATTGCTATTTTTTTAATTTTCAAACTAACGTCACCTCAAAATAGTTTATTTTTTAATATTTTTCAGCAAGTTTAAAGTTTCTCCGGCTATTGCCAGTTCTTCGTTTGTAGGCACAACAAAAACTTCTATTTTAGAATCTTTTTTAGAGATAATTCCCTCTTTTTCGTCCACAGTTTTTCGGTTTAACTCTTTATCAATTTTAACGCCCATAAATTCTAAATTTTTGCAAACTTTTTCGCGGTGCATCCATTGGTTTTCACCAATTCCACCCGTAAATATAATAGCGTCTGCTCCTTTTAGTATAGTATTGTACGCCCCTATGTATTGTGTTAACTGATAAACCATCATTTCGTGAGCAAGCTTTGCACGCTTGTTGCCGGATATTCCGGCTTCGTAAACCTCTCTGTCGTCGCTGCTAATACCTGATACACCCAGCACACCCGATTTTTTATTTAAAATGCTGTTTATTTCATCAAAGCTAAGATTCTCATTTTTACAAATTTGTAATATCACAGAAGGGTCCAGAGATCCGGACCTTGTACCCATCATTATTCCGCCAAGAGGTGTAAGACCCATGCTTGTTTCCACGGCCACGCCGTTATTTATTGCGGTTATAGAAGATCCATTTCCCAAATGACAACTTATAATTTTGCAATTTTCAAAGTCTTTATTAAAAACCTTGCACATTCTTTTGCTTACATATTTATGAGAAGTCCCATGAAAACCGTATTTTCTGATATGATACTTTTCGTAGTATTCATAAGGAATGGGAAACACATAAGATTTTTCGGGCAAGTCGTGATAAAACGATGTATCAAAAACGGCAACTTGTGGAATACTGCTACCAAGGAGCTCCACACATGCCAAAATTCCCAGCACATGCGCAGGATTATGAAGTGGCGCAAGGGGAATAAATTCTTTTATTTTATCTATAACGTCTTTGGTTATAACTGCAGGGCCTTTAAAATATTCTCCGCCATGCACAACCCTGTGCCCCACTGCGTCAATTTCTTCTATGCTTTTTATAATTCCATATTCTTCGCTAAGAAGCATTTTTTCTATATATTCAAAAGCTTTTTTGTGGTCCGATATATCAAAAACAGTTTTTTCTGTTTCTCTTCCATCTTTTGTTATTTGCCAAAACAAGTTTTCCTTACAGCCAATTTTTTCGCATCGCCCTCTGGCTAACATTTCATCACTTTCCATATCTATTAATTGATATTTAAGTGATGAACTGCCGGAATTTAAAACTAAGATTTTCATTTAACCTCACTTCCTTGCAGTTATTAATACTGCAATTTATGAATTTCTTACGCTTGATGTTCCTTTTTCATTTAAATATGTAGCTTCTAAATCTGACAAATGCAGCTGAACCGCCAGCGGATATTTATCAAAAGCCAAACTTATGGAAAATCCCCCGGAACGTGCCGAATCGTCAAATCCTCCCATATGCCACCTTATTGCCATGGCCTCGCTTGTTTTTAAACGCATAAATCTTTCTATTAAAAATACGGATTTTTCGCCATGACCGTAAGGAAATGTATCTTCAACCATGTAAAACGGAACTTGCTCCCAAACTCCCGTTACGTCATTTTTGACATTCCTGGTAGAAACTTTGTAAAAACGTGATTTACAAACATCGTGAAGGAGCGAACATATCGTTGCGCTTTCTAAATTATCGGTTTCTTTATTAAAATGTTTTTCCATAAGTACTTTGTAAACATTCAGGCTGTGCATTAAAAGGCCTTCTTTACAAGCACAGTGAAATTTAGTGCTTGCGGGAGCTTCAAAAAAATCCGTTCCTTGCAGCCACTCCAAAAATTCCTCCGCACCTTCTCTTTTTATGTTTTCCCTGTATATAGAAACAAACTCCTCTTTTAAACCCATAACTTAAAAATCCTTTCTCATTTAATATAAAAACATTATATCATTTTAAATGTATCATGTCACTTAATAAATAAAAATTAATTTAAATTTTGCATATAAATAATTCAATCGGACAATACTAAGTTTGGAGGTGTATTTAAAAATGAATTTTTTAAATCAAAATGTTCTTGATTCAGACCCCGGCCAAGCGCCGAAAAATCCCAAAAACAAAAAAAGTGTTTATGTGGCGCTGTCAATTTTTTTAGTAACGCTGGGAATAACCGGACTTTCCACTTATAAAAGTATTAAAAAAATGACACTAAATCACTCAAAAACAGGGACTTCACAAACTTCTCAAACTCCCGCAAAAGTCAGCACAAAAAGCTCTAACGAATTACCCGGAAAAGAGCTTTTAAAAGAAGAAGAAAAATCAACCAACAGAAAACCAATTCCGGAAAAATCACCGGCAAAAGAAGAAACCGAAGAAGTGCAAGAAGCATCTTCGCCATCGCTTTCGGAATTAGAGATTCAGTACCCGGTGGAAAACAATGTGCTAAAAGAATTTAGCGGCGGAAAACCGGTTTATTCAAAAACACTTTCAGATTGGAGAACTCACGAAGGAACGGACTTTAAATCTGAAACGGGAAACACTGTAAAAGCTGTAACAAGCGGTACAGTAAAAGATATTTACAACGATTCTTCATACGGAACAACAATAATCATAGAACATGACGGCAAATTCACCGGTTATTACTCGGGGCTTGAAAATAACACAGCGGTAAAAAAAGGAGATAAAGTAAAATCCGGGCAAGATTTGGGGACAATCGGGATTGTACCTTGCGAGATTTTAGACGGCCCACATCTTCATTTTATGATTTTAAAAGATGAAAAATTTATAGACCCGGTTCTAATTTTAGAAAAAGAAAACAGATAAAAATTAAAGCTTCAAAACAGTTTTTGTTTTTGAAGCTTACTACATATATAAATCAATTCTTATAAAAATTTCTCGCACAAAAGCTCTTTTACAATAGTTAAAAATTGCGAATTGCTAAGCGATTCGGTGTTTTTTCCAAATATTTTTAAAAATTCAGGGCTATTTACTTTAATCATCTTTTTTATTGCATTTCTTATGGAAACTTCCACTGACTCACTGGACGTAATGTTGTTTTTGGCAACAAGTTTATAAACTTCGTTTAAAAACATCACACGCGTGTTTTCAGTCATGTAGCTAAGCGATTCACAAATGTATGTATACCCTAAAATATTTGTTGGAACGCCAAGAGACCGCACGAATTTCTTTATTTTTCCTACATTAGAAATGTAGCTACTCGGTTTTTCGTGGCATACCGAATAAATTACATCTTCAAGAAGTGAAAATATTACAGGTTTTCTTATATGATATTTTATTCCTATTTTAAACAGCTTCTCCAAATCAATCTCGCTTTTTAAAGAAGACATTGTTATAATTTTTGGCCTATTTTCCACCATAGAACTTAATATTTTAAAAACGCATATATCTTTATTATCTTTTGCGGAAACATCTGCAATAACAATATCTGGCTTATAAAAATTAATCTCTTTTTCCACGTCGATTCCGCTTTTAAAGCATGCGCAAATTTCAAATTTTTCGTTCATGGATAAATATCCGCACAATCTATCTGAAAAATTAAAATCATCGTCTACCACAATTATTTTAATTTTACTGCTTTCTTCATATAAATTATTAAACATACTAAAAGATCCTTCCCATTAAAACATAAGTAAATTTAAAATGGTGATTTAAAATCACATTTATTTATTATTGTAATTACTGTTTAATTAAAAATCAATATCTAAATTAAAAATAAATTTTCAAAGTTTAATATTTTCAATATATAACCAAAAATTATTCCGTTTTCTCGCTATATTTGTTATGTTTAATTCCAACTAGTTTTACATTATTTTACAATATTATCCAGCATATGTTAAATCAGTTTTCCACCGGCCTTTAAAAAACTATGAAATATACATTTTATCTATTTAGAATAAATATATTGATTTTATATGTTGAATTTAAATATTTTTTTGAGTATAATACTTGCAAGATAAATTTTATATTTATCAAATTTATAATGATATAGGAGTGGTTCATTATGCGCAAGCAAAAATACTTTAAATATCTCTTATGCAGCAGCATTATGTGTTTGCTGATTTCCTCCGCAAAAGCTGCCCCATCCAAAGACACCGGTGACACAAAAAATCTTCCCGAATCCGGCAAAACCGCGCCTATTAAAAATGATTCATACGAGATTTTAAAGGAAAAAGGGTTTTACCTTGAAAAAAATGATAACCTAACCTTAGATTTATTTGAAAAAGAAAATCTTGATATAGCGTTAAAAGAAGGTCTTGAATTTATTTTAAGCAACAAAACTTCAATATTTATCGACGATAAGTCATCACTAAACGAAAGTATAGTTAAAAACCCGCTTTTAAAAGAATGTATCGAAAGCACCATAAACTACATTAAGTCGTCAAACGACTCGCAGGACACAAAACGATTTAACTTACTAAAAAGACTTACAAGCATAAAAAAATTAATAGAAATAGAAAGCTCAATCCCAAAAAACAATTTATTTTATAAATTTATATCATCAGTTAAAGATGCATATCAGGTTTTAATATCCCGAAAAGTGGCAAGCGATGTACTAAAAGACAACCGAGAAAAAGTGGAAAGTACAATGGGTTCACAAAGCACCTCACAATCTGGAGGTGTTAACACGGGTACTACGACCGGTGGAGTTAACATTGGAGTTTCAGTAAACGTTTCAAATAATGAAGGTTCAGGCGAAAAAGCTTTTTATAAAATAGACAACTCAGGGAATATTAAAATTTCCGTTGGGACAGGATTTTCAAAATACCTTTCTGCATCCGTAGGATATAACCTTGGCACAACCAGAACTTTGATTTTCTATTCATTGGAGCAGTTTCTGGATTCTTACGCAAAAGACGGCAAAATCAGCTCTGTTGAACTGCGTGAACCTGATATTAAAAAAATAGCCAAATCCAGAGACGATATGAAAAAAGCCGAAAAGCAGCTGCTTTCCAATATGCAAAACTCAATAAGCAGCTACCTTAAAATTTCTAATATAGTACCACAAAACGTTAATCTCAAACTACCCGATATAACTTCTTCTGCTTATGCGGATTCCCAGTCCTCCACATCATCCGCATGCACATTAAATGTCGAAGCTTCATGCCTGGCTTCAATTGGAATGGAAGTAAAAATTGAATCTCAAACAATTAACACTTCCATAAAACATTCGTACATAAAACTAATAAAAAAAGATTGTAGCCCTTCTAAATATGCTGAAAGTTCGGCCGAAATATCTAAATTTTTAAAACAAGAAAAAACAAAAAAATACACAGAAACCGAAGAAATTCTAAAAAGCTACTTTGAAAACGAAACAAACAACAAAGAAACAAACGAAAAAGCACTTTCGATACTTGTTTCCAATATGATTGGAGATCTTAAACAATATAATTCTTCCCTGTATATTTTGTCAGATGATTCTTTGCATAAACAAGACAAACTATACGCACGAAACTTAAAAGAAAAAATAGAACTAGGCTGGCTTGGAAAAATTGCAAACTTAAAAAGAGGAAGACTAGAAATTTTAAAAACTGCAATTGCTACCGCTGCTAAACTACGTGATTACTGTAAAAGTGAAGCTACTTTAAAACTATTTAATGTACTGTACGGCGAAATCGAAAATCTTTCTAAAATGCAAACGTTTTCCAAAAATTTATTTAAAAGAAATCCAAACTTTAAAACAACCCATACTTCAGACGTAAACTCCGTATCCGGGCAAGCATATTTTGATATTCCCATCGTGGGGACAACTTCATTTAATATTGACTACACTGAAAGCGAAAGTGAAGCTAAATTTGACAATTCAGAAGATATAACCGTAAAACTCCGAATCCCTATGCGCGGTGATAAATTATTGGGCGAAAACAGCATAAAAAACAAATTTAAAGAACTGATTGAAAAACTATCCAAAAACAAAAATAATTATCTTTCCGATTCTTGCGGAGAAGCTTTGGGCGTAGTTGAAAAAGATTTTTCTAATATTTTAGAAAAGCTGGGAGTTGAAACAACCATAAGCATACCAACTGTTCTTTCAACAAAAAAATATCTTTTCTTGAATATATACCTTACAAAAGTAGATAAAAATTCCGAAGGCAATAACGTAAAAGCCTTACCCGGGAACACTGAACCGATTATTAAAAATAAAGACAAGTGGGTTATTAAAAATATAAAAAGAACAGATTCGTCAATTACAAATCTAAAAGTCGGAATCGATAAATACGCAAAAATCAATCTTTCTAACAATACAGGCACATCTTTTTCAAAAATAGGAGCAGATACCCTCACATTTATAATAAATAAATATAATGGCCTGACCTCGGGATTTAGCGAAACCACAGACGAAACTAACCCTATGTGGGAGAAATTTACAAACTCGCAAAAAGAGCGGTTAAAAACTTTGTTTGAAAATATAAATAATACAAAATCCAACGCACGCTATGAGCTTCAAACTTTATTTAATGATACTTTAGAAAATGAAAATAAAACCAAAACAGAGCATATCTTTACTAATTTTTTGGATAGTTGCTCTTATTACAGCATTCAAAACACAGAAAAAAACTACGAAAAAGCGCTTGATAATTTAAACAAAGTTTTAAATTTAAATTACACGGCAAATTACTTGACAGAGCTTGACAGGCTCCACACAATAAATAATTTATAACTCTCCCGCCCCCGTTTTTGGGGGCTTTTTATTGAAAAAATTAAAAATCTTACAGTTATAAACATCTTTACATTAAAAAATTATTTTTAAAATTTATCTTGACTTTTTCCCTTGCACAGCTTAAAATTAATATTGTAAGCTATACTGTTTGCCGGTGTGGCGGAATAGGTAGACGCAAGGGACTTAAAATCCTTTGTTACAAAAGCACATCAGGTACTCACAAATGGCTTTATTACTTGATTTTTATCAACTTGAAAATTTAATAATCTGACATATCCCTCCTGAATATCCCTCCAATTTCTTGAGTGAAAAATTTCGGGAGTTAATATGCCGATGTGGCGGAATAGGTAGACGCAAGAGACTTAAAATCTCTCGATGGCAACATCGTGCCGGTTCAAGTCCGGCCATCGGTACCATGAAGGTACTGAAAAATGAGCTTTTTGTATATCAAAAAAATTTGGTATACGAGAGGCTTTTTTCATATACCTAAAATTTTAGAATTTTAAGAAAGCAAACCCATAATTGCATTTGCTGAAGATATTTTAGATTTATAATCCAAGTGAGTATAAATATCAGATGTGGTTGATAATTGACTATGCCCTAACCACTCTTGGATGTTTTTCAAACTTACACCATTTTCATAAAGTAAACTCGCACAGCTATGCCTAAGGTCGTGAAATCTAAGCGGTTTGAGTTTGTTAGATGTTACGATATGTTTGAATCTGCTTGTTATGTAATCGGGTTTTATGAGATTGCCGAGTTCGTTTACATAGACATAATCTAAATATTTTTGAGAGTAGCAATTACCACAAACTTCTCTGTAAAATTCTTGTTTCTTTTTTAAATCTAAAAGTACTTTTTTAAAATGTGGTACAAGTGGTAATGTTCTATGGCTTGATTTTGTCTTTGCTCTATCTTTGCTTACAATTTCAAATTTGCCGTCTACTACGCACTGTGAAACGGTATGAGAAATAGTAATAGTATTCTTTTCAAAATTAATTGCTTGCCATTTGAGACCAACTATTTCACTTCTTCTCAAACCGTAAAATGCACCGAGTACAACAGCAAGTTCAATTCTTTCTCCTTTGACGAGTTCAAAGAGTTTATTAAGCTCATTAGAATTGTACATTGTACCTGTAAATTTTACTTTTTTTGGTCGTTCCACTTTATCAGCAGGATTAGAGTTTATAAGGCTGTTTTTATAAGTATACTGCAAAGCTTTTCGTATATTGGCATGATAATGTATTACAGTATTTGAACTTACCTTGTCATCATTCATTTTATATGCATAGAAGTCTTGAATATGTTTTGGAGTAAGTGAGCTAAGCTTTAAATTAGGATGATTTTTCTCAAAATACGGAATAATTACTTTATTAATATTTCCGTTATACCCTGCATAAGTAGTTATCTCTATACTGCTTTTAATTATGCTGAGCCAATATTTCAGAAAATCTGTAAAATTTGGATTTTTCTTATCTTCTTGTTTTCTCAAATTATCTTTTTGAAGTTCCTCAAGTTCTTTTTCCAACTGATTCTTTGCTTCCGAAAGCATAGATTCGGCACGCTTTTTATTGCCTTTCTCTTTCAACCCCGTGCTTTTAGATTTTAATACCCTTTTGCCTATAATTTTGTCTTTATAACTTAGTATCATTTGCCAGTAACCATTTTTAATTCTTAAATGTCCGGCTACTTTACATATATTTTCTACTACCATAAATAATTTAATTCCTCCTTGATATAGATAGCAGCTATCAAAATTATTGTCGGCAGTAACTATTATACCATCGAAGCAAGCACTAAGACAATAAATTTGCAGCCGGAGTCTTATTTAATTCCCAAATATTTTAAAACACATATTTTCGGTACTCTGTAAATACCACCTATCATAACGTGTTTGATTTTATCATTTTGGAGCAATTTATATGCTGTTTTAATACTAATACTTAGTAATTCGCTTAATTCTTTTACAGACAGTACATCAGGATATTTTTTGAATTTTGAAATACTTTTTTGCAATTTATCATATCCTTTGTTTAGTTTTTGAAATAAACTTCTTAATGCTACCGCATATAATCGGTAGACACACGAGTTTCACGTTCCTTAAAACCTTAAAGGACTACACCCATATCTTGCGACGGTTTTTTCACGCTCGAGAAGTGGCTATGTAGGAGTATCATTATGTTTTAATTTGTAATATCGCTCGCTTTAGGTTCATATAGTTATGTAAGTACAAAGAAAATTGCGAATCTTAAGGTTGTGGCAAATTTACAAAATAAATAAACGTCATTAAGAAGTAAAATATTTAATTATCAAAGTACTCAAAGGACTATATATGTTTGTCCCTCATATATATAGAGTGTTTTTTGGGTTGCATTTTATCGCAGAACTTGTCGAATAAAAAATTTACTTTTTAAATAACAAAACTTTTAGAATTCTAATTATTTTGTTAAATCGATTTTTAACATTTGCTTGTGTAATACCATACGTTTCTGCAAGTTCTTGCCATGTTTTACATTCGTTCATCACGTGACTAATTAGTATTTGATCTTCAATCTCCAAACTCTTTATTGCTCTATACAATCTCTGATTTTCAATAAACTCTATCCAGTTAAGTAAATTTGTTTTAGATAACTGCTTGTCCATATTATTTAAATCTAAAAAGTGATCATAAATATTTTCTTCAAGTGGAATTTCGTGTTTATTTATTTTCGATTGCTTAATACGATCGTTTAGATCCATATTTTTTACTACAGCATAAAAATAATCCAATTCATTTTTTATGTTTTTATTTTTGCGATGGTTTCCCATAATCCTTTCCTCCGAATCATTTTATTTTTTTAAATAATTCGGAATCTTTAAGGATATCGTATAAAGTAGAAAAGCCGCCCTTTCATAGGCATTTCCCCTATATAGTCAAAAAACCAGAGTAAAACACAAAAAGTGCACTTCTCTGATTATTTTCTTAATGTAATCTGGTAACTAAAATGATTTTTTGATGAACTTTAGACTATATAGTTAAATTTTAAATTAATATGGTAATAACTCGTGTCGCAGTATGGCTAGGGTTTTTAGTAAGTTTTTATCGTATTTTGTAATTTTATTTAGAAACATTTGAAATAAAATATCAAATAAAAAAAGACTGATTTTGCATCCCGATTTTGAAAAGTAAAAGTGGCACAAATAAAAAAGAATGGTTGGCTTTATTGTAAGAAAATTACTCCCGAAGGTATTATATAAATAGCGAATTTTATTATATTAATCCAGCTGATGAAAATGCTATTGAAAGTATAAATAAACAAATCTATATGTTTGCTAAATATTACAATGAAAACGTTATTGGCAGTAAAAATGAATTGAAAATACTGTTAAACAAAGAAAATAGCTTAGAATTATAAAATTATCTTATGATATTATTGAAACGTAAAAATTCAAAATTATAATTTAATAATCTCTATATGTTTTTTCTTTGTGGCATAATTTAAAGTCCTATAAGCCCCACTCCAATTGTGCTCCACATAAGCAATTAAAAAATCAGATTTACCAATCATCCACTCATTCTACTTTATAACCCTCAATACAGTTAAATTCTGTCTCTTAGTTTTTTCGCTAATTTATTTGAATAATCTTGCTCATTAAATCATAAAGGTAATTACTACCTCTGGAAAAAATAATTCCTGTAAGAATAGAACCTACGTAAGGTATTTCACTTTCAATGTTTACAAGTTTTAGTAAGTCTATCTTATAAGCTACAGCTATAAATATCCCAAACATTAAACTGAGTACCATTTGATAATGTGGCTCGCCCACAACGAAAAAGCTGTTTATGTAAGTTACCATGCTTTCAACAAGCATGCAAATAGTAATTAATTTAGAAATATCTTTATTCATATAAACCTCCTCCTTTATTTCGGTATTTTAAGTGTCTGATTCGGATAAATTGTATTTGAGCTTAGACCATTTAAAGCTTTAATTTCGGTATATTTTGAGCCATTTCCTAAATAACGCTGAGCAATCGCCCATAAACTGTCGCCTTTTTTAACTGTATAATTAAAATAATTTGGGGTTGATGGAGTACTAGACTTACTAAATCCGTTCAGTCCTTTTTGCTTTATAATCTCAGGATAATTCTTGTAAGCTATATCAATATCAACATTCCCGTTTATTCCGTTTATGTATCCCTTATCAGATTTTTGCCATATTCCGCACGAAACCGCAGGAGCTGCGACGCCCCACTGTGCAAGCCAAAGGTCATATTTTGGCAATAATTCTTCTTTGTAAAGATAGTCATTAAGCCAGTTAAGATTGCAATAAAACATAGCATAATAGCCGGCTTTTTCAATTTCGCCACAAAATGTTTTCACAATATCTGTTCTTTGGCGATTGCTAAGTGATAACATTGTTCTATCTTCAATATCAATCACAATCGGGTACTCGAATTGCATTCCTCTAATATTTTCCAAGCAAAATTCAGCTTCACGTTTTGCATCATCTGTTGAATCGGCATAAGAGTAGTGGTAACAGCTTACAGGAAGCCCCACAGCTTTCGCACCTTCGTAATTTTCTTTGAATTTTTTATCAATTTGAGTAGGCGATTTTTTACCCCAGCCTTCACGAATTATCGCAAATTCTGTACCATCTTTTTTTACCTCGTTCCAGTTAATGTTTCCTTGCCATTTGCTGACGTCTATTCCTTTAAATTCCATAATTTTTTCCTCCTAAATATTTGTTTTAAAGTTTAATTTATTGCCCTTTCTTAGGCAAAATAAAAAAGCCCTTTTAGGACTCGTTTTCATGATTATCTATTTCAGGTTCCGGTACAAGTGGAGTACCACCCCAAATGTTCATAACTGCTGACAAATAAGGCTCTGACAAATCGTTTGAAATATCTATTCTTCCGCTTTCGCTATTAGCATATGCCTTTCTGTGCGGATCTCCAACAAAATATCTAACCCCCTCACTTATTATATATTTCTTAGTTACTACGCTTACGCCAAACTCATTTAATTCATCTAATAAAATTAATTCTTCCAAACAAAGACCTCCTTTTAAGTTTTAATATAGCAGCCGCAATAACCAATATATTGACCGCTGCCTTTTTTCCAATTTATTGCTCCTGCACCCGAATGACCCTTTATATGTATTTGAGTAGTACCCTGGATTACCAAGCCTCTGGGGTCACCGTCTCCATTTTCTACTGCATAGTATTCTTCAACTAACGAAAGACCATACTTATCCGTATCTCCCCCGCATTTATACGGCAAGCCCTTAATACAGGCATAATTACTTCCCACACTGCTTATATTCATATTAATGTGGCAACCGACAAAAACAAGATTCCCAACTCTGTAGTATGATCCGTATCTATAACCATATGAAACGCTCGGTGCAGTTGAACCTGTTGAACCAATTACCGGAGTCCATGTGCCTTTTTCATAAAAACTGCTTGTCCCTGTTCCTCCTTTGGACTGCGCTAAAACAGAAGTAGACGTAATAGCACTTGTGCCATTACCAAGCAAAATGTTCCCGCTCGTAAGTGATGAACAGCCAGTGCCGCCTCTTGCTACCGAAAGAATATCCGAAACAATATCGTTTGCCGAATGTGAATGCCCTAAAAGCGAAAAGGAACTTGTACAAGCGTTTTGCGGCATTACGTCAGATTGCGAAGTCCCTGTAGTTTGTAAAACATTGATATTGCCTCTATTAGACGGCCTTGAAATAAAAGCATTTCCCATAAAATTACCTCACACAAAGAATTTGAATAGGAATAGCGGTAGTTGGCACTGCTCCGACTGCGTAAACTGTTATTGAATCATTACTTGTTGAAATTCGTGATATATAGCTCCAAGCATCCAGTTGTGACTGTGCGGCCACTGGGTCGATATCTAAGGCAACATCAATTATAGGTGTATCTGTACTTAAAATTCCTTGAACTGATATAGTTTGAAAGTAAACTGAATTTGATCCTTCTGTCCAAGTTGTTGTGATTATTGCGGTATAGTTTGCTACTTCCGCTTTTGTTGTTAAGCCGTCTACCAATGCTTTTGTTGAAGCGTAAGTTGTAGAAGAACTAGCAGAATAACTATCGGATTTATTTGATTTTGTTTCGTAAGTTGTACTAATGTCGGGAATATCCGAAGCGGATAAGTCTGCTCCAGAGGTTACTAATCCCTTAGAATCATAAGTGATTTTACATTTTGTAGCACCTGTAATCGCCGAATTAGCCTCAACTGCTCCGACATCTTCGTAATTTAAAATTACTGTTCCGGTTTTGCTATTAACTGACTGCACTAAATCTGTTGGTGTTGCAAGTTCTATCCAATTTGCAAGAGTACTTGCTGGCTCGCTTTGAAGTATGTAAGTTTTGCTTTCGTCTGTGCGTACACACACGTCACCTTTTTCAGCACTTAGTGCCAACATAGCAGATTCATTGGCTGTCGTAAACGTGTCTGTGATAGCAAGCGAAGGAAGAATCGTGGTATCGAGCTTCCCACTTGAATTTAAAATAGGTACATTACCTTGACTTGTCCCTGTGTTGCAAGTCGAAGCCGTACCCAAAGCATCAACCGCTGCTTTTGCTGTGTTATCATAATCATTTGTTGATAAGCCTTTGCCTGCCTCTTTATCAACCTTAGTATTTAAATTTGTATCAACGTAATTTTTTGTTACGTTTCCTGTTCTTACTATAAACGCATTACTCATTAAAAAATCCTCCTAAAAATTAATTTTTATCTATCTTAAAACACAAGAAATGTATTTAGTGGTATTTCAGGGGCGCTATCCTTTATATATGCCTTTATGTGTCCGTCAAAAACAGATATTTTATCAAGATTATTCCAACATAAAGACTCTTTTTTAGAAGTTTCTTCTTCATCGCTAAAATTAATATAAGCGGTAACATTATCTTCCGCTTTTATACCCGGAACATTCCTTGTTTGAACATAAGTATTATCATTACCCTGTAGCTCCCAATCGTTTGGATTTAAAACCACTTCATATGTCCGTCTAAGCCTTTCGATAAGATCGGTTTGATTGTCAATATTCCCAGTAATATTACCCCAATAAGGGCTACCAGAACCGCCTGAACCATATCCACCAAATACATTATTATCCGCACTCAAATTAACCACCACCTTTCAAAAAATTTTAGTAAGCGTAAACTATTGTTACTTCTGTATTCTCAGAAAAAGAAAGATTATTAATATCAACTATTCTGTAAGCTAGTTCGAACGTTGCTTCGGGTATCAAAAATTCCGAATTGCTATTTTCTTAATTACCAAACTTGCTGTTTTTAAAAAAGAATCAAGATTTTTCGAAAGTTCTCTTTCAAGAAATATCGGAATTAAATCTACATCTTTCTGTACTTCTCCGAAAAAGCCTCCCAGTGTTACCATTCCCATAACCTTCACCTCCCTTTCATAATTTAAATTTTTCCTCGTTTCCAAGATGAACTTGCCTTAATGTAGGCAATAGATGGTTTCCAGCTACCACTACTTTTTACATAAGGAATTGCATTTTTCCAGCTTCCGCTAACATTTACCTTTGCCGTTCCACCGATAGTCATTGTTTTCCAAAGCGAAACTCCTCCAAGACTTGTACTGCCCGAAAAAGTCGCAAGATAATATTTGACTGAAACAGTTTGCCCTGGTCTATAACTTGAAAGCTGACTATATGCGTTTAGAATTTCACTATCGGAAATTGTGATTGTGGAGCCACTTGTATATCCTGTACGAGTTATCCATGTATTTCCGTCTGTGAGTAAATCAATATACAGGTTGTGAGTATATGAGGATTTGTAAGGTGTAAAAGTGGCTTTTGTAGTACCCTCAAGCGTAAAATTATCCGCACC
The DNA here is from genome assembly GCA_017432165.1 of Clostridia bacterium. Taxonomy (GTDB): domain Bacteria; phylum Bacillota; class Clostridia; order Oscillospirales; family Acutalibacteraceae; genus UMGS1491. Next base: position 17,749 of record JAFRJS010000095.1, on the reverse strand, counting down.
CCCAAACTCGGTTTTTCTGTCAATATTAAAAGACACTTCGTAAGAGCTTGTAGCTCCCGGAGTGCCTGATGTTGCTGAGGCTGCATTTAACCTAAAATAAAAGTATTGCGGAGAGGTAGAAACATTTGTCTTGGTTATAGTTACCGAGCCTGATTTTTCAGACCATTGACTTGTTGACGTACCAATTAAATTAACACTACTACCGAGCGATGAACTGCCACCATATTCTAAAGTAACTCCGTACCCCCAGTAGTTATATCCTGACATTGCAGATAAAGTATAGCTAAATGTAGCGGTTGCTGTGCCATTATCAAAAGACGAACTCGAAAGAGATATAGTACAAGTTGGCTGTGGATTATCACCCATTTTTATGGTTATCGACACACATAATCACCTCCTAACTGTGCTTAAAATATACATCTCCATTTGAACCTCCTGAGGGATTCCCAGTTCCATAAGTTATAACGTTTTTTGTTGCTCCCGATGCAATTCCGTCAAGTTTAGATTTGTCAGAGGTACTCATAAATCCAGAATTTGAAGTACTCGCATTATCATGACTGTGCGAGGAAGCTGCAGCACCAATATTTGAAGGCGTTACGTTTACAACATTATTTTCATCTTTCTCAATAAGTGTTCCGTTCCCTTTTACACCTTGAACAGAACTATCAGCTTTTTCTCCTTGCGAAGATGAAGCGTATTCGCTACCATGTTTTCCGTCCAAAAAGTCAGCATCTAAACCGCTTGATGTGCCGTCAACAGTTTTCAATTTTTCAAGAATTTCCTTTGCTGTAAAACGACTTAACAAAATAAAATATTCACCTACATATTCGGCTAAATACTTAGCGTTTGTGGTTAAATCTCCGCTTTCTAAATTCACAATATTTCCCGAAATGTCAAACTTCTTAATCGGAAGATTTCCTAAAGAATTTATATTTACAGAAACGCTGTCGGTATTGGAATTAGATACATCAAAAATAATTAGCATATACGGAAAATATTTCGTTATTTCGGAAGATATTGATTCATAGTAGTTTTCAGAAACTCTTTGCAAAGAAACATCAAAGATTCTTCTGTCATTTTGGATATAAAAATCGTGCGAAGATAGAATATTTGCTATTTTACTAAAGTTACTGTCGGAACTTGTTCCGGCAATATCTGTTCGAAATTTCAAAAATGTTTCTTCTGCATCAGCTCCTGATGAAGCGTAGAGGGTTAAATCCCCGAAACTTGTTTTGCTTGACATGTATAATCACTCCTTTAAATAATTATTTCTCCGTCCATATCACTAAGCCGCATAGCATCTCGGTTTCTAAGGATAAATGGATCGTGAGTTTTTAATTTTGTCATTCTGATTAAGTGGGCTGTGGCACTGCTTTTAAAGCATGTTTTATCTCTCATCTGAACACACACTCCTAATCGCAATTTGAATCTTGATTTTTGATAATCTTTAAGTGTGATTTTTGATTTAAGATTTGACTTTATAACTACATTTAAAACTGTTGGCATTTCCAACATTCTAGGTTTAAGATGTAAACTTGATCTTAGATTTTCAGATATATTGATTACCTGATTTCCCATATTAATGCGATTTCTAAAGGTATAATGAGTATGCAAAACGTGCATTTCCGAATAGTCTGTTACATGAAAAAATATCCCCTCGTAAAAAGGATAATCTTCAACCACATATTTAAAAACAGGGTCATTTTTTATATAGATTTTAAGTATCTTATTCATCTGTTTTCACTTCTTTTTTTAACTTGAAACCGAGGTTTGATTTGTACGTTCAAAAGTAATATCACCAGCTGCAAAAAATATGTTCATTCCTTGATATAAAGTTATTTCTTGAGTAAGCTGCGAGTAGTACATTACTTTCCCTGACTCATCAAGCTCAAAAATATATCTTGCAATTCCCGCATTTGAAGTGAATTCATTTGGAAACTCAAGACGTATTTTGTTTGAAATCACACCATTTGCAGAGTCATTCCAAGTTTCAGAATTATTGCGAACTTTTATCCTTGCATATCCGGTTGAAGCATCGGGTTCAGCGTTTTCGGGCAGCATTCCCGAATCATCAATCGCCACAGTTGATAAACCGATGTAAGTGTAAGTTGGCGGAGTATAATTGGTAATTCCTCTAACATGGTTATTTTCAAGATCTGCTTGATATTTTGTTATCATAAAAAATCAATCCTTTCTAATTTTCTTTAATTTGAGATTTAAAAGTTATATATCCTTCAGCACGTCTGAATTTTTGACCTTTTCGGGTGGTCAAAACAGGCTGATGAACATATTTTCCATATAAGTTTTCTGTGTCAGCTTGGTCTAAGCTAACTGTAAATCTGTAATATAGATATCCTGTTTCAGCATCGCCGTCCCGAAGAATAGTGCAATCCTTACAAGAATTGGGCTATGTTTCATACCGATAGGTGAAAGATACCATTTTGCACTATCATCTTGTAAGTCGAGCGGTTCGCCGTCCTCATAGAAAACTTGAAACTCTAAAACTATTTTGCTATCTCCGGCAATTAGTTCTATGTCTTGTAGTCTTGTAACGTATGAATCCAATGTTTATTCACCTTCTTTTTTTAATTTACAAAAATTCGTTTTATGTATTTACATTGTAATCACAACATGTTATAATAATCATATACTAAAAAGGGAGGAATTAATTATGAGTGCTACAACAATGAATATCCGTGTGGATAGAGAAGTAAAAGATAATGCAAAAATGATTTTTGCTGAACTTGGTATGGACTTAACAACTGCTGTAAATATTTTTTTAAGGCAGTCTATTCGGGAACATGGCATTCCTTTTAAACTTAAACTTGATATTCCAAACGAAGAAACCAAAAAAGTTCTCAGAGAATCCGAAAAAGGCATCGGAATGAGCAAAAAATTTAGCAGTTCCGAAGAATTATTTGAGGATTTGGAAATATAATAAAGTTATGCTGAAAATTAAATATCATAATAAGTTTAAAAAAGATCTGAAAACCCTGAAAAAGAGAAACTTTAATATGAATGCTTTAAAAGAAGTTATAGTTATGCTTGCAAACGAAAAACCTTTGCCTGAAAAGTATTTAAATCACCCTTTAATTGGTGAATTTAAAGGATATATGGATTGCCATATCGGTAACGACTGGGTACTTATCTATAAAGTGGATAAAGAAATTTCACTTCTTTCACTCTATCGTACAGGTACACACAGTGATCTTTTTTAGCAAAAAATAATTGCAACGAAAGGATATTCTTAAAAATGTCAACAATAAAGATTAATATCGATGAAGATTCTAAAAGCAATTCGGATTTATTTTATTCATAGTCTAATCAAAAGGCTCTTGCAAAGTCCATAGAAGAACTAAAAAACGGAAAAATCGTAGTAAAAACAATAGATGAGCTAAAAACAATGCATTAACTAATTAACAATATTGAGGCTTTAATGCCTCTTTTTTAATTTGCAAAATATATTTACAATGCGTGCACAATATGATATAATATGAATATATTAATTATGAAAGGGGTTTTTATAATGCGAACTGCAAAAAGTGTAAACATGAATATCCGCATGGATGAGACAACAAAAATACAAGCTGAACGGCTTTTCGCTGAGTTTGGTTTAAATATGACTACTGCCATAAATATGTTTTTAAAACAATCGGTCAGAGAGCAACGAATACCTTTTGAACTTAAAACTCATATTCCAAATGCTGAAACTATAGAGGCAATTCAAGAAGTCGAAGAAATGAAAAAAAGCGGTAATTTCAGTAAATCATATAAAGATGTAGATAAAATGTTTGAGGAGTTGTTAGCTTGAAATATGAGGTGATTCCAACTTCCAAATTTAAAAAAGAACTTAAAAAAATGAAAATGCGCGGTTTCGATGTTACGCTTCTTAAAAATGTAGTCAAAAAATTGGCAAACGGCGAATCATTGCCTATTAAAAACAATGCGCATAGATTATCCGGAAGTTATTCGGATTATTACGAATGCCATATAAAGCCCGATTGGCTTTTAATTTATCAATTTATAGATGATAAACTTATTTTGTCTTTAGTACGCACAGGTACACATAGTGATCTTTTTTAGTAAATATCAAATTTAACCACTTATCAATTATTTTGATGAGTGGTATTTTTATTCTTTATATTTTTCAAGCCTTTTATTTTCAAAGCCTATGCGTTTAGCTTTTAACTCCCAACCAAATTTCATGTTATCCCCGCAAACTATAAAGCAGTTTTCAAAACGTTCCAAAACAAAAAGTTCTCCTTTTCCGTAAGGACTAAGGAAAACTTGATAACCAGTTTCTAGATTTACACATTCCGCAAAAATAGGGTCTATGTCAATCTGACAAAGACCATTTTTTATTTCACTTTCCCCTATATCTCCATAATAACACTCGGCAGTTTCATAAGCATTTATAAGCCGTTTACCATAATGCTTAGTTGACTGCATACAGTGTTTATTATAGCCGTCAGCAACAATGAAATCCCCAAAAATCACTGTAGCTCCAACTATTGCCGTTTTCCCTTTTATTGCAACTCCGCTATTTTGTGGACATTTAATTTCCATTAAATCATTCGCTTCTAAAACTAATCTTCCGCCGGATTGCCTAATTGTTGAAACTTTACCTCCATCTGTCCATCTGCACTCTCCGGCAAAAGTTCCTGTCTTTTTCACATACAAATCGTCAATATATGCATGCGTTACGTAAATACTGTCAAGCCCTGCACTCCCGGTTCTGATAATTTCAGTATTTCCGACTGCCCTATTACCTATTTCACGTCTCGTTATTGTTCCGTAGTTTAGCTTCGAACCTGTAACAGTATTATGGCTAATCTGATTATTAACAATTTGCCCTTCAATTCTGTCAGCTCGTATCGTTCCGTCAAAGCGTGCATTGTTCCCATCAATCTTTAAAGCTCCGATTTTAGCATTACCATTACTTTCTAAAACAATATTTCCATTAGAACTTTTTATAGAATTATCGGTAATTTCAAGACCTCCGACATGGCTATTCTTGGCAATATTGATTTTACCTGTCAGGTGTAAATCTCCGCTTGAATCTGCGTAAAACTTGTTTTTCCAGCTGTTATTCTCTTTTTTCTGGATTTTAAATCCATCTTTTGCATTCTGAATTATCTTAGAGTTTCCACTTTCGATAATTAAACTTGCATTTTTAAGTGTTGCTCCGCTTCCGTCAAGCTTGAAACTGTTGTTTTTATTTGTAATTGTCAGCTCATTTCCGGCAATAAGTTTACCGACAATCGTATCTGCAATCACACCATAATTGTCATTTATGCTGCCCAGTGCAAGTTTGCTTGTCTGCCAATTATCATCGGTCATACAAATCAGGTTATTAGTTATCATTAATTGATGATTATCAAAATTGCCATCATCAAGCTTTTTTCTGCCTTTAATACCATAACTACCAACCGAGATATCTTGATTTTCTGAGCTTATTATCTCTTGATTTGCAGCATTTAGAGAATTTTGCATGTAAGCTGTAACTTGATCGTTAAGACCGCCGTTTTTGATTGGTGCAATTAGACTACTGTAATTTCTTGAAACCGAATTTGTTGTCTTACTTTGATTAAAAAGCTCATTAAAAGTCCATTCGCTCGTTTCTAAACGAAACTTGTTGCCAAAAGTCATAGTAAAGTTTTCTGGATTATCATAGTCAATATCAATTTCTAAAAGTATTGGCGAAACCCAGACATCTTCCTTAACTTCGGCATGAATTAAACTTCCAAGCTTCAGTTCATCTATGAAAGGCTTAAACTTTTCGGCAAATAAAAAATTCGCAAGCTCCATACTAAACGTAAAAGAGGGCTGCGAAAGTTTTTTCATTTCTTTTTTGCCACGCTCCAAAAGTTGCTTGCTCATGTCTTGAATTTCGGTCGTTGTCATTTTATCGGTTACAACAAAATTTGAATTGGTATAGCTTGCTTCGAAAATAAAACTGTCAAGCTCTAAAAGCTGCTTTTTCGTAAAGTTATTAGCAAACTTAAGACTAGTGTTTATATCTTGCAAAGTCTTTTGAACTTTCGATATTTCCTTATTTTTTGAATCAATCTCTTTTTGTTTTGCGGAAAGTTTTTTATTCAAACCATTGATTTTATTTACTACTGATTTTGAAATGTTTGGCATCTGGGCGCTTCTTACTTGTTCCTGTGTTTTTAGGTTATTCTGCAAAGTTGCAAGTTCACCTTGAAGCTTTAAAAGTTCTGCGTTTAAATCCCTAAGTTTTGAAAAATTTTCGGAGTATGTTTTTTCAGAATCTTTAACTTTTTTATCCCACTTTTTGATAGCATCTATCAAAGATTTTTGCATCCAATTTTCGTTTAGGTAGTAAGAAAAGTCATAAATATTTGATGTTCCTAAAGGATTCACCTCACTAATAGTAAAATCGCCGGAGCCATGCACGCTAAGGCAAGTGATTATGTCTTTTGTTGTTTCTTCAATCTTCACGTTTTTAATGAGGTTATGGAAAGAAAGACTTATGTTAGTGTCTTTAACAATATCTTCCGAAGTATAAGCGTTTATGAGTTTGTTTTCTGTATCAAAATCAAAAATGCACTCATACGCTTTTTCTACATCTTCCATAAGGAATGAGTAAAGACTATTTGTGGGTATTTCGAAAGTTCGGTATCTATTCCAAAGGCCACTGCTAACTGTACCTATTTCCCAAGAAGGAGCAATTTCTAAAAACTTTTGAAGTAACGTATCTTTTGGGTTTACAGGGTCATAAAACTTGTATGTTCCATCTTTGATATTTGCACCTTTTGAGTTAAGTGTATACTCATAAGAATAAGCGGTAATTGACTTATATGGCGAAGTAACTTCATTTGTTTCAGCTACCGAAACAATCACAAAGTACCCGAAACCTTGAATCTTTATAAGTCTATTCTTTGAGATTAAATCATAAAAATTGTTTTGACATACATCAAAGTTTACTTCCGAAACCGCATTGAATCTTGGCTTTATGTGTAAATTCGTAACATTTGTAATATCGGTAATAACGCTAAAATCCGGATTGCAAAGCGTTATCAATGGAATTTCGTAGCTTTTATTTATATCAAATTCAAAGTTCATTTTTTATCCACCTCCAAGCCTTACTGCAAATTGATAAGTAATTTTCAAGTATTCTGCATACCCATAACACTCAAATTTGTTGATACATGTGTGAAACTTAAATATCCTTGATTTTTCCCTCTTGATAGGTTTTTAAAGCGGTTTAACCCTGTGTTTGAAGTGATAATCTCATTTTGATTATCGACTGTAATTATTTCATTAGGGGATAGATTAGTCATTTCAAAAATTCTATTTGTTTTCAAATTCAAAATCTTAAAATCTTTACCCGAATTTGAAAGTTTAAACTCTATGATAGGTCGCAAACCATAAATTTCAGCTGATAGATTATCAAACTCAAAAGGGTTCATGATAGACGAATCAAATGTGTAAGTTTTAGTCGTGGGGAATGTATAAGCATAGGAAGAATCGCATTCTACTGTGCATCTAACACCAAAACACTCTCCGCCAAACTTAATATCTTCGGTAGGTTTCAAAATGCAATTAAAGTAAAAATCTTCATACCATTCACTCTCAATCTGAAGCTTTTGGTACCCGATATTTCCGAAAAGCCATTGCTTAATTCTTAGAAAAGTCGGAAGATCAATGGGATTTTCCGAAACTATTTCGATTGAAAATTCTAAAGCGTTTGATTCCTTTAATCCCAAAAATAACTTTTTTGGATTTCTGATAGCTGAAACAGTTTGATATTCGTAGCCCGAACCTGAGGGAATATCGGTTAAATTCCCATTTATTGAAACTATTTTCAACCCGAAATCTTTTGAATTTATTCCGGCAAAATTAAAATAATTTCCAAGAAAACTCATGATTTATCCTCCCTATATATTAAAATTTAAATAAAAACAGCAGAGGCATTAAATTTTTACCTCTGCTAAAAATTATCATCATAAATATATTTATATCGTCCTATCCCAAACTTTTACCTTTGTTATAATTTCTCTTAATCTTTGTCCGTCAATTACATATTCCAAAACTTCATCTGCATTATCACACCATTTTTCTGTTTCTGGTTTGTATGCCTCGCTGACATACATCTGTACATTAGAATCAGGTGTTTTTTGTAATTTACCAAAAGCACAATAAACTTTACCTTTCCAACAAAACTCAACTTCGCCGCCCGATTGCATGCACCATTTAAAATCACTTATGGTCAGAAAATTCAAACTATCATCCAGATAATCTATATTTATTTCTTTACTCATATCATCACCTCTAAAAAATTTAAACTCGGGCACCCCATCGTAGTAATTTATAGGCGAGCTGGGATTGGGATAGCCATTGGACCAATCGATTTCATGATCGTGTGGGTTAGTATGTAATTTTGGATTATGATGTACCGAATAATGTCGCTCTTTAGTGGCTTTCCCGTCGGCTCCAATTTTAGTTTCGATTTTTTCTCCTTTGCGATTAAATATTACTTTTTTCTCTCCGGGTTCTCCAAGAAAACGTGCGTCGTCCGATTTGTTTGGCGAGGGTTTCCAATCTCCACCGTAAGCACTTCCCATACCTTTAAAATTATTTGCCAAAACATAACCATATGACTTTATTATATCACAATTTTTAGGTTTGTTTATAATTCCAGAAATATATTCAAAGTATTTAGAAGGCCTATATGCCTCATCGGTATTAAAATATCTCCAAGAACTTAGTTCGTAATTCACACAAATTATATTCCCCTCCATTTCCGGAAAAGGTTCATGATAACAAATAATGTATTCGGGTTCTATACGCTTTAGCATCTCATTATATCCGGTCATAAAAAATTCTTTTTGATCAGAATGATTGTTATGCTCTGAAACCATATATGTCGAAACCGCAACACACGAACCTTTTTCTATTCCTTCAAAGCAAAAATCAAATGTAGAGGGTAATCCCCAACTTACAGTTGGTATAACTCTTATCCCCTTTGAAGCTAAAAAAGCTCCGCACCAACGATTTTTAAAAGTGTTATACAATTGTTGCAATTTGTGCATCTGTGTATACATACTAAAATCAGGTGTGAAAACTGCTTTATATTTTTTTAAAGTTTCTATATATTTTTCCGGTTCCTTCCAAATTTTTTCAAATTTATAATCGTAAAGAAAAAAATGGACCATACGATTAAAATGCTCGGTATCATCGGCTTTTATCTTATCAAAACCTATTAGTCTTAAATTGATAAAATCATCAGAAACTATTTTTGGTTTTGGTATGAGTGGCATATCATATTTTCCTGTGCCATGCAATGTGTTCCTTAAAAAATGTGGACTTGTGCGATATTCAAAGTTTTCAGGTGTCATAAAATCTTCTCCTTAAAAAATATTCTCATAACACCCTCTAAAAAACCAAAAATTTGCATCTTTTAGATCATATTATTTATAAAAATTAATAAAACATCAAAAAAATAACATTCATCTAAAACATGGACAAATAATTTTGCAACGAAAATTATTATTTAAAAAAGGTTAAATAATCAATAGTTTATAGCTCTATACAAATTTATCAAAATCTCAGTATTCATCATATAAATCTTTGATTCTTAAGCTTCAAATTTTCAAAGGCTCTGTGAAAAACGCTTAAACTCTAATATTTCATACTTGTTTTAAGCAATAAAAAAACAAGGCTTCAATATTTTGAGTAACTTTTGGCTCATTATATTGAAGCTTTTTAGAATGTGTTTTGAAAAAATTTTGAGAGATTTAGGGGGAGTAACTTTTATATTTTTTGTTACTCTCTCCGCTTCTTCTGATGTAAACTATCCCCCATGAAAACCGCTTGAATGCTGACTTACGCAATTTAGTCGGCATTTATTTTTTTGACTTCTTCGGCTTATTCCTCGCCGTTTTCGGCTCCTGAAGCTTCCGCACTTTTTGCCGTTTCGCTTTTTTTGTTTGTCTGCATTTGTACTAATAAATCTTGAAATTTTTTCCCTGTTTCCTTCTCGATTTTTTCTTTAATTGATTGAATAAACAAATTATTTTTACTATAATTTTTATCTTTACAAAATTTTTCAATTACTGTCATTTCTTCATTTTTGACATAGATTGAAACCCTTTTGTATGTCTTTTCATTGTATTTCCTTTTTGCTTTTGTTTTTGAGTCAACTTCATTACTTATCATTTTTTACCTCCTTGTACTAACATTAGTATATTAGCATACATCTTTGTTGCGTGTCAACATATAGCAAAATGCACAAATTTATATAGTAACGTTAGTATATGTTTTACTAGCAAAAGCGTTGATTTTATACTAACGTTAGTATATAATATAGATAGTAAGAAAATCTTACAAATACCAATGTAAAGGGGTTCAACATATGAACTATTTAGAAAACAGTCCAATTAAAGAATTTGTAAAGGGGGAAATTATCGAAAGGCTAGAAGATTTAAAAGGGTATGAAGAAAGCCATCATATATGCGATTTAAGTTATACACTTTTTGAATCTGAAAACGTAAACGGAGCGTATTTTTGCAGTAATTACACCGCTAAAGAATGGGTAAATAAAAATTTTGAGTATATTGGCGAAATAGCGGAAGAAATAAAATTTCAGTTTAACTCTGACTATGCGAATAAAATTTTGCTTGATATTTTCGATAATCCTGACCGCTTTATAGTGGTTATAGTCCTTGAAGTAGCAAGTTATTTAATTTCAATGTGCGACACAGCTGACAAGTATTGGAATAATGAAATTACTTTAACAGATGAAATATTGAATAATCTAATCGAGGAAATAGAGGAGCTATAAAAATGAAAACAAAAACAACACAAAAAGAAATAAAGAACAGATTTAAAAAAATAGTGTGTGTTGGGTATGCAGATTTACAACACCTATTAAGCTATGAATCACCTATATATTACACTATACGCCGTGAGGGTTGGGCAAGTGATATTTATATTTTTGATGATATAGCAATATCAACAGGATATGCACCTTTTGCCAACATAAAAGTAAAATATTATATTTTGAGAAAATATGATATCACCGCCCGAAAAATCGTTGAAAACTGGAGCATAAAATATGATACAAAAGTAAAAAAAGTAAATAAACTACTTGAAAAATTTTTGGAAGAAGTAAAAAAGAAAGTTTAAAGAGGAAATGCTTTATGATTGTAAATAATAAAAAAGGTCGAATGCTAACCATCACGAAAGCAAACGACATGTAACAACACCTGACGAGTAAAAGGCGGTTACAATCTAATATTATATCAACCGCCTTAAAAAGTAAAATATTTTAAGATTTTAAGGGGTAAAAAAATAATGAAAACACAAGAGCAAATGTACGATGAAGCACTTAATACATTCCTAAAAGACTGGTGCTTAAAAACATATAGGACAGACGAACTAGGCGAAGAATTAAATAGTAGAGCAACGTTTTATGACCTTTTTGAAGCTCTCGACAACTATCAAGATATTTATAACTTATTTGGCATCAATGAAAGCATAATTCGAGAAAGAATATTTGAAAAACTATCCGAAATAATGGTATGTCCGTATGAAGAAATTTACAATCAATGGCTTAGATAAAGTAAAGGAGAACACATAATGATAAACTATTTTTTAGGGAAAACAGTAGCCACAAAAAATACATAGCACCATTTCAAAAAATAAAAAATTTGCAAACGAAATAACAAATTGCCTTCAAAAATATATTACTTGCGACTGGGGGCAAATGCCACAAGAAGATAAAGAAATGAACGATAAAGCAGTCAGAACAGACGACGGCAGAATTTTTGCAGCTTATGATACGTCCGAAGGTAAAGTCTATATAGTTACGGAACATGACAGAAGCGCCACTACAATCTTATTTGCGCACGGATACTGATAAGTAGAAAAAATGGCAAGTTATATTTTCAATTGTTTAATTCATAGCTTGCTAAAATATAATTTTACGAAAGTGAGTGATAAAAATTGAAAGCAAGACATTACATAAAAAACAGTAAAGAGCTTGGAGAAAATTTAAAAACTGCAAGAACAAAATCAGGAATTACTCAATATACTGCATCTAAACTAACAAACCTTAATCGTTCAAGCCTGAGTTACTACGAAAACGGAATAAACATACCGAATATATTTACTATGATTAAACTCATGAATATTTACAAAGTTAATATTAACGACTTGATATTTACCAAAGAATAATAAACTGGGTACAATTTAATTAAAATAAAATTTTTCACCTGTTATTTGTCTTATCATAGTAATCCACCATTTATAATTTTGCGATTTATTGTATTTTATAGTATAATAATATAAACAGTCTTAAAAAGGGAGTGACAGCAATTGCCGTATTTTTTGAATAATAAATTTAAAAACAACGAATTCGAGCTAATGTCCAAAGACAAATATTTTGTAGATAAAACAGGGCTTATCAGCAAAATCAATAATCTCATTGGCATAAAAGATAGATTTGTTTGCATAACAAGGCCACGAAGATTTGGAAAAACTCTAAATGCTATGATGCTTGCTTCTTACTACTCAAAAAATGCAAATTGCAGAGATATTTTTGACAAACTTGAAATCAGCAAAGAAAATTCATATCTAGAGCATTTAAATAAACACAACGTTATTTATATGACTTTTAATCAGATACCCAGTCCAAATTGTAGCTATGAAGAATTTATAAACAGATATGTTTCTATGATCTGCGATGATTTAAAAGAAGAATATAATGATATAAATATTAATAACAACATGATAATATCAGACGTTTTTAATGCTGTGTACAACCAGACCGGAAAAGGCTTTATATTTATTCTTGACGAATGGGACTATATTTTCAATAACAATTTATTCTCTGAAAATTATCGCAAAAGCTTTTTAAAATTCTTAGAAGATTTACTCAAAGACAAACCTTATGTTGACCTTGCATATATGACAGGTGTTCTCCCGATTGCTAAATATTCTGCCGGCTCAGCTCTCAATATGTTTTTAGAATTTAACATAATGAACGACTACACTTACGATAAATACTTTGGTTTTACAAATAGTGAAGTAGAAACACTTTGCAAAAAACAAGATAGAATCCCAATGGAAAGCTTAAAAGACTGGTATAATGGTTACTATACATGCAATAATTTGCAGATATATAACCCTCGTTCGGTAACAACAGCTTTAAGACAAGGCGTTTGTCAGAGCTACTGGACAAATACAGGTCCTATGGATGAAATCATATACTACATTAATAACAATATCGGCGAAGTAAAAGACGACATCGTAAGCATGGTTTCCGGTATTCCGCTTGAAATAAAACTAAAAGGATACAGCGCAGAACAAAAAGAATTAAATACACGAAATCAGATTCTTTCAGCTATGACAATTTACGGATTTTTAAGCTACCACAATAAAACACTTGAAATCCCAAATAAAGAACTAAGAATTAAATTCGATGAAGCTTTAGAAGACAGATCAATGGGCGAAGTTGCAAAACTTGTTTTAAAATCAAACGAAATGTTAAAAGCAACCTTTAGAAAAGACACGGAAAAAATGGCAGAAATCTTAGAAGAAGCTCATGATATTAATATTCCTGTGATTAAATATAACGATGAAAATTCACTTTCGTGTGTTGTTATGCTGTCATATTTAAGTGCAAGGGATGACTATAATATAATTCGTGAAATGCCATCGGGAAAAGGTTTTGCAGACTTCATATTTTACCCGAATGATAAATCCAAGCCTGCTTTCATTTTAGAACTTAAGAAAAATTCTACTCCCGAAGAAGCTTTAAAACAAATCAGAGAGAAAAAATATGCTCTTGCCCTTAGAAACTATACAGGAACAAAATTCGCTGTCGGTATTTCTTGGGATAAAAAAACTAAAGAGCATAAAATTAAGATTGAAGATATAGTCTAAAAAATGAGGGGTATATTTTTTGATTAAAATAAAGTACAAAGATAAATTAAATAACCTTCAGGCGCAGTTTTTTAATACAGGGTTCGAAAAATATGCAAACTTGCATAATCTTAAAACCAATTACGAAGCATTTAACTTTATAGCCTACGAAGATGATGAGCTTGCCGGAATATTGGAAGGCATTACTCTTTATAACGAAATTCATATAAACAATCTGATTGTAGATGAAAAGTACCGTAGCAAAGGAATCGGAACTAAACTTTTAAATTTCATTTTAGAATATTTCGATAATAAAAAATATAAATATATTTCTCTTTGCACATATGAATTTCAAGCGCCCGAATTTTATGAAAAATATGGGTTTAAACTTGAATATACAAGAAAAAATGAAGAAGATCCCAGGCTTACAAAATACTTCTTTATAAAGCATCTGTAAAAAACACTTTTACCGCATAAACTCACACTAATTTTAGAGTTGTGCGGATCGTTTTTTTAAGAGAAGTTTTTCTATACAGAAGATAATTTTTTAAAATTTCAAGTTTATACTTGTGTTTCTTTTCAATTTATGTATTAATATAGTCAAACTTTAAATAATTAGGATGTGTATATAATTTGAATTTTAAATTTCTTAAAAAACTTCTTTCTGTTTTATTAATTATAAGCATTTTTGTTACCTTAAATATAAAAGCATATGATTTATTTTTAGATGTTAATATTTGGGGACTTTGTACAATTGTTAAGGTTCATAATGACAAGAAAAAAATTGTTTGGAAAAATAATTTTTTAACACCTGAATTGCTGCAACACATTAAAAAAGAAGACCTCTCAAACACTATAAATTATTTGAACACTCTTAAGCATAAACGCATAAAAAATACCGCCTTAAAGACAAAAATAAAAAGATACATAAGAATGTTTAATAAAAATAAAGAACAATACTCAGAGCAAGAAATTTTCAAATTTAGCTCTTTAATATTTGCTACTGCACTAAAAGGAGTGAATAAAAATGCCACCTAAAAGAAAAAGGCTATCCCAATATAATAGAAATATTAGAGCGGGTATTTATAACACGCCAAACAAACCTAGTAATACTGCTCCGTCTACTAGAAGAACCGTACAAAATGCGCTAGTCAATGACTTAAATTTTAATAACGAATTAGTCTCTAGAAATCTAGAAACTGTTAATAAATCAACATTAGACGAATATAGTATAGAATACGTTCTAGAAGCGGTGGCGCAAATAATTGCCGCCAAAAAATAAGAACAATTAAACTTTGGACTCCGTTTGGGAAATGTCGTTTAAATAGAATTTCAGAAAGTAATTATTTTTGTGTTGCAGTTGATCCGCCACGTATGAGTACCCGTTATCAAACTTTACTATACAATTTATCAGGTGATAATAATAAAACAACTAGAAAAAATATAATAAAATTTTTAGTATGGAAAGCAAACAAATAATTTTGTATCAATCTCTCTACAAATAATTTAGAAAACAGTATAAATAATTGTTTGAAAAAATACAATAAAAAATATTCTAAAAATAGATATGCGGCCGCTATGTGCGGAATATTCATATCAGAAATGATACGAAGTGCCGGAAAAATTGTCCGAGCAGCTTTTAAACCACAATGGCCTGCTACATATAGTAAATTGAAAAAACAGTTTGTATTAGCAAATAAAGATGGTGGAAAATTATTTAGGAAATATATAGAAAATCCTGATTCTGTACCTCCTGAAATTGTAAGCGCCATTGAAAAAAATGCTGCAAATTTTTCTCCAGATAATAATAAACGCAGAAAGATATACTGATTCACATCATATAGCACTCAAAAGGGACCTTTTTTACACTGGTATTACAAAGGCTCAAAAAAATTTGCGTATTGGTTGGAAACAAATATGCCTTTCCCAAAGCTATCTGAAATAATGAGTCTAAAAAAGGTATACTCTACTAGAGCGAAAATTAAATTTTTACTAACATCAGAGCAAAAACATTAATTTAAAAAATGACACATAAGTATAACTTTTTCTATACTTATGTGTCATTTTTAGTATACTAATTATTTACAAGTATCCATTAATTAGCTTCTATTTGTGGGATGGTTGTAAAACAATTTAGTTTTTAAAATAAATATTCACATGTAAAATACACTTTCATCCCCTATTTAACTTATAATTTAATTATAGAACCAAATAAAATATAGCTTCAAATTTGATTTTTTGCAACTATATGGTATAATTCTACAAAAAGGGGGTATTTACATGTGGCAAGGAATATATTTCACTAAATTATGTGCTAAAAAAGCAAAAAAGTATTTCATCAAAAGAAAAGTTATAGAAAAAAACATATTTATGACAGTTGATGTTGGCGAAAAAGTTCCTTCTGGGGCAAAAGACGTTTACAAGATAATTTTTGAAAAACCTCAAAATACCAATATTAAAAGGCTTTTTACTAAAAATGAAATTGAAGTCAAAAAAATTCTTATAGAAGGAGAACTTCTAAAATTCAAATACGCAGATGGTATAATTGGCTGTGAAAATGCAGATGTATATATGCTTAAACAGGAATTCTCCAAATATGAAAATTTAAAATCTGAAAATTACGATTGGCCTTTAGTTTTGGTTAATGATAAAACTAAATTAAAATCATTAATAAAAAGCAACTCTCAATTTGTAAGTTTAACAGACATAATCATCGAATTGGAAAAAGCACAAATTAATTAGCAGCCCTATAATTTATAAATGATCAGCAATAATAAATTAGAATATCTAATAATCCTTTTAGCGATTCGTCTATTTTTTTATTCAGATTCTCTATATTTTTCCAACAAAATTCTTCACGTTGAGGTTCTTCTTTCCATACATCCATGTAATAATCAATTCCCAGCTCTGACTCACCTAATTGTTTAGCCAATTTTTTTATCACATTATAAGTTTTATCTTTATCTGTTATTATTTTACCATTAACCACAGATAACTTATCTACTAAATCTTGCGGTGCTTTCCTTAAAGGATGTATGCATAAGTATTTAGCTAAAGAATTTGCATATTCACTACTCTTTATATATATTCCCGGCCCAGCGCCTTCACAATAAGTTTCAACTGTAATAGATTCCGCAAAAATTTTAGAACCAAAAAACATTATAAAAAATGAAACAACAAGTAATATTAATTTTTTCATAACTTATTCCTCCCAAATAACATTAAAGCTATGTTAAATATTATACCATAAAAAAGCAAAAAATACAACAAGCAACTAAATTTTGAAAGGAAGTGCAAAATATGATATTCCACTTAATAAATAAAAAATTTAATGGTAACGCTACCGAAAAATTACAAAAGAAACGCAAAATCATTGAAAAGAAACATTATAAATATATGGCTGCTTTCCTAGCAAATGAAATAACCAATAAATTGAGTATCGGCTCAACTAAGGAAATTAAAACCCCTTTTGGAGAAGTAACGGTTAAAATAACAGGTGATGATAATTGCATGGTTTTCAAACAAAGCAAACGTGTCCCTAATGATTACAATAGTTTATCTGAATACTTAGACGAAAAATGTTGTAATAAAGACATTTTGGAAATAATCTATACTTATATAAGCATGCCATATACAGGTGATGTAAAAAATATTAAAGAATTTAATAATAAAATTAACATAACCAAATCAAAAGATGATTATTTGGCTGTTTTTTGTGGGACTTTAATGATTGCCGAACCATTAAGATTTCATGACGGTGGTGGCCACGCTCGAGGATGCATTAGAAGAGTTTATAAATTACTTGATAAAAATAAACCACAACCTTATAGTATTGTGTTTAGTAATGCTGGAAAAG
>JAFRJS010000094.1 GCA_017432165.1 Clostridia bacterium | reverse complement strand
TGAAAACGGCAAAAAAGTCAGGAAAAAATGTAAAGCCGAATGGGATGAAAAAAATCGCGAATACACCAGAGTTTACGCCAGAGAACATTACTATGACAAATGCTGGCAACAATATTACGAAATTTAATTTTTTTTCGCTAAAGCAGGTGATATTGTGGGAAATATTTCTGTTACTCATGACGAGCTTTTGACAATCAGCACGGGCTCAAGTCGAAAAACTAAAATTTGGAAGTCAAAAAAAATTTCATGGGGTAAATTTATTCAGCGATTGAGCAACACCAAACGCACAAATGAAACTCAGGCGCAATATTTTCGACTCGGAAAAGAACGCCAAGACGAAATAAAAGATGTCGGCGGATTTGTCGGCGGAGAATTGAAAGACGGACGGCGAACCGCTTTAAATGTTATCAATCGTCAGCTGATAACTTTGGACGCGGATTTTGCAGAAAAAAATTTGTGGGAAAAAATTCAATCGGACTTCGATAACGCGGCTTGCGTTTATTCCACTCATAAACACACAAAAGAAAATCCGCGCTTAAGAATTATTATTCCGCTTGACCGACCTGTTTCACCTGATGAATATCAAGCAATAAGCAGAAAAATTGCTGAAAGTTTCGGAATTGATAATTTTGACGACACAACTTATCAACCGCACCGATTGATGTATTTTCCTTCGACTTCAAGCGACGCAGAATTTTATTTTCAGTGGCAAGACGGAGAATTTTTGTCGGCTGATTCAATTTTGGCTGAATATGACGATTGGCAAGATGTTTCGACGTGGCCGCGTTCAACTCGTTCAAAAGAAATTGTTCAGCACGAAATAAAAAAAGCCGAAGACCCGCTGAAAAAATCCGGCTTAATCGGAGCGTTTTGTCGCTCGTACACAATTCAGGAAGTTATCGAAAAATATTTGCCCGATGTTTACGAAGAAATTAACGAAAACAGATTTACTTTCAGAGCGGGAACAAGTGCAGGCGGCGCGATTGTTTTTGAAAATAAATTTTTGTATTCATTTCACGCAACCGATCCGTGCAGTTTAATTCTTTGCAACGCCTTCGACTTGGTAAGAATTCATAAATTCGGCGAATTGGACGAAGGCAAAGAAAAAAAAGAAATTGTCAGCTTGCCTTCATATACAAAAATGCTTGACCTTTGCTCAAAAGACGAAAAAGTTAAAATTTTGTTGACCGAAGAGGCACTGAAAGATTTTGACGATTTGGGCGAAGAAAAACAGGATATGTCATGGAGTGCGAAACTTGAAAGGCATCCGAAAACGGGAAAAATTTTAGCGACGAGAGATAATATCCGCACAATTTTGGAAAATGATTCAAGATTAAAAAATAAATTCGGATATGATTTATTTTCCCAGAGGATTGTAATTCTTCAACCGCTTTTTTGGCGCAGTAAAGATGATCCGTCAGAATATTGGACGGACGGGGATGATTCACAATTACGTTATTATCTTGAAACTTATTACAACATCGACAATAAAGCTAAAACCGACGACGAAATTTTAAATGTAGCGAATAATCACGCCTTCCACAAAGTCAAAGATTATCTGCGCGGTTTGAAATGGGACGGAAAGCCGCGAATGGATAAAATTTTTATTACATATTTGGGCGCAACTGATGACAATTATGTGAGAATAGTTACCCGAAAATCTTTAATAGCGGCAGTGGCGAGAATTATGAAACCGGGAATAAAATTTGACAATATGATTGTTTTGGAAGGCGCACAAGGAATTGGAAAAAGTTATTTGCTCAGCAAATTGGGCAAAGATTGGTTTTCAGATTCTTTGTCGGATTTAAAAAATAAAGATGCTTATGAATCACTGCGCGGATATTGGATTTTGGAATTGGGCGAAATGCTTATTTTGAAAAAAACGGACAGCGATACCGCAAAACATTTTATTTCAAAACAAGTTGACAGTTTCAGAGTTTCATTTGGAAAACGTACAAGCGATTTTCCGCGCCAATGTATTTTTTTCGGCACGACGAATAATAAATTTTTCTTGAAAGACAAGACCGGCAACCGAAGATTTTTTCCAATAACTTGCAGCTATGAAAAACGGATTAAAAATATTTTTCTCGATGAAAAAAATATTGATTCCGAAATAGATCAAATATGGGCAGAGGCTTATGAGGCATGGAAAACGGGAGAAAGTATTTGGATTGGACACGAAATGGAGCAAGTTGCGAAAAAAATTCAGGAATTGCACACGGAAGAAAATCCGTTAGTCGGAGCTATCGAGGAATATTTGAATAAAGAAATTCCTAAAAATTGGTACGAAAGAAATTTGCAACGCCGAATTGAATATATTCGCGGAATTGGCGACTTCGACGAAGAAGTTCAAGAAACTTTCAAGCGTGATAAAGTTTGTGCAACTGAAATTTGGTGCGAATTGCTCGGCGGCGATATGAAAAAATTATCGCCGTATGAAATTCATAACATAACCGATTCACTTTTAAGTTTGTCCGATTGGGAGCCAAGCACGGAAAAATTATTTTTCGGCAGTGCTTACGGGCGGCAAAAAGCATTTGTCAGAAAAAAGGTTGAAGATGATGACGACTTACCTTTCTGAAAGTCAGCTTGAAGAAAAACTTTGCAAAAAAATAAAAGAATTGGGCGGAATGGCTTTAAAATTTATTTCGCCGGGACGCGCAGGAGTTCCCGACAGAATTATTTTGATGCCGTGCAGAAAAATTTATTTTGTTGAGATGAAAAGCCCGCGCGGTGAAATAAATCCGATTCAGGAATATGTTTTTGAGAAATTTAAAAATTTGGGCTTTGAAGTTAAAATTTTGAACAGCGACGAAAAAATAAAAAATTTTCTTCAAGAAATTTACAACGACCAATTACAGAGAAAAATTTTTTGAAACTTTTTTTGAAAAAATTTTTTGCTGAAATCGGCGAGGGCTGGAATTTGGGGCGAAAAATTTAAGAATGTTGATTTGACGCGATTTATAAATTTTTGCGAAAGTATTTTTTGTACAGCAAAAAGTCGATGAAAAAACTTTTTGTACAGCAAAAACTATTTCAGAGGGGATAAATGGCAACTGAAATTTTTCAAGCAAGACCGTATCAAGAATTTGCAATAAAAAAAATTATTGAAAATCCGGCAGTAAGTTTAATGTTGGACATGGGTATGGGTAAGAGTGCAATAACTTTAACGGCAATTCAAGAATTGATTTATAACAGATTTGAAGTCGAAAAAGTTTTAATCGTCGCTCCGCTAAGAGTGGCAGAGACAACGTGGATTGACGAAAATGAAAAGTGGCGACACTTACATTTAAAAATAATTCCAATTCTCGGATCGGAATCAAAAAGACTCGCCGCGTTGAAACAAACTGCCGACATTTATGTTATCAATCGCGAAAATTTGGTGTGGCTTTTAAAACAATATCCGCTGAAGAAAAGCAATTCGTTTTTTCCGTTTGATATGGTGGTTCTTGATGAAAGCAGCAGTTTTAAAAATCCGCAGTCGAAAAGATTTAAAGCAATGAAATTTATCCGACTGCAAATAAATCGAATTGTGGAATTGACGGGAACTCCCGCGCCAAATTCTTTAATGGATTTATGGGCGCAAATATTTTTGCTTGACGGCGGAGAGCGTTTAGGAAGAACACTCGGCGAATATCGGAGAAAATATTTCACAGCCGGGGCGACAAGCGGGCATAT
>JAFRJS010000009.1 GCA_017432165.1 Clostridia bacterium | reverse complement strand
TGTTTTTATTGTTTTTCTTTTTTGGTGGTTGAAATTCTATTTTTCCTTCAGCAAGTTGTTGCAGTTGTGTTTTTGTTTTGAATCCGGTTTGTACGACTATTGCAGTTAATAATAGGCATAGGTAGATGTTTTTGTACATGGATTTGTCTGTGAAGCTGTGGAATTTTCCTAATCCGAATGCTCCTTTGGCTGCTTTAAAGAAATCTTCAATTATTCCTCTTATAGGTTTGTAATCTTTCCAATTTTCGAGTTTTATGAGCAATAACTTCTGTAGGTGCTTTGTTAATTTTTTATTGTCATTGATCTCTTTTTTATTCTTGTAAATCATTAAGGAGTAAGACATTTGGTCTTTAAATTTGTTTATTTTGAATATTTCTTTTGGAAATATTACTGGAATGATTTTGTACTTGTTAATTCCTATTTTATAGTTTTCATAGGAGAAATATCCTCGGTCGAAGTAGATTAAGTCTTTTGTTTTGATTAGGCCTCTTCTTTTGAGTTCTTTTAAAACTTCGTCGAAAATTTTGGAATCGTTAGGTGCGCCAGGATGTATTAAAATGGAAACTGGTGTTCGTGTGTTCTTTTCTAGGACCATTGTTACTTTATATCCTACAAAATAGCCTTTGGAGTTTGAATATCCGAATTTTAATCTTAATTTTTTCAAATGTTGTGGGGAGATGTACTTCCTTAAAATGTTGATATCGCATTCGACAGGTGTTGCATCTGTAATATAAGTGTCTTTTCTTGTTTTACGTGGTTTAAAAAATTTTCTGAGTATTGAATTGACAATATTACAATAGGTTTCAGGGTCATATCGGCTTAGATACTCATAAACTTGAGATTCATTTGGAACCTCTGAAATTCCTGCAAATTTTCTAAGCTTTGAAGACCTATTTAACTCACTAACTACATCAGAAATCCTATAATTAAAAAATATAAGCATAAAAAATATTTTTAAGTAAATAACAAATTTTGCACGATTTTTAATACCATTACGGTTATATATGTCTTTTACTTTTTCGTTTTCGATAAATTTAAATACTTTGCCCAATAGAATAAATCTAGGGTCGTGTTTATCATAATTTAATCCAGGTTGCATTTGTTTCACCAAATAACTATATGTAACTCATTATTAATAAATTTTATGATTTATCATGACCCTATTTTTTTAATAATAAAAAATTAGCCAACCCCATCCAAATTGGTGAAGTTAGGAATTGTAGTTGGTGAAATAAATACTGTTTTATGCTAGTTTCATAGATGAATTTTCTAGCACCCTATTTTATTATTTTCTGATCCAGATTGAGCATATCTGCAGAGGTAAGTTATTAATTTTGAAACTTGATATTTTGAAATCTGAATAGGGCTATTAAAAATCACTGTTTTTAATCAGTTCCATCTATATGTTGTTGTTGATATTGGTGTAAAATTTTTTTTATAAATTATGGGTTAAAATGAATTTTTAAAAATAACTGTCTTTGGGCTATTAATTCATTAATTTTAGAT
>JAFRJS010000093.1 GCA_017432165.1 Clostridia bacterium | reverse complement strand
ACAAAGGTGCAAATGTCAATGCCAAACAATGGTGTGGAGGTATGACACCTCTTCATAGAGCCGTTTGTAGGAAACATTTTAAGACATGTGAAGTATTAATTAAAAATAACGCAAATGTAAACATTAGAGCAAACTCAGGGGGAACGCCTTTGGAAGAAAGCATTTGGAATAATAATAAAGAGATATGTGACTTACTCATAAAGAATGGCGCTGATGTTAATCTTAGAAATAACCATGGTAACACACCACTCCACAAGGCCGCTTCATTTAGTCGGTATGATATATGTAAGTTATTAATTGACAACGGTGCTGATGTTAATCTTAGAAATAACGAAGGTGAAACACCACTCCACAAGGCTGCTTTATTTAGTAGGTATGATATGTGTAAGTTATTAATTGACAGAGGTGCAGATGTTAATCTTAGAAATAACGAAGGTGAAACACCACTCCACGAAATCTTATCTGAAGAATATGGTACATCGGAGGCCAAATTAAAAATTGTTAAATTATTAATTGAAAACGACGCTGATGTTAACGCCAAAGATCCATACTTGACACCACTTGATTATGCCCTTTTTTTTAATCATAGTGACGATATAAAGAATTTGCTTATTAAACATGGCGCAAAGTTTGGCAGCGAACTTAAATAACTAATTAAAATGCAAAAAGCCAGGGTATAATACCCCGGCTTTTATTTTTTTGTGCTTGAAATTTAGTTTTACTTATGCTATAATTAAAGATAAATTAAAACAAAAGGGGAATTAAACAATGATTTTAAAAAAAGGCATAGCAACTATTCTTTCCACGGCAACACTTTTAACGGCGGTTTCTCCCTGTGCATTCGCAGAAGGAAATAATTCAGAAGAAAAAAACACAAAATCTATGAGCACCACAGGTAAAGTTATTCTTGCCGGTGCGGGTGCAATCGGTCTTGCAGCACTTGGCGGAATTATTTATCATGTGGTTAATAATTCCCCTGTAGATATTGAAAAATTAGATAAAAAATCTACGTTATATAAAGCATATAAAGGTCTTGAATTTGCTATCCGCGATGCTGACTGGAAAAAAGTTGGAAAAATATTTAGAAGAAATCCATCGCTTAATGCAAATGCACGGACATCCGAAGGCCACACATTGCTTACATATGCATGTTATG
Organism: Clostridia bacterium; assembly: GCA_017432165.1. GTDB lineage: Bacteria > Bacillota > Clostridia > Oscillospirales > Acutalibacteraceae > UMGS1491. The sequence goes on along the minus strand of JAFRJS010000093.1, from coordinate 3,739 downwards.
TATTTACGGTAAAAAACTTACTAAAAACTGACAGTCAACGTTTTAGACAAGATCGTTTAACTTTGGAATGCTGTAATCTTTTGAGCATTTGTTCAGAATTACTTAAGCATGGTGCAAGAGTTGATGTCAGAGATAAGCTTCCTAGTTGTGGAGGAAATGGTTACATGGCCTATGAAAGGACGCCTCTTCACTATGCTGCGGGGTCAGGGTCTACTTCATTATGCTACATACTTTTATATTATGGTGCTGATATTAATGCCAGAACCACTGAAGATGGGATCGTTGGCGGCAACGATAGAGAATTTGGCTATACTCCGCTTAATATAGCTGCCGCTGCACCCATGTGGAACGATTATGCATCTACATATCCTCTACGTGACGACCTAGACGATAGACTTTATGAGGTCTGCGATTTATTAATTAAAAAAGGCGCAAAAGCAAGATATTGTCTTGGAGACTTTAAAGATCTGTCTATTTCAGATTCCGCTAGACTTGGATGTTATAAAACATGCAAACTGTTAATTGAAAAAATGAATAGTATTTGCAAAACTAATGTTGATATTAAACCGACACTAAATGATGCTCTTCTGAGCGCTATTAATGAGGGACAATATGATACATATAAGCTTTTAATTGATAATGGTGCCGATGTCAACTATACATACATTAATCGGAACACACTTTTGCATTACGCTGCAAATTGTCTAAAATTTAACTCTAAAATATGTGAATCATTGATTAAAAAAGGAGTCAACATTAACGCTTTAAATGATAAAAAACAAACTCCTCTTGATTATATCAGCGAAAACACCTGGTCACCATGGTTTAATGAAGAAAAGAAAGAAATAATGAAGTGGCTGATTGACCATGGCGCAAAGCGTGGCAGCGAACTTAATTAAAACGGTGCGTAATTAATTAAAATCATATCTTGCAATTGCCTGGATTATTTGATATAATAATATACTGAGTGGTGCAGATATTTAAATTAGCATCTTAGTATAACAAGTAAAAAGGAGTAATTATCATGGCAAAATGTCAAATTTGCGGTAAATCCGTGTCATTCGGAATAAAGGTTTCTCACTCGCACAGACGTGCAAACAAAATGTGGAAACCAAACATAAGAAGAGTAAAAGCAGTGGTAAACGGTACACCAATGCGCCTTTACGCTTGCACAAGATGTATGCGTTCCGGCAAAGTCGCATCTAATGGCTAATAAAACTCAAATTTTAGCATACAAAGACGGCATATTAATAAAAAATGTTTTGAGCTTTGACCTCGGTCAGATTTTTGACTGTGGTCAATGTTTTCGTTGGGGAAAAACAAGTGAAAACGAATATTCCGGCATAGCGTTTGGCAAAAAGCTTGTGGTTTCTCAAATTTCAAACGATATTTATTTTAAGAACACCTCAAAAAAAGACTTTGAAAACGTTTGGAAGGACTATTTTGATTTTTCTTTTGACTACGAAAATCTAAAAAAAGAATTAGAAAAAATAGACCCCGTTTTAAAAAAGGCTATTGAAACTTACCCCGGCATACGAATTTTAAAGCAAGAACCTTGGGAAACGCTTTGCTCTTTTATAATTTCGCAAAACAACAACATACCGAGAATTAAAAAGATAATTTCTAAACTTTGCGAAAATTTCGGCGAGAAAATAAATGGCGGATACGCTTTCCCGAGTGCAAAAAAATTAGCAGGTTTAACCGAGGAAAATTTAGCCGTAATAAAAAGCGGATTTAGGGCAAAATACATCCTTGATGCAGCAAAAAAAGTAAATTCAAAAGAAATAAACCTGGAAAAAATATCAAAAATGTCTGCAGAAAATGCAAAAACCGAGCTTATGAAAATAAAAGGAGTCGGCCAAAAAGTTGCCGACTGTGTTTTGCTTTATGGGATGCATAATTTAGTGGCATTCCCGATGGATATCTGGATGAAAAAGGTGATGGAAACATTTTTTAAAGGTAAAGATCCGGAAGTTTTTGGCAAGTATGCGGGAATAGCGCAGCAATACCTTTACCATTACACACGAACAAACCCAGAAATACTAAAAAAATAAAAGCCGGAGTTATACCCCGGCTTTTTGCATTTTAATTAGTTATTAAGTTCACTGCCGTGCTTTGCGCCATTGTCAATAAGGAATTGTCTTATTTCTTCCTTAACTCGGAGGTTTAATTCGTCGACACAATCAAGAGGGGTCTTGCCGCGATTATCTTTAGCGTTAATATCGGCGCCTTTTTCAAGCAATAATTTACATGATTCGAAACTGTTTGTTGCGGCCTTGTGAAGTGGTGTTTTACCACTGTTATCTCTAACATTAACATCAATACCTTTGTCAAGTAATAAATTTAACACATTAAGCTTTCCCCAGAGAGCAGCCTCGTGAAGACATGTTTTATTAGCGTGAATATCAAAACCATGTTTAATAAATAATTCACATATTTTTGTGTCGTCATAGTAGTCAGCAACTTCAAGAAATAAGTCTGGATGAATATGAGCACCTTTTTTAAGCAATAATTCACATATCTTACTACGCTTCCGGACGATAGCATAATGAAGAGGTGTAAAACGAGACATAGAGCCAGCATTAACATCTGCACCTCCGTTAATTAATAACAAACATATATCGCCGAAGCCTCGTTCTACGGCAAGGTGTAAAGGTGTTCTATTAAATTCTTTTCCGGCATTAACATCTGCGCCTCTGCAAATTAATAACTTACATATATCGTAACGCTCATGCTGAACAGCTATGTGAAGTAAAGTATTGTTTTCTGTATACCATGAACCGTTATCAATGCAGTGTTTAAACCATGCACTTATGTCAAGGTCTTTATTTTCATTAAGAATTTTTGCAACTTTTTCACATTCATTTTTAATTACAGCATCTTTTAATTCCATGTACTTATTATAAATAGGTTTCCCCTTTAAAGTTTCTACTTTTACATGTGAGTTTTTAACCGCATAATAAATAATTCCAACTGTGGCCGCAAGACCAACTGCACCTGCTGCCCCTAAAAGAACTTTACCCGTGGTGCTCATAGATTTTGTGTTTTTTTCTTCTGAATTATTTCCTTCTGCAAATGCGTAAGGCGAAACCGCCGTTAAAATTGTTGCCGTGGAAAGAACAGTTGCTATGCCTTTTTTTAAAATCATTGTTTAATTCCCCTTTTGTTTTAATTTATCTTTAATTATAGCATAAGTAAAACTAAATTTCAAGCACAAAAAAATAAAAGCTGGGGTATTATACCCTGGCTTTTTGCATTTTAATTAGTTATTTAAGTTCGTTGCCGTGCTTTGCGCCATATTCATTAAGTAACTTTCTTGTTTCTTTCTTATCTAAATCAGTGCCAAATGCATAAGAAATACTAGAAGAATAAGTCCAGAACCAATGATCAAGAGGAGTAAAACCATATTTGTCTGTAGCGTTAATGTCGGCACCGTTGTCAATTAATAACTTACATATATCATACCGATTATGTGAAGCGGCCTTGTGGAGTGGTGTGTCACCTTGGTTATTTCTAAGATTAACATCAGCGCCATTCTTTATGAGTAAGCCACACATCTTTTTATTATTATTCGAAATGCTTTCTTCCAAAGGCGTTTCCCCTGAGTTTGCTCTAATGTTTACATTTGCGTTATTTTTAATTAATACTTCACATGTCTTAAAATGTTTCCTACAAACGGCTCTATGAAGAGGTGTCATACCTCCACACCATTGTTTGGCATTGACATTTGCACCTTTGT
>JAFRJS010000092.1 GCA_017432165.1 Clostridia bacterium | reverse complement strand
TTATACTATTAATAAAATTAATTATTACTAAGATATAATTGGCGACCCGGAACGGGCTCGAACCGTCGACCTCTAGCGTGACAGGCTAGCGTTCTAACCAACTGAACTACCGGGCCAAATACTTAATATGGTGGGAACAATAGGACTCGAACCTATGACCCCTTGCTTGTAAGGCAAGTGCTCTAACCAACTGAGCTATGCTCCCGGAAATTAAAATCCAAAATACACACACCGGGACTAAGCCCCTTATGTCGTTAAAGCTTGTAAACAACTTTAACAATATAAATAATAACACTCTTTGAGTTTCATGTCAAGCACTAATTTTAAATTACTTTCGTTTTTGAAATAAAATTAAAAATGTTTTAAAAAAGTATTGATTTTAAAATATAGATATGATATAATTTGATTTGTAATAAAAAATTAAAAGGAGTAATTAGTTATGAACAATCAAAAAAGCATCACAGCACTTTCAGCAAACGAACTGGAAAACATTTCAGGCGGCGAAGTCCAGCAATACAGAAGCATTCTAAATTTCTTTATGAAACGTTTTAGGGTAATCAACGATATGACCGGAACAGTAGCAATTAGTGGAATTAAAGATTTTAACGAAGCCCTTGAATTAAATGAAAAACTAAATTCAAACATTAACCAATCCATCAGCAAAGAAGACAAATCTACTAAAAAAAATAAATAGCATTGTTAAATTAAAAAATAAAGGAGTAATTAGTTATGAACAACCAAAAAAATATTATGATTCTTTCCGAAAACGAACTTGAAAATATATCCGGCGGGCACAGAACATGCTGGGAACGCTATAGTGGCGGATTTTGTGAGTCCGCCGGAAATTTAACCGCCATATCGATCTTTTCATTAATAGCTATTGCCGGGCTATTCATAATAAAAAAATTCTCAAATAAAATTTAATTAACCGTCTGATAAAAAGCTACCGATTTTAAACCGGTAGCTCTTTTTATTTATTTATTAATTCTTTTAATTTTTTTTGTCTTATATCTTCGCCCAAAAATTCAAGCCTTATGTTATTTCCTATCATACGTGAAACCAGCCTTTCGGTATAATTTTTTTCCAGCTCGCGCATAGTCAAATTTGTGCTAATTATTGTTGCTTTGTTCATCATTATACGTGAATTTATTATATTATAAATTGCGGCAACCGAAAAAGGCGACATAAACTCCGTTCCAAGATCATCTATTATAAGCAAATCGCAATTTATAAAATGTTTTTCGCTTTCGCCGTTTTCACTGTAGTTTTGAAAACGTTCTCTTTCCATTTTTGAAATCATGCTCTGCGACGAACCATATATTACCGCAAAACCTTTGTCTATTACTTCTCTGGCTATTGCCAGTGACAAATGCGTTTTCCCAAGCCCTGTGCGGCCGGTAAACAAAAGATTTGGCGAGGTTTTTTTGAACCCACTTGCATATTTTCGGCAAAAATTATATATAAGCGACATACGTTTATACGGCGAATGTTTATCCTCGGAAGGTGTTTTTAAATAATAGTTCAACGAAAAATTGTCAAAAGAAGAAAGCTCCAGAGGGGACATTTTATTAAGGCGATTATAAGATTCTTTTTTTAGCATATCCTTCATGCAAGAGCACATTCTACCATCTATAAACCCTTCATCGGAGCATTCTCCGCAGCTGTATTTAATTTCCAAGTGGTCTTTTGGCAATCCGGCTTCTTTTAATATCTCGCAAAGTTCATCATTTAAAACTTTATTTTTTTCTTTTAATTTTTTAATTTCATCCATTGCACTTCCACCGCTAAGAACTGCTTTAGAGGCTTTTACAGCGGTTGATGATAATTCTTTTTCTATTTCTTTTGCCCTTGGAAAGCGCCGATAAAAAACTTCTTTTTTAAATTTTAACTCTTCAAACGCACTCATACGCTTTTTGTAAAGTTTATTTTGAACCTCTTCAAAAATTTCTCTGCTGTATGCCAATTTAAATCCCCCCTATTCTTTGATAAAATTTTCTAAAATATCGGAATTTTCATATTCGTCAATATTATAAGAAGCATTTTCTTTTTTAAAATTACTTTTTCTGTATTTTGCTCTGCCCAAATTTTCCGAATTTGCTTGCTCCAAGGTGCGTATTCCCTCTTTGTGCCAGCGTTTAATTATGCTATCCATATAATTTAAAATATATTTTCCATTTGCGTTAACGCATCTGTCGTAAGCTTCTTTTATAAGTTCCTCATTAAAATGAAATTCATTAAACCACCTCATAACAGCACTTTCTTCCCGAGATGTTGGCAATCTGTGGTCTATTCCTATAAGATTTTCAAATTTTCTCCAAGAATTTTTTAAATTATTTAATTCTTTTATTTTCTTTTCAGCCTTAGAGATGCCGTCAATTCCCTCTTTTGACCAATTTTCACCTATTTTATATATGTATTTCATGCCGGATTTTCCTGCATCAACCGCATACTGAATAAGCATTATAATTACATCAATGGGCAATCCTTCGTTATCGTGCAGCATTAAAAGCGATGCGCTGTCCCCGCCGGAAAGAGGTCTACCTAAAATTATTTCCGCCTCTTGCATAAGCCACTTAACATTTTCCGACGCTTTCGTTCTAGAAACAACATAATTCATATTAGGCCTTATATATCTATATTCAGTTTTTTTCTCAAGTTGCTGCAAAGGTGCACCGGTTTTTACTTTGCTATCTTCAAAAACAATTCCCTTTGGAACAATTTTTCTTTCTTGCCACAAATTGATTGACTCTTTTATTTCTTCGCCACTGTAGCCTAAATCATAAACAGCTTTACTTAAATACATATCGCCGCTTAAATTTTTTAAAATATATATCAAAATTTTTATATCTTTTTCCGCAGAATCTTTTAAGTACTTGTCCACCACTATTTTTGGTATAGCAAAAGTATCATTCCAAACATTAAAATCAAAAGTACACTCCATAAAAACACCTGCGCTTTCAAAAAACTTCCCTTTTAATAAAATTATATAATTATCTTTAAATTAGTTCAAGAAAATAAAAAAATATAGCCTGCGTTTCGGCAAGCTATATTTATGTAAAGCTATAAATTTAAAATTAATTTACAGCTTCTTTTAATGCTTTACCTGCTTTAAAAGCCGGTGAATTTGATGCTGGGATTTTGATTGGGTTACCGGTTCTTGGGTCACGTCCGGTACGTGCTTCACGTCTGCGGGTTTCAAAAGTTCCGAAACCAACGAGTTGCACCTTGTCTTTTTTTGCGAGTGTCTCACTTACGGTTTCAATAAAAGCTGCAAGTGCTTTTTCTGAATCCTTTTTTGTGAGTTCGCTTTTCTCCGAAATTTTAGCTACTAATTCGGATCTGTTCATAGATATCAAACCTCCGTTTTTGTGCCTTTTAGGCACATAAATTTTTTATTACCGATTAAAAAAATTAACCAGCACGTACATATTACTACATTTTATTTCGATTTTCAAGCAAAATTTTATATAAAAATTCATTTTTAAATTTTTCACACGAATCATACAGTGCACTTTCCGCATCCACGCCTATTAACCGAGCCACTTCCGTTATAGAAAACAGTAGGTCTCCAAGCTCTTTTGCGTATATATCTTGCCTGCCTTCAATAATTAAAGTTTCTAGATAATGTAATCTTTCAAAAGCTTCGTTTACCGCATCTTCCACAGAAAATAATCCATAGCCTGCCTTTGCTGCTCTGTCTTGAATTTTTATTGACCTCATAAGCGCCGGAAGTATTTTTGAAACATTTTTTACACTTTCTTCCGGAGTATCTTCATTAAATTTTGTTTTAAAATTTTTAAAATAACTTTCTTTTGGCCTTATCTCATAAACTTTAGATGATTGACTGTTAAAACAAGAATGCTCGGGGAAAACATGCGGATGTCGCATAATTATTTTGCTGCAAACTTCATTTATAACCTCATCAAAGTCAAAATTACCTGCATCTTCTTCCATGCTGCAGTGAAAAGCAACCTGAAACAAAATATCCCCCAGCTCTTCCTTTAGCATATCACTGTCACCAAGATCAATCGCTTCTACGGCGTCATAAGCCTCCTCAATTAAATTTGACCTAATGCTGGAATGCGTTTGGGCTCTGTCCCAAGGGCACCCTTCCGGGGATCTGAGTATATTAATCAGATCTAGTAAATCATTCAAAGAATACTTCTGCTTGTGAAATAACTCCACTAAAAACCACTTCCTTTTTGATTTGTAAATATATTGAAAAATTTACATATATTTACATTTTAACCTATCAAGTGGCATTTTTCAAGTATTTTTATAATTTTTTTACCTTTTGGGAAATTTTTCAACTCTTCGGAAGTTACTGTTTTTGTCAAAAAAAGCATTAAAATGTACACTACTCCAGCCAAAGATATTGAAACAATCGTGGCAATTTTAGCGTTTAAGAAATGAACGAACACTCCATAAAAAAGATACGCCGAAACACCACAAATCAAACTGCAAACAAACGGCTTACCAAAAATTGGCCACAAATTAAACTTAAAATGAGTTTCTCGGCAAAGAAGCGCCACACCGGAAATACAAATAAACACATAGCATATAAGCGTACCAATTCCTGCGCCCTGAATATTAACCTGCGGAATACCGACAAGCAGATAATTAAAAGCCACCTTTAACACCATACCGATTGTTAAAATTTTAAGTGGCAAATCCGCTCTGCCAATGGCTTGGAGCATACTGCAAATCGGCATGCTTATTGCCACAAACACAGTTGCCAATGCATATACCACCATAATATCTGCGGCAATGTGAATTTCTCCGATGTTTTTGCCTTTCCCTATTGTTCCATAAACAAGATCCATAATCGGATACGCAAGAGTCGCCATCCCTATGCCTATTGGAAATGCTATAAGCGAAGTTATTTTTAAAACTATTTCTATACTTTTTTTAATTTTTTCCTTAATTCCTTTAACCCAAGCGGACGTAACATTTGGAAGTGCGCTTATTGCAAAACTTTGGGTTATTGTGGGAAGCATCATCGTTATTGTGTTCATATATCCAAAACAACCTGACATAAAAACATGAACATTTTTTTCTTTTATTGTTTCCTGCGGAATTAAACTGCCGTAAACATTTAAAATTGCATCAGGCACAGTGTCCATAATATGCTTTATTCTGTTTAAAATAAGCATTGCATCTATGAACCCCGCAACATTCATAATAATTGCCCCTAATGCTACCGGCACAGCCATATCTATAAGCATTTTCATAAGAACTTTTTTAGGCCTGGATTCGCTTGAATTTTCAAGTTCTTCCTGCGTTATTCCGTCTCCCGTTAATTTATACTTTATATATATATAAATAAACCCGGAAATTGCTCCCAAAGTTATACCCAAAACAGCTCCTGCAGATGCAAACGGCAGCACCGCATTTTGCGCCATGGATTCACTTTCGCATACTCTACCAAAAACCGTACCATAATTATAATATTCATTCATGCCGCATTCCACCGCAGCATAAGCAAAACCAAGGCCAAAAATCACTTTTCCTATTGCTTCCACAATTTCCGAAACCGCCGTTGGAATCATATTCCTAAGGCCTTCGTAGTAGCCTTTGTATATTGAAATCATGCAAGAGAAGAAAACCGTTGGAGTTAATGCCCAAATTGAATAAATAACATCGGGCGAAGACGTAAACATCACGCAAATCTGAGCACCTATTATCATAAGAATACTGCCCACCAACCCCGTTGTAACAAACATTGGAATTGAAATTTTGTGAATCATTCTCACGTCTTTATACCTTTTTTCCGCCACATTTTTTGCCACCATGCGTGAAATGGCAATCGGCAGTCCGGCCGTTGCCAAAGCATAAAGCGGGTTATAAAGATTATACGCCAAATTAAAATATCCAAGCCCCTCTGCCCTTAATATGCTGGCAAGGGGAATTTTAAAAGCCGCACCGGCAATTTTTACAATCAGCATTCCAACGGCGATAATCAAAGCTCCCGCCGCAAAAGATTGGCTTATTTTTTTATTTTTAGTTTTCATACTTTTTAACACCTATTCAAAAATAAATTTTATAACATAATTTCACTTTAAAATTATACCATATAATTATATTATTTTTCTAACTTTTAGATTACCGGAAATTATTTTAAAAATAATTATTGACAGCGACACTCTTTCGTAATATAATTATTATTGTAGATAAAAAATTTCTATACGGGCCATTAGCTCAGTTGGTTAGAGCAACCGGCTCATAACCGGTCGGTCCTAGGTTCGAGTCCTAGATGGCCCACCAACAAATTAAGCTTTCGAGTTTTCGAAGGCTTTTTTTATGCGATTTTTAAATTTTAAAGCAGTAAAACTTTGATTTATTTGAATAAAAAAACAACTATTTTTTTAAAAATAATGTTATTTATAATGAATTTTGCCAATAACAAATTGTAACTTGCATGGTTGCATGATATAATCAATTTTATAGCTTAATTTATTGTGTATATTAGAAAGTGAGTGTTTAAAAATGTGTGGTATTTGCGGGTTTACCGGCGAAGTTACAAACCAAAACAAAGTAATTGAAAACATGACAAATTTAATTATCCACAGGGGGCCTGACGATGCAGGATATTTTATAGATAAAAACGTTTCCATGGGGTTCAGAAGGCTCAGCATAATTGACCTTGACAAAGGAAACCAACCGATTTACAACGAAATTAATAATTTAGTTTTAACTTTTAACGGGGAAATATATAACTACAAAGAATTAAAAGAGGAGCTTTTAAAAGCCGGACATAAGTTTTATACCGAAACGGATTCGGAAGTAATTATTCACGGGTTTGAAGAATGGGGCGAAGAACTTTTACCAAAGCTACGCGGAATGTTCGCCTTTGCAATATGGAACAGAGAGAATAAATCATTATTTATAGCAAGAGATCCATTCGGCATAAAACCAATGCATTACACCCAAAACGGCGAAAATTTTATATACGGCTCAGAAATAAAGAGCATTTTAGCTTTCCCAACAGTGGAAAAAAAATTTAACTACAAAACTCTGGACAATTATCTTTCTTTTCAATATGCCGTGCCGCCGGAAACATTCTTTGAAGGTATCTATTGCTTGCTCCCGGGGCATTACCTTTGGTACAAAGATGGCAACATAACCACACAAAGATATTTTGAAGCTAAATTTAACATAAATGAAGATTTAGACCTTGAAACTGCATCAAAACAAATTGAAAAAGCATTTGAAAATTCCGTACAAGCCCACAGAATCAGCGACGTGGAAGTTGGCTGCTTTCTTTCCAGCGGAATTGACTCAAGCTATGTATCTTCTTATTTTCCGGGGCAAAAAGCATTCACGGTTGGATTTGATTTCGGCCAAAAATACAACGAAATAACATGGGCGCAAAATCTTGCAAAAAAAGTTGGAATAAATCACTACTACAAAACAATAAAATCAGAAGAATTTTGGGGCGCAATTAAAAAAGTTCAGTATCATATGGACCAACCTTTGGCAGACCCATCTTGCATTGCTCTGTATTTTGTTTCTAAACTTGCCAGCGAACACGTTAAAGTGGTTCTTTCCGGCGAAGGAGCGGACGAGCTTTTTGGAGGATATACAATTTATAATGAGCCAAGAGTGTTCAAACTTTACCAACAGATTTTTCCTCAAAAAATCAGAACTCTTTTTGCCAATATGGTTAAAAAAATTCCGTTTAGGTTTAAGGGCAGAAGCTTTATTATCCGCGGGGAAAACACAGTGGAAAACAAATTCATCGGGAATGCATTTATGTTTTCTAAAGAAGATAAAGAAAAAATTCTTAAAAATCCTGCTTTGGCAACACGTCCGCAAGACCTTTGCAAAAAACTTTATAAACGTGCAAAAAATTACGACGACGTAACAAAAATGCAGTACTTGGACATAAATATGTGGATGGTAGGCGATATTCTGCTTAAGGCAGACAGAATGAGCATGGCAAATTCTTTGGAACTTAGGGTGCCATTTTTGGATAAAGAAGTATTTAAAATTGCATCAACACTTCCCACAAAATTAAAAACACCAAAAGAAAACACAAAATACGCCCTAAGGCATGCCGCAATGAAACGTTTGCCAATAGACACCGCTCAAAAAGAGAAGCTGGGATTCCCCGTACCGACACGTGTTTGGCTGAGAGATAAAAAATACTATGAAATAGTGAAAAAAGCATTTTTATCCGACACGTCTTCCATGTTCTTTAATAAAAATGAGCTTATAAAAATCCTAGACGATCACTACAACGGGAAATGGGACAACAGCCGCAAAATCTGGACTATTTACACATTCATTGTGTGGTACAATATTTACTTTAAAGAACTTAATTAAACAATAAAACATGCTGCGGATTATTTTGCAGCATGTTTTTTATAATTTATTTTAATGAGTGTATTGCCACACAATTTTAGTGTAGCCCATTCTAAAAAGAGCATTTTTTATAATGATTTTAGCTTTTTCTATATTTTGCTTATTAGGCTCTTTATTTATATAAAAATGATGGGAATAATCTATAACCGAACAATCCTTGGAGCAAGCGCTTATTAAACTGCAATAAAACGGGTCGTCATAATAAACCATTTCTTTTATTTTTTCTCTTAATTTATTTATTAATTTTGGCCCAGTTATTACTTGAATCGCTTCACCTTTTCTTAGAGTGACCACCACTATTTCGCTACTTTGACCTTTAAAAGTTTTATTAAAAGCTTTTTCCGGATCCGGTTTTTCGCCATTCATAGCACGGCAAAGCATACCCCCCGCACAAAATACTAAAGCGGCGCAGTAACTTAAAACTTTAATTAATTTCATATTAATCTTCCTTACCATAAAATAAAATTACATAATTTTTTTCTTTTTAAGAAACAGAACTCCCAGTAGAATTAAAAATATATTTAAACCAAAAAATGCTAAATATCCATGCTCCCAACTAAGCTCCGGCATATTTTCAAAATTCATACCATACCAAGCACATGTGATAGTAAGCGGCATACAAAGAGTTGTAATAATTGTAAGCATGTTCATGTTTCTGTTTTGTTTGGAATCAAGTTTTCCGCGGTATGCATCACGCACTTCGGCAGAAATATCCATAAGCAGACGTATTTCTTCTCGGAGTTTTTCTGCTCGAATGGTAAATTTTTCAAAAAGGGCAATGCTTTCATCATCAAAAAAAGAGTTTTCATTTTCTTGCAGCTCTTGACCCATATCCACAAGCTGCGTATAGTACCTATAAAATGTTATGAGCTCTTTTCTGTACATACCCATTCTCTCATTAAAATTATCCAAAATACCCTTTATAACTGCGGATTCCATTTTAATAGCTCTATCGCTAAGCTCTTCTACATATCTTAAATCTTTATCTATAATGGTTTCTAAAAAATCATACAAAAACCTTGCTGTGTTAAAAGAGCCGTGGAACTTATCTTTATTCATTTTATTTATCCAAGAAGCTACTTTTTCTTCGGCATTAATAAACAAAATATCATTTTTTCTAAATATAAAGCCAAAATTAGTGCGCTCCATTTTTTTGTCCTTACTAATTACAGACATCACTCCGCTAATAGAGTCCCTCCGCACAGAAGCTTTGCAGCACTTTGCATTTTTATACTTTGGCGCAATGTTTTCGTCAATTATCTCATTTTTAATCATTTGTTTAAACTCTTTTTCGGAAACAAGTGACACCAAATCCCCGGTATAGCCATCTACTTTCATACACTGAGTTAAATCCTGCTCTATTTTGTAAAAAATCATCTTTCATCCACTCCAAACTTTATTATTTTTTAAAACTAATACCCCATTTTTCATTTAATTTTTTCAAAAAGCTATTTTCTATATCCTCTATTTGCTCTGCCGTTAAAGTGCTGTCTTTACTGCAATATTTCACCTCATAAAGCACAGCGTACTCGTTTTCTTTAAAAGTTTTATCAAAATATATATCCTTAACCGCTACATTTCTTATAATTTCAGAAGACGATTTTATAACGTCGGCGATTTCTCCTGCCGGAACATCTTTGCGCTGAAGAAGGTTATAAAGACGATTTACCGAAGGATATTTTGATTCAAATTTTATTTTCTTTACCTTTTCGGTTAGAGTATCCAAATAAAACTCGCCGTAAAAAATTTGGTCTTTGATTAATTTCACATTTTGAATGCTGCTTAGTTTCGACTTATTAAGCTCACCGATAAACCCTACAACTTTTCCGCTTAAAATAATATCGTAGCCGGAACCTTCTTCGCAGAATTTATAATCGTTTTGCCTGAGCTCAAAATTTTGCCCAAACCTATTCATAATCACATTAAGATAACTAAGAAGATCGTAGTAAGAATACTTTATGTCTTTATCTTGGCCAAAACCCTTTGGAATTCTAACGCCGGACATTATAAATCCTAGCGTATCTGTTTCTTTTACTCCGGTATCAAAAGAATTATCTTTAAAATACACTCTGCCAATTTCAAAAAACGCCAAATTATTGTTATTAACAGAATAATTATAAGCAAGCGAACTAAGAAGCGAGTGTGTCATCATCGGCCTCATCAAAGAATAAGCACCTGCGATTGGGTTTTGCAAAACAAGGTCGGAATAAAGTCTATCGCCGTTTTCGATTCCAAAAACGTTCATGGTATTATTCGGAATAAAAGAATAATTTATAGTTTCATTAAAGCCAAGACCGGTAAAAACTTCTCGAATAATATCCATGTTATCCCAAACTTCATTTTTGGTGTAGCTTGTTTTTATAGTCGGAAGTTCGGGTTTTATGTTGTCGTAGCCATAAATACGCGCCACTTCTTCGATTAAATCCACTTCTAATTTAACATCAAGCCGGTAACTCGGTATTTTTACTTTTATTGTGTCGCTATCCTGAGCGGTACATTTAAAATCGTATTTTTCAAGAAGTTTTATCATCAAATCTTTGTCAATTTCTTCGCCAATTAAATCGTTTGCTTTTTTAACGCTAAGGCAAATGCTTTTTTCTTCTTTTTTTTCGGGGTAAAAATCAAATATATTAGTTTCAATTTTTCCGCCGCAAATTTTTGTTATCATTTCTGCACATTTTAAAAGCACATCACGCGTGGAACTTACATTTACTCCTCTTTCGAATCTAAAAGAAGAAGGTGTGGAAATTTTAAGCCTTCTGGAAGTAAGTCTTACAGGTATTTCATCAAAAACAGCAGCTTCAAGAATTATATCTTTTGTGTTTTCAGTTACCGCTGCACCTTGCGTACCGATAATTCCCGCCACACATTTAATGCTTTCATCATCAAAAATAACAATATCGCCTTTTTTTACTTCTGCTTCTTCGCCGATAAACGTCGTTACCTTGCTATCTTTTTCAGATTTATCTATAAATAATTTTTTACCGGCTATTTTATCAAAATCATAAGCGTGTATGGGCTGCCCCATATCCAGCATCACATAGTTGCCGATATCCACCGCCGCGTTTACGGAATTTATCCCCAAAGCATTCAGCCTTTTTGTCATATATTCGGGGGTAGCTTTTTTCAGATCCACTCCGTTTATTTTAAGAGCGCAGTAGCGTTTGCACACTTCTTTGTTCACGCTGATTTTAACCGGAAAATCTTCGCTGTTTACTGTGCATTTTTCATGCGTAATTTCCGGGATTTTCTCGCCGTCAAAGGCTTTAATCTCCCTTGCTATACCCATATGGTAGAGCATATCCGGGCGGTTTGCTTTAACTTCTATTTCTGTTATTATATCGCCGTCAATTTCCTTTTTCCCACCAAATTCAAAGCCTTGTAGCTTTAATTTATTCATTATTTCGTCGTATTTAATTTTTTCTTCAAAGTAATCACGAAGCCAATTTAAAGAAAATTTGAACATTATTTATCACCTTTCTTTCTGCTTTATTTCTGCTTTATATTTGCCGCCAAAGGCTTATATCGTTTTCGTAAAGTTTGCGAATTTCATCAAGATTATAATAAGCAAGCGCAAGCCTGTTTAGCCCAAGGCCAAAAGCAAAACCTGTATATTTCTTACTGTCGTACCCAACGCCTTCCAAAACATTTGGGTGAACCATACCGGACCCAAGGACAGTTATCCAGCCGGTATTTCTGCAGGTTTTACAGCCTTTTCCTCCGCATTTGGTGCAAGACATATCAACCGCCGCACTCGGTTCTGTGTACGGATAATACGATGGCCTAAACCTTACTCCCACTTCATCGCCAAAAACTTCCTTTAAAAACTTAATCAAAACAGCTTTTAAATTTGCAAAAGATATTTTTTCCGCCACCACTAAGCCTTCAATCTGGTAAAACATCGGCGTATGCTGCGGGTCAATATCATCTACCCTATAAACCGTTCCGGGAGAAATAATTTGAACCGGTGGTTTTAATTTTTCCATCGTTCTGATCTGCACCGAAGAAGTATGCGACCTTAAAAGCACATTTGGAGCAGAAATATAAAAAGTATCTTGCATGTCTCTTGCCGGGTGATGAGGCGGCAAATTCAATTTTTCAAAATTATATTTATCTGTTTCTATTTCCGGACCTTGTACAACGGAAAAACCCATTCCCACAAAAACTTTTTCAATCTTTTTATAAAGCTTTGTAAGCGGGTGCATACTGCCCAATCTAATACTATCTTTAAATATTGTAACGTCGTATTTGGCCGCACTTTTTTCTTGCTTATATTTAGCTTCTGCTTCTTTTATTTTTTCTTCGGCAAAATTTTTAAAATCGTTTATTATTTTTCCTAAACTCTTTTTTTCTTCCACCGAAGCGTTTTTTAACTCTGAGTACAAAGATTTTACGTATTTTTTTAAATATTCAATCTTTAAAGATGAAACTTCTTTTAAATCTTTTGCGTTTTTTAATAAGCTTTCCAGCTCTGTTTTTTTATTTTCTATATCTTTAATTATTTCAGCGCTCATAGTAATCCCCCTTAATAATAAAATTTACAAACTATTCAAAACGTCTTTAAGCTCGTTTACTTTATCGAGTTTTTCCCAGCCAACGTTTAAATCTTCTCTGCCCATATGGCCATATGACGCCAATTTAAAATATATTGGATTTTTCAAACCGAACTTTTCAATAATTGCGCTTGGCCTCATATCAAAAACTTTGCACACGGCCTGTTCAAGTTTATTTTCAGGAATATTTGAAGTTCCAAACGTATCCACCCTAACGGATACAGGGTTTGAGACCCCAATCGCGTAGGCAAGTTGAACCTCACATTTTTTTGCAAAACCTGCTGCAACCACATTTTTTGCAATGTACCTTGCCATATACGCTGCGGATCTGTCCACTTTTGTCGGATCTTTCCCGGAAAACGCACCGCCGCCGTGCTTTGCGTATCCGCCGTATGTATCAACAATAATTTTTCTTCCCGTTAAACCTGTATCCCCCGCAGGTCCGCCTATAACAAATCGTCCGGTAGGGTTAATAAACACTTTGGTATTTTCGTCCATCATATTTTCCGGTATAACAGGTTTAATTACGTTTTCTAAAATATCTTTTTGAATTTTATCTAAGGAAACATCTTCCCTGTGCTGCGAAGAAACGACGATGGTGTCTACCCTTGCAGGTTTATCGTCAATATATTCAACCGTTACTTGGCTTTTTCCGTCGGGGCGAAGATAATCAAGTATTTTTTCTTTTCTAACTTGGCTGAGCCTCTTTGTAAGCTTATGCGCCAAAGAAATAGGAAGCGGCATAAATTCCGGAGTTTCATCACATGCAAAGCCAAACATCATGCCTTGATCCCCGGCACCGATGTTGCTTTCTTCGTTTTTATCGCCCATCTTTTTTTCCAGCGAACAATCCACACCCATAGCAATATCAGGCGACTGTGAATTAATGGAAACAATAATTCCGCAGGTATTTCCGTTAAAACCATAAAGGGAATTGTCGTAACCGATTTTATTTATAACTTTTCTTACCTCTTTTTCCATGTCTATATAGCAATTCGTAGTAATTTCACCCATTATATGTATAAGCCCCGTTGATGCGCTAACTTCGCACGCCACATGAGCGTTAGGGTCTTTTTTTAATATTTCGTCTAAAATAGCATCAGAAATTTGGTCACACATTTTATCGGGGTGACCCTCTGTAACTGATTCTGATGTAAACAATTTTTTAAGCATGTTATCAACTCCTAAACCTGGGAAAACAGTCATTATAATATAATTTTAAACCAATATTTGTGATGGGTCAATAAGTAAATGGGCAATGCAAATTTTTTACATGCAGGATTTTGTTAAATTTGCATTATTTTTTAGAAAAACTGTTGACAATATATATATATATATAATGGGGCATATAATCACACTTGTGGTTATAAATTTAATTTTTAGGAGGACATACATATGAAAAAGGAAAAACTAAACAAAAAGGACACAGAAAAGGTTTCAGGAGGGTACATAGTATATTCAGAAGGTGGTAGACGTAAAGATGCTAATGGTAAAACATACGACGTGTTTTGCGACGCCTGTGGCAAACAAATTGTAGGTAGTTGCTCATTTAAATTTAACGAAATTAAAGGAGAAAAAATATTTTGTTTAGATTGCGCTTTAAAAATACAGCAATTACTAAGCCAAGACAATTAATTCTTTGGGATTCGAAATTCTTAAGTTTAACCCTAATCAAAAATACTAGCCAAGCAAAAATTAAGCCTATCTGATTAATTTTAGATAGGTTTTTTACTGCAATATTTATTGTTAAAAAATAAACCCCCTGAAAAATTCAGGAGGCATTTTAAAGGAGTTTAAATTATGATTCAAATTTAACTCTTATTCAAAAATTTCTGTTACAACGCCCGAACCGACTGTTCTGCCGCCTTCACGGATAGCGAAGCGGAGACCTTCTTCGATTGCGATTGGTGTAATGAGTTCAACGTCCATAACAACGTTATCTCCAGGCATACACATTTCTGTGCCTTCTGGTAATTTAATTACACCTGTAACGTCTGTTGTTCTGAAATAGAACTGAGGACGATAGTTGTTAAAGAACGGTGTATGACGTCCGCCTTCATCTTTGGTAAGTACATATACTTGACCTCTGAATTTGGTGTGTGGATTAATTGTTCCCGGTTTAGCAAGAACTTGACCACGTTGAATTTCTTCTCTTTGTACACCGCGGAGAAGAACACCTACGTTATCTCCTGCTTCAGCATAATCAAGGAGTTTTCTGAACATTTCGATACCTGTTACAACAACTTTTCTTCTTTCTTCGGTAAGACCGACGAGTTCAACTTCTTCGTTCATTTTGAGTTGTCCACGTTCTACTCTACCTGTTGCAACTGTTCCACGACCTGTAATTGTAAATACGTCTTCAACAGGCATAAGGAATGGTTGATCTGCTTTTCTTTCTGGTGTAGGAATGAATTCGTCAACAGCTTTCATAAGGTCGAGAATGCATTTGTACTCAGGAGCATTAGGATCCTTTGAGCTTGATTCAAGAACTTTAAGAGCTGAACCTTTAATAATCGGGGTATCATCGCCCGGGAATTCATATTCATTTAAAAGTTCACGAATTTCCATTTCAACGAGGTCGAGAAGTTCGTCGTCGTCTACTTGGTCAACTTTGTTCATGAATACTACGATTTTCGGAACGCCTACCTGACGTGCAAGTAAGATGTGTTCACGAGTTTGTGGCATTGGGCCGTCTGCAGCGGACACAACAAGGATTGCACCGTCCATTTGAGCTGCACCGGTGATCATGTTTTTAACATAGTCAGCATGGCCTGGGCAGTCAACGTGTGCATAGTGGCGTGCTTCTGTTTGATATTCAACGTGTGAAGTATTAATTGTAATACCACGTTCTCTTTCTTCAGGAGCTTTATCGATATTTGCATAATCTACAAACTCTGCGTCTCCTTCAAGGTTAAGAACCTTTGTAATTGCTGCTGTAAGAGTTGTTTTACCATGGTCAACGTGACCGATGGTACCAATGTTTACATGTGGTTTGTTTCTTTCAAATTTTGCTTTTGCCATTTTTAATTTCCTCCCTTAATTTTTATTAAATTATTTAAAATTAAAATGCTTTTAAAGCCTATAGTAAATTTTAACAGTTATACAAATGAAAATCAACTACTATTTTTCTTTATCTTACATACTAAGATTTTCAAAATAATAAAACGTTTTAAATTCTCACTAACAGTATAATTCCAAGCTTTAGTAACTAGTCTTTTTTACGGGCTGCAATAATTGCTTCCGAAACAGATTTCGGAACTTCTGCATAGTGGCTTGGTTCCATTGTGTATTGGCCTCTTCCTTGTGTTCTGGAGCGCATATCTGTGGCGTACCCGAACATTTCGGAAAGCGGGACCTGAGCATTAATCCTTTGAGCACCGGAAATTGCTTCCATGCCTTGAATCATACCACGGCGAGAGTTAATGTCGCCAATAATATCGCCCATGTATTCCTCAGGGACAATAACGCTAACTTTCATTATTGGTTCAAGAAGAACTGGATCGGCTTTTTTCATAGCAGATTTAAATGCCATTGAACCGGCAATTTTAAACGCCATTTCCGAGGAGTCGACTTCATGGTAAGAACCGTCATAAAGTGTGACTTTTACGTCAACAACATTGTATCCTGCAAGAACACCCGAAAGCATTGCGCCTTGAATACCGTTATCAACCGCAGGGATATATTCCTTAGGAATTGCACCGCCAACGATTTCGTTAACAAATTCATAGCCTTTGCCCGGGTTCGGCTCAACTTTGATTTTAACGTGTCCATATTGTCCACGTCCGCCGGACTGCCTTGCATATTTTTCTTCAACATCTGCATTTTGGCGAATTGTTTCTTTGTATGCAACTTGCGGTTTACCAACGTTTGCTTCAACTTTGAATTCACGCAAAAGCCTATCGACTATAATTTCAAGGTGGAGTTCTCCCATTCCTGCAATAATAGTTTGGCCTGTTTCTTCATCTGTATAAGCTTTAAATGTTGGGTCTTCTTCAGCAAGTTTTGCAAGTCCAAGGCCCATTTTTTCTTGCCCTGCTTTGGTTTTTGGTTCAATTGCAACGCGGATAACAGGATCCGGGAATTCCATGGATTCAAGAATTACAGGGTGTTTTTCATCGCAAAGAGTATCACCCGTTGTGGTGTTTTTAAGTCCTACCGCAGCAGCAATATCCCCCGCATAAACTTTTTCTATATCTTGCCTATGGTTCGAATGCATTTGAAGAATGCGTCCAAGTCTTTCTTTATTATCTTTTGTTGAATTGTAAACCGTTGAACCGGCCTCGATTGTACCTGAGTATACTCTGAAGAAACAAAGTTTACCCACAAATGGGTCAGTTGCGATTTTAAATGCAAGAGCTGAAAACGGTTCCTCGTCAGACGAAGGTCTTTCAACTTCTTCTTCCGTATCGGGATTGACCCCTTTTATTGCGGGGACGTCCTTTGGAGAAGGCATATAATCAACAATTGCGTCAAGGAGCTTTTGAACACCTTTATTTTTGTATGACGTACCGCAAGTTACAGGCACCATCGTGTTTGCAATTGTGGACTTTCTTATGCATTTTTTCATTTCCTCGATTGTGATCTCTTCACCTTCGAGATATTTTTCCATTACTTCATCGTCAGCTTCAGCAATGTGTTCAAGCATTTCTGCATGATATTTTTCTGCGAGTTCCTTCATATCTTCCGGAATTTCTTCTACTTTGATGTCTTTTCCAAGATCATCGTAGTAAACATACGCTTTCATTTCAAGCAAATCGATAATTCCTTTAAAAGTATCTTCCGAACCAATTGGCAACTGAATCGGAACGGCATTACATTTAAGGCGTTCTTTCATCATATTTACAACATTGTAGAAATCTGCGCCCATGATGTCCATTTTATTAACGTAAGCCATTCTCGGAACGCCGTATTTGTCGGCTTGACGCCAAACGGTTTCGGACTGAGGTTCAACACCGCCCTTTGCACAAAGAACAGTTACGGAACCATCAAGAACTCTGAGTGAACGCTCAACTTCAACGGTAAAGTCAACGTGACCTGGAGTATCGATTATATTAATACGATGGTCTTTCCAAAAGCATGTGGTTGCTGCGGAAGTAATTGTAATTCCGCGCTCTTGCTCTTGGACCATCCAGTCCATTGTTGCCGCACCGTCATGCGTTTCACCAATTTTATGGTTTATACCGGTATAAAACAAAATACGTTCTGTCGTGGTTGTTTTACCGGCGTCAATATGAGCCATAATACCTATATTACGGGTCATATCAAGCGAAACTTTTCTTGGCATAATATCCTCCTTTTCTTCATTTTTATTATTTTTAAAACTTTTTAAAATTATTCGGCATGGTTAAAAATTAACCGACAAATTACCATCTGTAATGTGCAAATGCCTTGTTGGCTTCTGCCATTTTGTGGGTATCTTCGCGTTTTTTAACCGCTGCACCGGATTCATTTATTGCATCAAGAATCTCAGCAGCAAGCCTTTCAACCATAGTTCTTTCTGAACGAAGTCTTGAATATCTTGTAAGCCATCTAAGGCCAAGTGTTTGCCTTCTGTCTGCTCTTACTTCGATTGGCACTTGGTATGTTGCACCGCCGACTCTTCTGGCTTTAACTTCTAAGCTCGGCATAATGTTTTCCATTGCCTGTTCAAAAACTTCAAGTGGCTCTCTGCCGGTTTTTTCTCCTATAATTTCGAATGCTTTATAAACTATTCTTTGAGCAACTCCTCTTTTGCCATCCACCATAATGTTGTTTATAAGACGAGTTACAAGTTTGGAATTATAAAGCGGATCTTGTAAAACATCACGTTTAGGAACGTTACCTCTTCTTGGCACGTGTCTTCCCTCCTTCATAATAATGATATCATAGGTACTCGAAAGTAATTTAGCTTCCGCCCGCCAACACAGAGGCATTTTTATATATAAAAACGCTTCTGCATCGCATTAATGCAAAGCTTTATTTAATTTCGTTTAATCCTACTTTTTAGCAGCTGCTGCGCCGCTGGCTTTTGGACGTTTTGCACCGTATTTTGAACGAGCTTGCATACGTTTTGCCACACCTTGAGCATCAAGTGTACCCCTTATTATGTGATAACGCACACCCGGCAAGTCCTTAACACGACCGCCCCTAATGAGAACAACGCTATGTTCTTGTAGGTTATGTCCGATTCCGGGAATATAAGAAGTTACTTCAAAGCCGTTAGAAAGTCTAACCCTTGCAATTTTACGAAGTGCTGAGTTTGGTTTCTTTGGCGTTGCTGTTTTAACAGCTGTGCAAACTCCTCTTTTTTGCGGTGAAGTTTGGTCAATTGCTTCTCTCTTTTTTGAATTCCATCCTTTTAAAAGAGCCGGGGCTTTGGCCTTTTTCTCCTGCATTTTTCTTCCTTTGCGGACCAACTGATTAACTGTAGGCATATTACACCTCCTCACAAAAATATAAATCGCCGTACAAACATAATTTTATACAACGATTTATTTTAACATTTCTAAACCCCTTTTGTCAAGTGAATTTTAATGGCTTGGGCAAATTTTAGTGAATTGCATGCTAATAGTCTGTAGCTCTTCCCCAAATTGCGAGTTTAATTCGTTTGAAAAAGATTCCACTTGATTTGATAAATTACGAATTTTATTGCTAAAATCCACAATATCAACCGGGAAAATAATCTCCTTATTATCTTCTGTACGCACAACACGTACTTCTGAAAAATTTTTTGTTATCTCTACATACTTTTGTTGAAAATCCTCAATCCATTTACTAATTCGATTTCTGGAATCTTTATGAAATGCAACATTTTTACTGTTAAAATCTTTAAGCATCATCGTTAATCTGGTTGAAAGTTGCATAAATAATGTTGGTATATCGTTAGTCATAGATATGCCGTAATTATTGCAAAGTTTACTTAATTTTAAGCCAAGATTACGACAATAATTCGCATTTGTATAAGCTTTTTCAATTTTTTCTAAATTATAATCACTTTTCCAGCATGTTATCATTTTTTCAATCGCCTGAATATCCTTCATTCCTTGGGGATCCATTCCATTGTCACTTAATACTTTTTTAAATTTATCTAACTTTTCATCTAAAAATGGAACGACTTTTTTATAATACTTAATCAAAATTTCTTTATTATTTTTTTCTAAGTCTTTCTTTTTTATTATGGCAGAAGCAATCGATTTAACTTTGCCTTCTTTTTCTATTCTTTTTAAATCCTCTTTCAGTGATTCTTTACTATCATCATAAATATTGCATAGCCCCATTAAATTCGGATTTCCTCTTGTATATAAATTTTTAAATGCTACAAAGTCTTCGTCTGAAAAACTGGGACTATTCAAAATGGTTTCAATTTCTTTTATGTTTAACTTTTTATTGTTAACTCTTCTAAAATCAGCTATCTTGCTTATATTATTCCCCGAGCATATAATTTTACAATCTAAAACAAGTTTAGCAACCTGTTCATTTGATTTATTTAGTTGCTCACAAATTTTTTTACGTTTATGTGCCAATTTTAATATATTTTTTTCTAAAGAAATATAGTTTGAATACTCTTTTTTACAATCGTTAAATTCTTTATTTACTATACTTTCAAATTTTTTAGTAAGTTTACCGCCATTTTTGAATTTTAAACTTATTGCTGATAAAAAATCATTCAACCATTCATAGATTTTTTTGATACTCACAGTTTTATTTTCTAACTGTTTTTCATATTTTTTTATCATTTAATGCCACCCCTTTTCGTATATTTTCAATATTATGGTAAAACACAACAAAAAATAATTCAATAGTTTTTTTAATTAAATCAATAAAATATTTTCTGTACTAACTTGTTTAAATTCCAAATAAGTATTAAAATGAAAATGTTAAATTAAAATCTAAGATAATCTAAAATTTTTGAGGTGCATAGATATTGTCTAAAGGAACAACCGTAAGAATGTGGCGAAGGTCACTTGTTGTTTTGGGATTTCTGGTGTTTTTCGGATTTTCCGCATTAACACTCAGGCTAATCACATTGCAGCTATTTCAAGGGGAATTTTTACAAAAAATGGCTTCTGAACAACAACTTGCCGACACAAAAATAAGTGCAATGCGAGGAAGCATATACGACAGAAACATGAAACCACTGGCTCAAAGCGCTACCGTATGGACGGTGGTATTGGAGCCGGCATATATAAATTCGCAGGAAAAAAGAGAAAAAATTTGCAAAGGGCTTTCTGAAATTTTAGAAATCCCGGTTGAAAAACTGCAAGAGCTTTCCCAAAAAAATTCGTGCTACACAGTAATAAAAAGAAAAATAGACAGTGAAACAAAAAACAAAATCGTAGAGTTTAAAAGCAAAAACAAAATCGCCAGCGGAGTAAGATTAATTGAAGATTTTAAGCGCTTTTATCCATACGGGAAATTCGCGGCGCCGCTAATTGGTTTTACCGGTGCAGACAGCCAAGGGCTCGCCGGTATAGAGGCTTTTTACGAAAAAACATTAAAAGGTGAACCCGGAAGAATCGTCACCGCAAAAAATGCAATCGGCACTGAAATGCCTTTTGACTACGAGCAAATAATACCCTCTAAACCGGGGCAAAGTTTAAAACTTTCCATCGACGAAACAATTCAACACTTCATGGAGAAAAACCTGGAAGAAGGAATTATAAATCACAAAGTAAAAAACAGGGGCGCAGCTATCGCCATGGACGTTAAAACAGGCGAAATTCTAGGCATGGCAGTAAAAGGTGACTTTGACCCAAACGAACCGTTTAAAATTGCCGACCCGGCAGAAGAAGCACGCATAGAAGCACTTCCTGAAGAAGAAAAAGCAAAAGAAAAAGCCGAAGCCCTAAGCAAACAATGGCGTAACAAAGCGGTTAGCGATACGTATTATCCCGGTTCGGTCTTTAAAATGGTTACAGCTTCAATGGGGCTTGAAATGGACGTTGTCAACGAACAATCCACATTCACTTGTAACGGCTCCATAAAACCGTCGGAAGGCGCTCAATCAATCAGGTGCCATAAACGAAGCGGACACGGAACACAAAACTTTGTGGAAGCCCTTTGCCATTCCTGTAACCCCGCATTCATAATGCTTGGACAAAGAATTGGCGTAGAAAACTTCTTTAATTTTTACAAATCATTTGGCTTTCATAACAAAACAGACATAGATTTGCCCGGTGAATCAAGCGACATTTTCTTTAATAAAGACGGCAAAATGAGTTTAACGGACTTAGCCGTTGCCTCCATGGGTCAAAACTTTAGTATAACACCGATACAAATGATTACCGCAGCGGCCACAATCGCAAACGGAGGGAATCTAGTCCAACCTCATGTTGTAAAAGAAATTTTAGACGAAAACGGAAACATTGTAAAAACAATTGACCCAATTATAAAAAGAAAGGTTATATCGGAAAAAACTTCCCGTAGAGTAATAGACATGCTGCACAGAAACGCAACAAGCGGTGCCGCAAAAAATGCCTACATCCCCGGTTACAGAATTGCTGGAAAAACAGGAACTTCCGAAAAAATAGGCCTCAGCACAGCAGGGCAAAAAGATTATATTTCTTCTTTTTGCGGATTTGCACCGGCAGACGACCCAAAAATCGCAATGCTTGTGTTTTTTGATACGCCAAAAGGAGAT
This sequence comes from Clostridia bacterium, assembly GCA_017432165.1. GTDB lineage: Bacteria > Bacillota > Clostridia > Oscillospirales > Acutalibacteraceae > UMGS1491. Next base: position 7,812 of record JAFRJS010000092.1, on the reverse strand, counting down.
TATTACTACGGAAGTGCAGTTGCGGCACCTGTGTTTGCCAAAGCAATGCAAGATATTTTGCCGTACATGGGAATAGAAAAAATTTACACCGAAGAAGAAAGAGAAAAACTTGGAAACAAAACACCAAACACAATCGGGAAAAATATAAGTGAAGCAAAAAATATCTCCATAAATGCAGGGTTAAAACCCGTAATTATAGGAAATGGAGAAAACGTTATTTCGCAAATACCGTCGCCCTCGGAACAAATTGTTCAAGGAGGAACAATCGTACTTTATACAGACAGCGAAAGCAAATCAAAAACTGTTAAAGTCCCAAAACTAACTGGCCTGTCACTGTTTGAAGTTAATAAAATTTCTCATTCGGCAAATCTAAATGTAAAAATTTCGGGGCAAAACCTAACAGAATCTAACGTGGTATCTGCCACACAAAGCATTCCCGAGGGAACCGAGGTCCCGCCCGGAACAACCATAACCGTAGGATTTATTCACAAAGATCGCATAACATAAAAAAATATGATATAATTTATAATAATTTTGGGGAAACTAATAAAACGGAGGCAGATAATTTTGAATTCTTACTCAATTTCAGCTATTAGTGCAATAATTCTTTCTTTCCTTATAACACTGTTTTTAGGAAAAATATTAATACCATACTTACAAAAGCTAAAATACGGGCAAAAAATCCTGGAAATCGGGCCTTCTTGGCACAAAAGCAAAGAAGGAACACCCACCATGGGCGGAATAATGTTTATAATAGGAATAACAATTTCAACGGCAATTTGCGTGCCGGGTTATTACTTGCTGTCTGATTATTTTGGAATAAATGTTACAGAAACACCACTAATGATGGTTAAAATATTTGCAGGGCTCGGCGCAGCTTTTGCAAATGGCTTGGTTGGAATGTTTGATGATTTCGTAAAAATAGCAAAAAAACAAAACAAAGGACTTTCCCCAAAGCAAAAATTAATTTTTCAGTTTGGTATTACGTTGCTTTATTTCGTAACAATCCACTACGTAAACTTGCAAAACGGTGTTTCTAATTTAACATCTGTAAAAATACCGTTTTTTGGGAGCGTAGATTTTGGGGTATTTTACTGGATAATATTTGCACTGGTAATAGTTGGCATAACCAATGCCGCAAACCTAACCGACGGCATAGACGGGCTTTGCGCATCGGTGGCGTTTTTTATAGCAATTTTTTGCATGATAATACTAAACGTCTTGGGAATGTTCGGCCTTAGCATAGAAGCCGCTGCACTCGCCGGAGGATGCTTGGGATTTCTTTTCTGGAATTTTTACCCCGCAAAAATATTTATGGGCGACACAGGCTCACTATTTTTAGGCTCTATCATATGTATGATTTGTGTTGGTGGCGGGTTATATGTTCCTTTAATAATCCTCTGCGGAGTTTACATTCTTGAAATGCTTTCTGTTATACTGCAAGTTGTTTATTTTAAAATTTCCCATGGAAAAAGACTGTTTAAAATGAGCCCGCTTCACCACCACTTTGAAATGAGCGGCTGGAACGAAACAAAAATTTGCACTGTAGCCAGCGCTGCAACGTGCATTTTGGGAATTTTAACCGTGCTACTAATCACATACGCAATATAACACATAAAAAGGAGCAAAAACTCATAATGATAGGCATTAAAATTAAAAAACATACCGAAAAACACACAGAAAAAAAACCAAAAAAGAGAAAATCAAGAATTAACAAAGAAAATTTTAAATTTCTTTCTGAAATATTTTCTATTAAATCGGGAATAGACATACCTTTTTTGTTTCTAGTTATGACTATTCTTGTAATCGGCCTTGTTATGATGTTTTCTGCCAGCTACCCAAACGCATATTATCTGCATGGCGGCGACAGTTTTTATTTTATCAGAAATCAGCTGATATTTGCCGTATTGGGCGTTATTGCCATGATGGCAATTTCTTGCGTAGACTATAATTATTTTCACAAATGGGCAGTACCGATTTTAATAACTTCATTTGTACTGCTTATATTAGTGCTTTTAATGCCTGCAAGAAACGGCGTGCATAGGTGGATACAACTTGGTACATTCGGCTTTCAAGCTTCAGAAATAACAAAATTTGCAATAGTTGTATCTTTTGCACATTTTATAACTTTAAATTTCAACCGCATGCACACATTTAAATACGGAATTTTACCCTACCTTATAATTTTGGCGCCAACAATACTCCTTCTTGCTCTAGAACCTCACATTTCCTGCTCTGTTATAGTTATTTTACTTGCCGCAGGAATGCTTTTTATCGGGGGAGTAAAACTAAAATGGTTCGGTATTGTACTTGGCAGCATCGCTTCGGCGCTGCTTTACTTGGTACTTTTTACCAACAAATTAACATACGCAAACAACCGAATTGCCGGCTGGCTTGATCCATTTTCCCCGGCAGCCGGAGTAGATACATGGCAAACGAAGCAGGGGCTTTATGCCATTGGTTCCGGAGGGCTTTTGGGGCTTGGCTTAGGGCATTCCAGGCAAAAATATTTATTTATACCGGAACCGCAAAACGATTTCATTTTCTCCGTGGTATGCGAAGAACTTGGTTTTGTGGGAGCGGTTATAATACTCATACTTTTTGCCCTTTTGGTCTGGCGAGGAATGATAATCTCCATGAAAGCAAAGGACAAATTTGGCTCTCTGCTTGGAATAGGTCTTACAGCACAGGTTGGATTGCAGGTTATACTAAATATCGCCGTTGTAACAAATACCATACCAAATACAGGCATAAGCTTACCATTTTTTAGCTACGGCGGCACTTCACTTTTGATGCTTTTGGCGCAGATGGGAATAATTCTTTCTATTTCCAGGACATCAAGAATGGAAAAAAATTAGTTTATTTGGGGGTAAATAAATTTGAAAATAGTATTCGTAGGCGGCGGAACCGCAGGACATATAAATCCTGCTTTGGCGCTTGCCGATTATGTTAAAGAAAAAAATCCCGACGCCGAAATTCTGTACGTTGGTGCAAAAGGCGGTATGGAAGAAGAACTCGTAAAAAAAGCGGGGTATAAATTTGAAGGGATAACAATTTCGGGATTTTCCAGAAAAATAAGTTTTGAATCGCTCAAAAAAAACATTAAAACCCTTAAAAATATACTTATATCCAGTATAGAATCCCAGAAAATTTTAAAAGATTTTAAACCCGATATATGCATCGGCACGGGCGGATACGTAAGCGGGCCATTTTTAAGGCAAGCCGGGAAGCTAAAAATACCATTTTTAGTGCATGACTCAAACTCCTACCCGGGAATTACCACGAAACTTCTTGCAAAAAAAGCGGAAAAAGTTTTAATTGTAAACAAAGAAGCAAAAAAACATCTTCCAAAAAACATGCAAACGGAAATTACAGGGACTCCCGTGCGAAAAAAAATCTCGGCATATACCAAAGAAGATGCCTGCAAAAAACTAAATATAAACAGCAAAAACCCAACAATACTTTCTTTTGGAGGAAGTTTGGGGTCAAAAGCCATAAACACGGCGGTCGCTTCTTTAATTTCCGAGCATTTTAATGATACCGATTTTAATTTTATTCACGGTTTCGGCAAAAAACAAAAAGCATTCAAAGAAATCTTGCAAAGTAAAAAGATTAACATAAAAAACCCACGCCTTATCATCAAAGAATACATAGACAACATGCCGGAATGCATGGCAGCGGCAGATTTGGTTATTTGCAGAGCAGGCGCAACAACCCTTAGCGAACTGCAAGCCTCACAAAAACCGGCAATATTAATTCCTTCGCCAAATGTTGCGGAAAATCACCAATATCACAACGCTATGGCACTGGTAAACGAAAATGCCGCAAGCATAATTGAAGAAAAGGATTTAAGCCCAGAAAAATTATTTAAAGAAATTTGCAAAATCTTTGAAAATGGCGGAGAAATTGCAAAAAAGTATTCCGAAAATCTAAAGCGAATTTCAATCACAGATTCCTGCGAAAAAATTTACAAAATAATTATCAACATAGCGAATCAAAAATGCACAAACTAAGTATAATTAACAACAAAAAATTACCTTTTTTGCAGTACATAGATTTAGGAATCAAAAAAGCAGAGTGTCGTATAGCTTCCGCCGCCGTAAAAAATTTCAAAGTTGGCGACAAGCTACTTTTACAAGGCAAAGGCGAATTCGTTTTGTGTGAAATTACACACATAAATTTTTATAAAAGTTTTGAAGATATGGTTTTGACAGAAAAAAGAGAAAACATAGTTCCTTTTGTTAACAGTGACGAAGAAGCACTGAAAATATACAAAAGTTTTCCGGGCTGGCGACGTGTTAAAAATTTGGGTTGCTGTGCAATAGGTATAAAGCGTTTAGATAGCAAGCTTAAATTCAATATTAATATAAATAATTAATCTTTAAGGAGTGATAATTTTGAACTGCTCACCAGAAATCAATAATATGTGTAAAATTAATTCATGCCCACATCATGGCCCCTCGCCTATTCCCGAAGAAGGTGGCTGGAAAAAAGCTTTAAACATAAGTGACATTTCGGGGCTTTCACATGGCGTTGGCAAATGCGCACCGCAGCAAGGCGCTTGTAAACTAACGCTAAATGTTAAAAACGGAATTGTGGAAGAAGCACTTGTGGAAACCATCGGATGCAGCGGAATGACTCATTCGGCAGCTATGGCGGGAGAAATACTCCCCGGAAAAACTCTTTTGGAATGCCTTAACACCGATTTAGTCTGCGATGCCATAAACGACGCAATGAAAGAAATTTTTTTGCAGCTTGTTTACGGGCGCTCACAAACCGCTTTTTCAAAAGGCGGCTTGCCGATTGGCGCAAGTTTAGAAGACTTGGGCAAAGGAAAGTGCTCACAAATCGGCACAATTTTCAGCTCCAAAGATAAAGGCCCACGGTATATGCAAACCGTTGAGGGATACATAATATCACTCGGACTTGATGAAAACGGCGAAATAATCGGGTATAAATTTATTAACCCCGGAATTATGCTGGAAAAAATCAAAAATGGAATCTCACCAAATGAAGCTTTTGAATCCTCGCTGGGTATTTACGGAAGATATAATGACGCAGTTAAATTTATTGACCCGCGCAAAGAATAAACTAAAAAACTACCGAAAGGACAAGAACTATGGGCGAAAATATAACTTTTGAAGGGTATTCACGCAGAATAGAAAAAATAAATAATTACTTGCAAAAAAATGGGATGAAAAATCTGGAAGAAGCTAAAAATATATGCGAAAATAGTGGAGTTTTTCCAAGTAAAATTATAAAATCGATTCAGCCGATTGCTTTTGAAAATGCCGTTTGGGCATATACTTTGGGATGTGCAATCGCAATAAAAAACGGCGCTAAATCAGCCCCCGAAGCCGCAGAATACATCGGAGAAGGTCTGCAGGCTTTTTGTATTCCAGGTTCCGTGGCAGACACAAGAAAAGTTGGAATCGGCCACGGAAATTTGGCATCTAAGCTTTTAAAAGAAGAAACAAAATGCTTTGCTTTTATTGCCGGGCATGAATCTTTTGCCGCCGCAGAAGGTGCGATAGGAATTGTAAAATCCGCAAACAAAGCCCGCCGAGAACCACTTAAAGTCATACTAAATGGGCTTGGAAAAGACGCAGCTTATATTATTTCCCGAATGAACGGCTTTACATACGTTAAAACGGAATATGATTTTAAAACTTCCGATTTAAAAATAATTTCCGAAAAAGCTTTTTCAAACGGCGAAAGAGCCCAAATAAAGTGCTACGGAGCAAATGAACCTTTGGAAGGTCTGGCAATTTTAAAACACGAACAAACGGACATTTCCATAACAGGAAATTCAACCAACCCCACAAGATTCCAACATATTGTGGCAGGAACATACAAAAAATGGGCCACCGAACACGGCAAAGCGTACTTTTCCGTTGCTTCCGGAGGAGGAACAGGTAGAACACTGCACCCCGACAATATGGGTGCCGGACCGGCTTCTTATGGGTTAACCGACGCAATGGGTCGTATGCACGGAGATGCTCAATTTGCGGGTTCTTCGTCTGTTCCTGCACACGTTGACATGATGGGTTTTATCGGAATGGGAAATAACCCAATGGTTGGTGCGACAGTTGCATGCGCTGTTGAAGTATTTAATTCTTTAAAAAAATTTATATAAAGAATAATCATATTTTATATAATATTTTGTGCATTATTTTGAATCGTTCGGATTTATTACAAATTTTTACATTATTTTATATTAATTTTTTTAATTGTATATTTATAGACAAATTAGTAAAATATAATAAAATGGTGTATGCGTATTCAAATTTACAAGTAGGTGATAATTTTGAATGATAATAAACCAAAAAATGGTAACTCAGCCTTTGTTCTTAATGACATTATAAAAAGAAAAATTCTAGAAATGTACAAAATTTCAAAAATCAAAGGCACTACGAAAAAAAATTCTTCTAAAAATAAAAAAACTCCCGGCGTAATAAATAATTCCAAACAAAATCGAAATACTAATTGAAGTAAAATTCATTTAGTATTTTTTATTTTAAGGAGGAATTTCATTATGGGAAAAAGAATGGGAAAAAACACCGTATTATTCGAAACACAGCCATCAATAATAAGCTATGCAGCGGTTTGCGGGAAAAAAGAATCAGAGGGGCCGCTTGGAGATGAATTTGATAAAATTTTTGAAGACACTTCTTTAAACGAACCAACATGGGAAAAAGCAGAAAGCCGCCTGCAAAAAGAAGCGGTAACTACAGCAATTGAAAAAACAAATCTACATTTTCAAAATATTAACTACATTTTTGCGGGGGATTTATTAAACCAGTGCGTGTCCTCGTCCTTTGGGCTTCGCAGACTCGGAATTCCTTTTTTGGGGCAATTTGGAGCATGTTCAACAATGGCGCAAACTCTATTTTTGGCTGCCACTTCCATTGAAGCGGGGATTGCAAATTATTCTGCGGCGGTTACCTCATCACACTTTTGCTCGTCGGAAAGACAGTTTAGGTTTCCGCTCCAATACGGCGGACAAAGAACTCCCACAGCACAGTGGACTGTAACAGGTGCTGGAGCAGCAATAGTAAGCCAAAAAAATAACAGCGACCCAAAAATAAAAATGGCAACAGTCGGAAAAATTGTGGATTTGGGCATAAAAGACATAAATAACATGGGTGCAGCAATGGCTCCGGCGGCAGCAAAAACCATGATTTCATTTTTTGAAGACACAGGGACTTCTCCTGATGATTACGACGCCATATTTTCGGGAGATTTAGGGGAAGTTGGCTCAGATTTATTAAAAGAATTACTGGAAAAAGAAAATATTAAAATAGGCTCAAATTATCGCGATTGTGGTCTTATGATGTACCACAAAGAAGCACAAGACGTCCACGCAGGGGCCTCGGGGTGCGGTTGTTCGGCTTCAATTTTATGCTCACATATTTTAAATAATGTAAAAAACGGAAAATGGAAAAACGTTTTGTTTATGGCCACAGGTGCACTTATGTCCCCCACCTCATCGCAGCAAGGCGAAACTATCCCGGGTGTAGCACACCTAATAAACATAACGGCTTAAAGTTTACAAATGCTCGGCAAAATACCGGGCTAATTTTTTTAAATTAAAAACCGCTTGAAATTTAGCTTTTTTTATGATATAATTAAAGTTAAATTAAAACAAAGGAGAATTAAACAGTGATTTTTAAAAAAGGCATAGCAACTATTCTTTCCACGGCAACACTTTTAACGGCGGTTTCTCCCTGCGCATTCGCAGAAGGAAATTCCAAAGAAGAAACAACAAAATCTATGAGCACCACGGGTAAAGTTATTCTTGCCGGTGCGGGT
>JAFRJS010000091.1 GCA_017432165.1 Clostridia bacterium | reverse complement strand
TTTGCCACAAAACTTTATTGTCGTTAAATAATTTGCAAATTTCCCCGGTAAATTCCGCAGAAGCATCCGAAGTGCCGTATTTCCCGCCGCTGCCTGTATATTTTGTTAAAACAACGCCTCTATTAATAAAAGAGCTGTTATTAATTTCATAACTGGCAACATATGTCGGATCATACGCAGCATTTACGTCTGCGGAAAGACATTTTGATTTTGAAAGAACATGGCGAAGTTTTACACCATCCATTTTAGCCAAATCATGTACAAAATATTCAAAGAATCTAGACTGCATGCCTGTGTTTCCATCACTGCCCGTTTCTTCTTTGTCTGTAAATACAGCTATAGTTGTTTTCTTTGGCTTTTTGCAGTTTAAAATTGCTTCCATGCACGGATACGCACACGAACGGTCATCTTGACCATATCCGCCAATCATGCTGCGGTCTATGCCAATATCTCTTGCTTTCATAGCGGGGACAAATTCCAAATCCGAAGATATAAAATCTTCTTCTACAATGCCATATTTTTCATTTAGCATCTTTAATATATTAAGCTTAACGAGTTCCGCGCCTTCTCCGCCTTTTAAAGGCAAGCTTCCGACCAATGCGTTAAGGTCTTCTCCGGTAATTGCCTGGCTCATTTTTTTGTTCATTTGTTCTCTTGCCAAATGCGGCAACAAATCCGTTACGCAAAAGCATGGTTCATCTTCGTTTTCGCCCAAAACAATATCTACAAAAGTTCCGTCTTTTTTTACAATTCTACCATGAAGTGCCAGGGGCATGGCTGTCCACTGATATTTTTTTATTCCGCCATAATAATGCGTTTTTAAAAGGGCAAATTCGCTTGATTCCACAAGGGGATTTGGTTTTAAATCAAGCCTCGGGGCATCAATATGCGAAACGGAAATTTTAACCCCTTCTTTCGCGCCTTTTTCGCCTATTACCGCAAGTATAAGCCCTCTGCCGCGATTTATTGCATAAACTTTATCGCCGGCTTTATATTTTTTGTCTTTATTAAACTCAGTAAACCCTGCGGCAATCGCCTTTTTTAAAATATAATTTACGTTTTCGCGTTCTGTTTTGGATTTATTCAAAAAATCTTTATATTCCAGACTAAACTTATCGCATTTTTTCATTTCGCTTGTACTCAGTTCTTTGCCTCCATTTGTCTTTTTTAAAAATAATTTTTCTCTTAAATCTTTTTCAACATTTTTAGAGCTCATTTTAATTCTTCCTTTCATCTGAAATAAATAAATTTATAAACTTTGTAAACAAAATTAACTTTATTAACATATTTTTTTGTTTCGCCATACGGAATATTATGAAGGCTTTTTCCGTCATGCGAATTTTCCTTTTCTTTTAGCCACCCATCAATGGTTTTTATTCCCGCATTATATGCACTTAAAGAAACATCAAGATTTTTATATTTTTCAAGCAAAACGGACATAAACAGCGTCCCGCATTCTATGTTGTTTTCAGGATTTAGCATATCTTCCTTTGATATGTAATGATTATGAGTATACTTTTCAAGCCATCTAAAGGTATCCGGAGTAATCTGCATAAGACCAAGCGCACCGGCGGAAGATTCGGCTTTTTCCTCAAAATCGCTTTCACATTTTATTATAGCATATATCAGGGGCTTTTCAATATTATACTTTTGCGACATGTTTTCAATAGTATCTTCATATTTTAACGGGTAAATGATTTTAATTACCGCACAAGAAATCCAAAACAAAAACAACGCACTTACCGCAAACACGAGCAGCCCCAAAAATCTTTTATTTAACTTAATTACAATTTTTAATTCCCCCGCCCATATTTTATTTTTTTAAATCTATAACTTTAAATCCGGCCGCACGAATAAGCCTATTATAAACCGCCAAGCTTACTCCGCCGGACTCAGAATAATGAACATATATTACTTTTGCGCCGAGTTTATCCGCTTTTCTAAGAGCATCAAAAATATTATGCGCCTGAAAAAGGGAATCGCTATTACTGCCATAAGATATATATGGAACATTAAGAAGGGATATGTCCTCATCAAAGCAAAGCGCCAAAACGCCCTTTTCTTCGCTACCTGCTTGATTTACAAAATCGGAATAATCTTCCTTTTCGCCTTTTAAAATAACAACCTCGGCATCGGGGGAATAATGCTTATACTTAATTCCCGGGGAAAGTACAGGCCCATCGTCTGTTATTTTATTAAATACAGAATCATCAATCAAAATTTTCCCAACGACTTTTTCAATTTGCTCGGGAGTAATCGCTCCGGGGCGCAAAATTCGTGGAGTATCTTCCAAAAGAGAAATAACAGTTGATTCCACACCAAATTTACAATCCCCGCCATTTACCAGAGCATCAACCTTGCCGTTTAAATCTTCCAAAACATGGCTAAATCTTGTTGTGCTAGGTTTGCCCGACAAATTTGCCGACGGCGCAACCAGCGGGACGCCCGACAATTCAATTATTTTTCTTGCAACCGCATGAGACGGAAACCTAACCGCCACGGAATTTCCACCTGCCGTAACTATGCTTGGGATCTGATCGTTTTTGGGGAGTATCATGGTAAGCGGCCCGGGCCAAAAATTCTTTGCCAAAGCTTTTGCTTTTTCGCTAAATTCCGAAACGACCTTAAAAACATCTTCCAATTTTGCAATATGCACTATCAATGGGTTATCCACCGGCCGACCTTTTGCCAAAAAAATCTTTTTTATCGCACCGAAATCAAACGCACTGGCAGCCAAACCATAAACAGTTTCAGTGGGGATGGCAACAATCCCGCCACTTTTTATTATTTTTGCCGCTTTGCTGGCTTCGTTTTCATTTAAAATCAATGTTTCCATGTTTTTTACCTCAAATTATTCATTACCTGCAAGTTTAGAGGCTCTATCCGCCGTGATTAATGCGTCTATAATTTCGTCTAAGTCGCCATTTAAAATATCTTCTAATCTATAAAGAGTAAGACCTATTCTGTGGTCTGTAACTCTGCTTTGTGGGTAATTATACGTGCGAATACGTTCTGAGCGATCGCCCGTGCCAACTTGTGACCTTCTTTCCTCGGCAACTGCGCTTTCTTGCTCTTCTCTTTTAGCTTCCAAAAGTCTTGACTTAAGCACCTTCATGGCTTTGTCTTTGTTTTTATATTGGCTGCGTTCATCTTGGCATTCCACCACAAGGCCTGTGGGCAAATGCGTTATCCTGATTGCAGATTCCGTTTTATTAACGTGTTGGCCTCCCGCTCCGCCTGCACGATATGTATCTATTTGCAAATCAGACGGATTTATTTCTATTTCAACATCTTCTGCTTCCGGCAAAACAGCAACCGTAACTGTGGAAGTATGCACACGCCCTTGAGCTTCCGTATCGGGGACTCTTTGCACTCTGTGGACGCCGCTTTCAAACTTAAATCTTGAATACGCACCCTCGCCGGAAATCATAAAGCTTATTTCTTTATATCCGCCAAGCTGCGTTTCGTTTGCATTTAAAATTTCCACTTTCCAGCGCCTGTTTTGAGCGTACATATTATACATTCTAAATAAAACACCCGAAAACAGCGCGGCTTCTTCTCCGCCTGCACCGCCTCTGATTTCTATTATGACGTTTCTTTCGTCATTTGGATCTTTTGGCAAAAGCAAAATTTTAAGCTCTTCCGAAAGCTTTTCAATTTTTTCTTTAGAAGTTTCAATTTCTATTTCTGCCATTTCTTTAAATTCTTTGTCAATTCCGCCTTCTTCCAGCATTTCTTTGGCTTCTTTAAGGTTTTTTTCTTCTTTTTTCAGCTCTCTGTATTTTTCCACAACGGGTGTTAAATTTTTAAGCTCTTTCATCAGCGATTTGTAAGTTTCTTGGTCTGAAATAACTTCTACATTGCAGAGCTTTTCGTTTATTTCCACAAATCTTTTTTCGGTAGCTTCAAGTCTTTTAAACAATTTAATTTTCCTCCAAATTTTATACTTTATTTAATTTAATTATACTATAATCCAATAGCATATATCAACCAAAACAAACTTTTGTGTTATTTAAAAAGTTGAAAATATTATAAAAACCTAGTATTATTTATGTAGCAAGCAATTTATAAATCAAAGGGGCGGGGTTTTTATAGACTACGAAATTTTAATAAATAAAGAAAATAAAATTGAAGAATCTTACGTAAAATCCTATGTAATTCCAAATCTAGTAAAAATTGATTCGGTAAAAAACAATGATTTTTTATACAAAACCTTTGGAATAAAAGAAAAAGCAAACTTCCTGGAAAAAATCACTGCCGAAAATTTTGAAAAATTAAAAAATTATGCAAAAAATCAAGGCATTATTTTAGGCGTCACAAGTGGGTATTTATCATTTAAACAACAGCAAACGAAGTACGATTACTTTGCCGAAAAAAGAGGCATAGAATTTGCCCAAAAAAGTGCGTGCTTGCCCGGATATTCCGAACACAACACAGGGCTTTGCCTGGACTGCGACATATTTTTAAACGGGAAATGGGCAGGAATTGCACCGGACAAAAACGGAAACATAAACCACCAAACTGCGTGGCTGCACAGCGTACTTTATAAATTTGGGTTTATTTTGCGGTACCCAAAAGGAAAAGAAGAAATCACAAAAATGAAATTTGAACCTTGGCATATAAGATATGTGGGGGGAAAAACCGCAAAATACATTTACGAAAATAATTTAACTTTAGAAGAATATCACGATTTAAAAAATAAATAATGAGGTGTAAAAATTGAGAATAATATTTATGGGGACGCCGGAATTCGCGGTGCCTTCTCTGGAAAAATTAATAAACAGTGAGCATGAAATTTGCGCCGTGTTTACAAAACCGGACAAACCTGTTGGGCGAAAAAAAATAATAACTCCCCCACCGATAAAAACTTTTGCCATAAATCACGGGCTTAAAGTTTATCAGCCGGAAAAAATCAAATCAGCCGAAACCGAAGAACTCATTAAATCTTTAAATCCGGATTTAATCGCCGTGGTTGCATACGGAAAAATTATCTCTAAAAACATAATAGAAACCCCAAAATACGGCTGTATAAATGTTCACGGTTCACTTTTGCCGAAATATCGCGGTGCCGCACCGATACAATGGAGCATTATAAACGGCGATAATGTTACGGGAATTACAACGATGTTCATGGACGAAGGTCTGGACACCGGAGATATACTGATGCAAAGAAAAACATTTATAAACGAAAACGAAACGTCCGACGAATTAAAAAGCAGACTATCCGTAATAGGTGCAGAGCTTCTGATTGAAACAATAGAAAAATTAGAAGAAGGCACATTAAAAAGATTGCCACAAGACAATTCCCAAGCAACATTATCTCCCCCGCTGGACAAAATAAACGGACAAATCTTTTGGGAAAAAACCGCGCAAGAAATTCACAACCTCATCAGGGGCTGCAATTCTTGGCCAATCGCTTACACCATGATCAGAGGAAAACGCTTTAAAATATACAAATCAAAAATTTCCAACCTTCGCTCCAGTTACCCGGGGAAAGTGGTGTCTGTAAATCCATTTATAATAGGCTGCGGCGAAAACACTTCGCTTGAACTGCTGGAAGTGCAGGTGGAAGGCAAAAAAAGAATGCCGGCCTCGGATTTTGCCCGTGGATACAGAATGAGCGACAAAATAATATTTGGATTAATAAAATAAAGGAGAAACCCGTGAAAATTATAATATTATCTGCTTCAACAGGCGGAGGACATATGAGCGCAGCAAACTGTGTAAAAGATTATTTTAATAACGGCGGTGACCAAGCCGAAGTAATCGACACGCTTGAATACATCAACCACATGCTGAACAAAACCGTAACAGAAATTTACGAATACGTTGCAATAAAGCACCCCACACTTTGGAAAATGATTTACAAAACCGCAAACAACAAAAAGCTAAATAAAATAATTTTTGGGACAAATAATTTAATAAGCAAAAAACTTTTGCCACTTATTGAAACTCAAAAACCAGACTTAATAATAAGCACACACCCCTTTGCAACGGAAATGGTTTCATCGCTAAAATCAGAAAATAAAATTTCTGTACCTCTTTTATGCATCATGACCGACTACGCACCGCACAGAACATGGATCAGCCCGAATGTTGATGCATATATCGTGGCAAACGAAGAAATGGTTCCTCTGATGAAAGACATGGACGTACCAAAAGAGAAAATATACCCCTTTGGAATACCTGTGGACAATGATTTTTTCATTCAAAAAAATCGCGAAGAAGAACTGGAAAAAATCGGACTAAACAGCAAATTACCAACGGTTTTGATTATGGCAGGAAGCTGCGGTTTTGCCAATGTTGAAAAAATGTACACAAAGCTTCAAAAAATCTTACCCGATTTTCAAATTATCATCATAACAGGAAAAAACAAAAGGTTATTTGAAAATTTGAAACATCTTATTTCCACGGGAAAAAGAAGAAGAAAAAGAGATATATTTTTATCAAAAATTCACCTAAAGCATCTACACAGCAAGCACTTTAAACTCAGCAAAAAATTTAAGCAGAAAAAAATAAACATAACAAAGCCCACAAAATTAATTTATTACACCCACGAAGTTGACAAATATATGCAGATGTCGGATTTAATTATAACAAAACCGGGCGGATTAACCATTAGTGAGGCTTTAGCTTGTAATTTGCCCATGGCGCTTTTTGAAGCAATTCCGGGTCAAGAAGAAGAAAACGCAGAATTTTTGGTAAGCAAAAACATGGCTGTAAAGTTAATTTCCGGCGAAAATGAAGAAAAAATCATTAGCAATCTGATTCAAAACCCGCAGCAGCTAAACTTTCTTAAGCATAACTGCGAAAATTTTGATAAATCAAACTGCCTTAAAAACATCTACGATTTAAGCCGCAAAATAATTTCTTAATAAAAAGCCCCTCTGGTTTTTAGCCAGAAGGGTTTTATATTTTTTCATTTTTAGACTTAGTCTTTTTGTTTTTTATCTTTTACAAATCTTATTATGTGCGATACGATTAATATAAAAAAGTAAATAATCAGCACCGGAAAAGCAAACCAATCTGAATGCATTCCATTTTGCACTACTTCTGAAAAGCCATTGTAATAACGAAAATATCCAACACAAAATATAAAACATAATAACAAATCAAATAAACCAGCTCTACTGAGCTTTTTATTATTTGAAAACGAGGTATAAGAGCTTGTTAAAATAGTCGCCACGGAAAAATACGTAAGCGGAATAAACATAATAATTGCAAACTCATTTATTGGTGAGGCATAATTGCAATTATAAAAGTATTTAAAAAAAGCGTTAATCACCATAATAAAAAGCAACATAAAAAACGCATTTGCTCCGTATTTTCTTTGAGTGAATATTTGCCTTTCGTCAAAAATTTGTTTTTTCATATAAAATTACCTCCAAAATAATTCATCTAAAGTTTTGCCAAGTAATTTGCAAAGAGATATACAAAGATTTATAGTGGGATTATAATCTCCCGATTCAATGGCGTTTATAGTCTGCCTGCTGACTCCAAGTGAATTTGCAACATCTTGCTGAGACATACCCAAAGCTGCTCTTGCTGCTTTTAATTTTAAATTCTTACTCATTTATCTACCTCCTTTTCAAATTTATTATAAAATATATTTTACTATATGTCAATTATATTTTACAATAAATTATTAAAAAACTACCTTGTTGATAATTTTTAACAACAAGGCTTGAAAAAATATGACAAATTAAACAGTTTTTTCGTTATTAATTTATTAGCAAACGTTATTTTTATAAAACAGCTTAAAAAACCCCAGTCGTAATTTCATTAACATACCGTTAGTTACTATTAATTCACCGTATTCAGGCGGCTTATACCCACGATACATAAAACACAAACTTTGCGTAATCCCTTTAAACCCCTTTTCGCCTAAAAATGTCACAGCACTTGATACATCATTATGCTTAATTTTTCCGTCAACAATATATCCTGCTTCTACCAATTCTTTATATTCTTCTTTGGAAACTCTTAAAGAATTCCAAACGCCAAAAGTAGCCTCGTACCCACCTGAAATACTTTCAAGCTCTGATTCGCAAAGATTTACAATTAGTTTTTTATTATTCATTATTAATTTGCCCCTTTCTTGTTTTCATCTGTAATGTTATAAAAATTAATTTAATTAAAAATCGATATCTAATTTTACCCTAATTCATTAAATAGCGCTCTTTATTAATATCGATAATCGTTTTTACAAACTTTGCATTGTGGTAAAGAGCGTCCAGAGAAACAATATTTGCTTTTTTTCTAAACAAATCACTTGCCAAAAGCTTTTCGTTTCGGTATTTAGAAATTTTATTTTCCCAAGCAAGCGGCGATGCTTTATTTAAAAAGAATTCTTTTGTGGTTGAAGTATGAATCGGGGTTATATTTACCATTTTGTACGAAGGAGCATCCGACAAGTTCTTAAGTTCCTGATTAACCATTATATCTGTGGAATTTGATTCACGTGTCTTTTCCGTATAAATATCATGTAAATTCCAGGTTTCATGAAAATGCTCATCATTATAATCTGAAATTATTACAAAATTTACTTTTGAATCTCTGAGCTGCTTCATACTTAAAAGAGGATAATCCAAACCATAATTACTGCACATACTTTTGGTTAAACTTTTTTCAAAAATGCTTTTCATTTCCGGAAGCTCTATAATCTTTTTAATCGCAATGCTACTAGAATGGGTAATATGTAAAATTATAACTTCTGAAGGATTATCTTTAATAAAATTCAAAAAAGATTTAAGCACATCAGAAACCTTGCAACCGTTAACAATATCATGACTTATAACCACAGAATCGGAAAGAGCTCTTGCGCGAATATTAAAGCACCTTGCACCCACTTTGGCCTGATTATAAATATCCATTTCTTGAATTTGCACAGCTTTACCGATTAAATTCAGCCCTGTGGTTGGAGCCATTGAATAAGTCCCGGAGTCATGCGAACCTGGAATTAATATATCTTTTAATTTTGCATCATCTTTTAAATATTTCATCCAGCATGAAGTAAAAGAGGTGTCGATATTTGTAGGTTTTTTTGTGTTTACCTTTCCACCAAAAATACGTCCTACAACATTTGCAATCTTTGAAATAGTAGTAACGAATTTGGAATAAAAAATCTTTGAGGTTCCGTCATGTTTATTAACTTTTCGGCTTGACTTCTTATTTGACAATGCATCTACATGTAGCTCATTATTTTGAGTAAATAACATACCGGTAAACATTAAAAAAATTGTAAGCATAAAAGCAAAAGTTTTCTTTATATGTTTTTTCATGTTTTATTACCTCCTCTTTACTATATTATAACAAAATAATTAAATTTAGTCAAGTAAATTTATTTTTTGCCTTTTAATATTTTAAACAATGTGGTATTATTTTTAAAGAAGATAATTTTATTAAAAAGGAGATGTAAGCTTTGACAGACATCGAAATAGCACAAAAAATAAAACTTAAAAAAATCACGGAAATCGGGAAAAAAATCGGAATACAAGAAGACGAACTGGAGCTTTACGGAAATTACAAAGCAAAACTGCAAAACAATATTTATAAAAGATTAACAGAAAAAAAGGACGGGAAATTAATACTCGTAACGGCAATTAACCCAACTCCTGCAGGGGAAGGAAAAACCACAGTGACAATCGGTCTTGGCCAGGCAATGAATAAACTCCAAAAAAATGCCGTAATAGCACTGAGAGAACCATCTCTTGGCCCGGTTTTCGGAATTAAAGGCGGAGCCACAGGCGGAGGATATTCACAGGTGCTGCCAATGGAAGATATAAATCTTCACTTTACAGGCGATATGCACGCAATAACTGCCGCAAACAATTTGCTTTGCGCAGCACTTGACAATCATATTCACCAGGGAAACAGCTTAAAAATTGATGTGCGAAAAATCCTTATAAAAAGGTGCCTTGATATTAACGACAGGGCCTTGCGCAACACTGTAATCGGCCTTGGAGGGAGTATAAATGGAGTCCCGAGGGAAGACGGATTTATAATAACCGTCGCAACAGAAATTATGGCAATTTTATGCCTATCTTCCGATTTAGAAGACTTAAAAAAACGGCTTGGAAATATTTTGGTTGCATACAATACAAACGGAAAACCGGTATATGCTAAAGATTTAAAAGTAAACGGCGCAATGACTGTACTTCTTAAAGATGCAATCAAACCTAATTTGGTACAAACTGTTGAAGGATCACCCGTAATTATGCACGGCGGGCCATTTGCAAATATTGCTCACGGGTGTAACTCCATAAGAGCAACAAAAATTGCTTTAAAACTTGGAAATTACTGCATAACCGAAGCAGGTTTTGGAGCTGACCTAGGCGCAGAAAAATTCCTGGATATTAAATGCCGAGCCGCTAAATTAAAACCCTCTTGCGTGGTAATTGTGGCAACAATCAGAGCTTTAAAATACGGCGGCGGAGCTAATTTGGAGAATCTTACAAAAAAAGAAGATGTAAAATCGTTAAAATTAGGACTTCCAAACCTTGGTATCCACATAGAAAATATGAAAAAATACGGGGTTCCGGTTGTTGTGGCGCTAAATCATTTCGAAACCGATTCAAGTAAAGAAATTGGCGAAGTAAGAAAATTTTGTACCGAAAAAAATGTGGAATTCAGCGTTGCAAAAATTCATGCCGAAGGTGGGAATGGCGGAATTGACCTTGCAAAAAAAGTCTGCAAGGCTTGCGGAAAAAAATCAAAATTTTCCTTTATGTATCCAGACAACATAAGCACTGAAGAAAAAATTCTAAAAATTGCAAAAGAAATTTACAGAGCAAAAGGCGTCATGTACACGAAAGAAGCCGAAAAAGCTCTGGAAAACATAAAAACGCTGGGCAAAGAAAATCTGCCGGTATGCATTGCAAAAACGCAGTATTCCCTATCGGACGATCCGACGAAACTCGGCGCCCCAAAAGATTTTAATATAACAGTAAGAGATATCTCGATTTCGAACGGTGCAGAATTCATTGTGGCAATAACGGGAAATATTTTAAGAATGCCGGGTCTGCCCAAAAAGCCCGCCGCAGAAAAAATAGACATCACAACCACGGGCAAAATCAAAAACATGTTTTAAATTATAAATTAAAAACCCCTCTAATTTTTATTAGAGGGATTCTTTTTTATTTGTAAGAAAATTCGCTTGTGGACTCATCGAATGAAATTTCAACATTTTTATTTGCATCTTTGCCTATTCTTTTTGAAAACAAACTGTAAATCTTATCTTCAAGTTTGTTCTTGGCACGGCCTTGCATTACTTTATCATTAAAAATGTAATTTGCCATGGATTCCATACTTTTTTCTTCAAAAGATACGCTTTTAATTTTAAAAGGCCCTTGTTTATCTGTTAAAACATTAGACACAGTTTCAGCCAAATCATTTGCAATTCCTCTGCAAGCTTCTAATGTTAAATCGTCAAATTCTATTACATTAAGCCTCTGCACTCCGCCGCCTTTTACACCGTCAACACCAAAATTTTTCTCCAGCTCTTCTTTTGTTTCGTTTGTTGTAATTAAAAATAATGTCCTGCTGCAATCAATTTCTGTGTTCATGAATTTATATTTGCCTGTTGATGCAATTGATCGAAGAACCTCGTCGGCGCTGTTGTCAGTTTCCGGAGCATTAGCTGCACCGTTAATCGGTATATTCATGCCGCCTACCATCATTGTAGTTCCCGGTTTGGCGCTTTGTTTTTTCATTTTTTCATATTCATCTATAATTACAACAGAATCATACCAAGTTAAAAGGTGTTTAAGCATTGGAGATTCTTCTTCTTTTCCGATTAAACCGTCGTTTCCATATATATTTTTATTGCGCCTCTTACCAATATCTTTAGCCGATACGGTTTTAAAAAGCTGATTTCCAAGCGTTGATTCGTTGGTAATACTCTCACTATGTAAAAAAATTGATGACTTTTCCGGGTGCTTTAAAAATGCGTCGGCAATTGCATAACACATTTTAGTTTTTCCTACCCCCGGACGTCCAATTAAATAAACTATATTACCACGTATTTCTTTAACATCATTTTTATGACGTTTTATATTGTCAATTCTTGCAACAACGCTGCTTAAAGCATCTACCATTTGAGATTTTGCTTTTTCCTGGCCATAAACTTTAATTTCTGATTTATTGTTAACAATATCATCAAGCCTTTTCATTGTTTCTTCGGGGGTTCTAAACCCTTTGTTTTTCTCCACATCAAGGTAAACCGTTAATCTTTCGTAATTAGATGTTATAATATCATATATTTTTTCAAGTATCTTTGGGATTGCACTTGCAATGGTAGACCCAACCACATTATAAAATATCATAGACGAATCAACAGCGCTTGCTCTAACGTTAAAAGCGCCTGTTGACAGCATTACGGAGACCAATCCCGCCGCTAAAATTCTTTTACTGCGATTTTTCATTTTAAATTAATACCTCTTTACTTTGATTTTTTAAAAATTTGTACTCATTATACCATTTAAAATTTTTAATTGCAGCCCTCCTTAAAATACTCCGAGATTAATTATAGCACCGTGCTTTGCTACTCGTCAATGAATTTTTAGAAAGAATCAACGCTACTATTTTTTAAATAAATTTTTATGATTTAAACTTTCTCTGAAGGGCTTTTTATTTGGTTTTGTTATTTTATTTTAAATTTTTTAAAAAATGTATTGACATATACATTCGATAACGTATATAATATAATTGTAAATTAAATATTCCTCCTTAGCTCAGTCGGTAGAGCATGCGGCTGTTAACCGCAGGGTCGTTGGTTCGAGTCCAACAGGGGGAGCCAAAAAAATCCCCGAAAGGGGATTTTTAATTTTTGTGGAAATAAAAAATATGATTATTAAATTTATTGTATATCACTAGCAAAAAATTTCTAATTATTTACAGAGGGAAAACTTCAACTCTTTCTTATCTAAACTAAAATTTATTATTTGATGAAATAATCATTGACATTATTGTTTTTTTATGCTACAATTAATGTAAAATAAGAATTATTAGGTGTAAATTATGACAAAGTTTAAAAAAAATCTATCAGTTTTATTAGCTTTATTAACAATTTCAGGAGCTATACCAGTTCGTTCTGAGGATAATAAATCTAATAAAAAAACAGAAATTATTAAAACTACTGCTGCTGTAGCCACTGTAGCCGTATCAAGTATTGCTACTGTCATCATATACTGCACTATGCTCCGTCCATCTAAAATAACAGTAGGAATCCCTGACCATGAACTGACGCGTGATGATCTTAAACAATATGCTGAAAAAAGAGTAGCTACATGGCTGGGAATTAGAGCAGAGTGTATGAATATAGCTGGACGTCCGTTCGAAGTAGACATCGTGGAAAAGGATATTATAAAAGTAAATGACGGTGTTATAAGTATTGCCAATAATACTTTTAGAGATTGTATTATCCCCGAAAAAATAATTATTCCTAAGAGTGTACAACATATTGGGAGAAATGCTTTTACATTTTCTTATATTCTTAGCCCCAACAAACTAAAAATAAGTTATAATGGTGAAGATTATAATGGCTCTGAAAATTTCTTTAAAGCGTTTCAAGCAAATCATGGACAAGTAGATTAGGTGTAAACACGTTTTCAAATATGCAAACCATGCTCCTCGGTAGAACATACGGTTAACAATCGCAGGATTGTTGGTTCGAGTCCAACAGGGGTAGCCAAAAAAATCCCCTCTCGGGGATTTTTTTATTTTCAAATTAAAAAACAAAAACAAGAAAAGAATTTTAAAATAAAAATGTTGACTTCTGTTAAATTTTTTAGTATAATTATATAAATTTTAAGAAGATAAAGGAGGAAAAATAAAAATGATTTGTTTAAACTGCGGAAGCGATAACTGCCAAGTAATTAATGAAGTACATACCCACGGGAAAGATTTTTCAGCTTCTAAAGGCTGCTGTGGTGCATTTTTGTTTGGGCCAATAGGAATTTTGTGTGGTGCATGCGGCAAAGGCCGAACAACACAAAATAAGAATTACTGGGTTTGCAATAATTGCGGATATAAATGGAGAATGTAATGTTTAACCTAAAAAAAACATGGATAAAACTAATGAATTTTGGCAGCAAAATGGGGTGCCACCAAATGCCCGAGCGGAGCTTTTTTATAAAAGGACACCAATTCCCTGTTTGTGCAAGATGCAGCGGTGCTTTTCTTGGCGAAGTAATTGCCGTTTTATTAATACTTTTAAAAATTAATGTAAACATTTTATGGGCAATCATTTTACTTTTAATTATGGGCCTTGATTGGTTTTTGCAGCAAATTAACTGGATTGAATCTAACAATATACGAAGGCTGATAACCGGAATACTGGGCGGCTTTGGGATTACTTATACATACTATAATATTTTCATCTTCTTAAAATCAAAAATCTGCTGAATCTTAAATAGTTCAGCAGAGATTTATTTTTTTTAAAAGTATTTTTATTGGTGACTCGTATGGGAATCGAACCCATGTTACCGGCGTGAGAGGCCGGTGTCTTAACCGCTTGACCAACGAGCCTTAAAAACAACGCAAATTATTTATTTGCGTTATCATCAATTATTATTAACTTAGCATATTCCGGTGCTTTATAACCCAAATACATAAAACACAAGCTTTCTATTTTACCTTCAAAGCCTTCTTCTCTTAAAAAATTAACGGCTTTTATTACATCGTCGTGTTTGATTTTTCCATCTACGATGTAACCTTCTTTTTCTAATTTTTCATAACAATCTTTAGAAACCTTTAGAGTATTTGTAGCTCCAAAAATAGCTTCATACCCCACTGCGTCTTTTTCTAAGTCTTTTTCGTTATCAATTTTTTGAAGAATACTCAAATATATTACCTC
The DNA here is from genome assembly GCA_017432165.1 of Clostridia bacterium. GTDB lineage: Bacteria > Bacillota > Clostridia > Oscillospirales > Acutalibacteraceae > UMGS1491. Next base: position 6,025 of record JAFRJS010000091.1, on the reverse strand, counting down.
CTCAATTTTAAAAATAACTTGGTACACCATCGGGGGCTCGAACCCCGGACACCCTGATTAAGAGTCAGGTGCTCTACCAACTGAGCTAATGGTGCTTAAATACATCGTAATTTCATTATACGATATATTTTTAAAAATTACAATAAAAAACTTTTTATAGATCTAATATGCTTTTGATATTCTATAATAATCAAAATATGCGATAGATCCCTTATTGCCGCTACCAACATAATTAGAAGCCGAAAAAATAGTATAGCATCTATTAAACAAATTATAAATAGATTCATTTCCGTAAAATGTATGACCTCTTATAATAAAATCATAACTATAAATCTTACAAAATTTTTTAAGAGCTGCTTTAGAAATTACTCTACCACTGGATCTGTCAGAATTAAAAATATTTTTGTCAGTTTCGCCTTTACAGTCAAAGTCATTCCACAGTATTTGAGTTCCTAAAATATATGGCTCATTCAATATTTCCACCGGAGGTCTTCTAAATGTCTTTCTTAACTTCATAAAACTTTCCCACATCAATTCATTACTAGCAAGATCGCTTAGTTCCTCGCATGGGATTCCTCCATGAACAGCTAAAATTTTTCTTGTTTTTTTTAAGCTTGGAGAATCTATATCAATATCTGCTGCCAAAGGTAGCGCATCAAAAAACTCCAGCAAAGTTTCGTTTAATTTATTGGTATATTTACTGCAAAGCGGATAATACTTCCAACTAATTTGATTTATTAAACTGTTTTCGTCCATAAAACAAAATAATTTAAATATACACCTTGTTTCATGATTTCCCCTAAGCAAAGTTACTTTATTTGGATAACTCAATTTTAAATCTATAATTGTATCTAAAACTTTAATAGAATCAAGGCCTCTATCTACATAGTCACCCAAAAAAATCGCATGATCCAATTCATCTTTTTTAAATAATTCTTCTATTCCTTTTACATACTTTGCAGTCGATACCGAATCACCATGTAAATCACCGACCGCAATAAGGTTTTTAATGTTTTTTATAGTTACAAACGTTTTTTCTTCTTTTAAAATTTTAGAACAAAGTTCAATTTTCTTCTTAAAGTTTTCTAATTCCTCCTTCTTTTTGATAATATCATCTAAAACACAATTTAAATATTCTTCTTTTATTTCAACACTTCCAGTAGTATTTAAAAGGATTTTTAAAGAATCTTCCGAAATATCTTCTGAAATATCTTTTAAAAGATCATCAAAAGATTTTTTTTCGCTTTTATCCGAAGTATTTAACGAATCACTATTGCCAGATTTTTTATCTTCTTTTAAAGCCAAATCTATTTTACTTTCTGCTTCCCCGCTTTTACTACTGTAAACTGAAAAACCACTAAAAACGCAAATAACAGAAATAAATATAAAAATAATCAAACAAACTTTATGATTTTTAATTTCAAACTTCATAAAAAGCACCTACATAAATTTTTACTTTAAATTATATTAATCCAAATAGTCTTTAAGCTTTTTACTTCTGCTGGGGTGGCGAAGTTTTCTAAGGGCTTTTGCCTCTATTTGCCTGATTCTTTCACGAGTAACGTCAAATTCTTTACCAACTTCTTCAAGCGTACGAGGGCGGCCATCATCAATACCAAAGCGCATTTGTAAAACTTTTTTTTCCCTTGGTGTTAAAGTGCTTAAAACTTCTAAAAGCTGTTCTTTAAGGAGAACATGCGACGCTTCATCTGCCGGAGCGGGAGCGTCATTGTCTGGAATAAAATCTCCCAAATGGCTATCGTCTTCTTCACCTATTGGGGTTTCCAAAGAAACAGGATCTTGAGATGCTCTCATTATTTCTCTTATTTTTTCCACAGGCAAATCAAGTTCCTCGGCTATTTCTTCCGGTGTTGGCTCTTGACCATTGCTGTGGAGCAGCTGCCCGGATACTCTTTTTACTTTATTCATGGTTTCTACCATATGAACAGGTATTCTGATTGTACGTGCTTGGTCGGCAATTGCTCTGGTAATGGCTTGCCTTATCCACCAAGTTGCATAAGTGGAAAATTTAAACCCTTTAGAGTAATCAAATTTCTCCACAGCCTTAATAAGACCCAAATTTCCTTCTTGAATTAAATCCAAAAAGTGCATCCCTCTTCCAAGATATCTTTTTGCTATGCTAACCACAAGCCTTAAATTGGCTTCCGAAAGCCTTTTTCTTGCTTTTTCGTCACCTTCTGAAATACGTTTGGCAAGCTCAAGTTCTTCTTCCGCACTAAGAAGCGGCACAACTCCAATTTCTTTAAGGTAAACTTTTACAGGGTCATCAGTGGAAGAAACTTCAACTTTTTGAACAGCAGATTCGCCATGTTTAGATGTACCGGAAGATTCCGCTCCGGATTCTTCTAAACCATCTATAATTTCAATTCCTGTTGCTTCTATGGAGTCATAAAGTTTTTCTATTTCGTCCGGGTTAAAATCTATTTCCCCCATTGCCTCCAGTATTTCCCCCGTAGTAATATGGCCTGTGGCTTTTCCTTGATTTATTAATTCTTTTGTTACTGTTTCAATAGATTTTGCTTGTGGCGTTGTAACGTCTTTCATTTTTTCTCTCCTTAGCTTATTTTTCTAAAGACATAAATTCTATTTTTTATCGTTTTTTAAAGTTTCTATATATTCCTTCACTTTAAATTCCGAAAGTTCATTTACATTTTTCACTTTTATTTTTTTATTTTCATCAAATATAATATTTATATACTCGTCCACAGTTTTTTGATTTACAAGCTGAGAATTATAACTGCAAATGATTTTTGTAATGCGCCCGATTTCCTCAAAATTAAAATCACCCTTGGCAGAAATCGACGTTATATCCGGGGTTTTACCTTCCGCTATAATACTTTTAACGCACTCAAAAACGCGCCTATTAAAGTTTGTAATTATATCATCTGCGTTTACCCTTAAAAATATATCGCTTGCTTTGTCCACGTTATTTATTATGTACGAAATCAGCGATTCTTCTGCAACGGCCGCCCTTAAATTTTCTTTTTTTTCGGGGTTAATTTTGTCATTTAATGCAGAAGTTATTTTTTCCAGATTTTTAAATTCCTGTTTTTTATGTTTTTTAAGGTTTTGCTTCATAAATTTTTCTATCTGCATAATTAAAGCCGATTTATTTATGCCCATTTCCAAACTAAGTCTTGTAGCGTATACTTCGCGCTCAATCGGATTTTGGCAAGAAGATAAAATCCTTGCGGCATTTGTTAAATAATTTATTTTATCTTCATCAGAACCGCTATCGTACATTTTTTTTGCCTTAGAAAGCCTATACTCTGTGTCATTTTCTGATTTTTCAATAAGATTTTTAAACCTAACCGCTCCGTCTTTTCCTTGCGTACGAAGAAACTCATCGGGGTCTTTCCCTTTTGGAATAGTTATTACTTTAACGTTTATACCGCTGTCTTTTAGCATTGTTATAGCTTTGGCTGCAGCTTTTTGACCCGCTTCATCAGAATCGTAAGTAACCAAAACACTGTCCGTGTAACGAGAAATGAGCTTAACCTGATTTTGCGTAAGCGCTGTTCCAAGACCTGCGACTGCGTTTTGAAACCCCGCTTGGTTAAGCGAAACCACGTCCATGTATCCTTCGGTTAAAATAAATGATTCCATACCTGAATTTTTTGCAAAATTAAGCGCAAACAAATTGTTGCTCTTTTTAAACACCGGCGTATCAGAAGTATTTATATACTTTGGAATATCGCCACCCATGGTTCTGGCACCAAATGCAATAACATTACCCCTAACGTCTATTATCGGGAACATTAACCTATTACAAAACCTGTCTTTTTCTTTCAAATTTCGAGTTTTAAATGCTAAATTTGCCAAAACTGCATCTTCACTATTATAACCTTTTTTATTTAAATAGTCTATCAGCGCAAATCTTGATTTTGGGGAATACCCAAGTCCAAAATGCTTTATGGTTTTAAGGCTTATTCCGCGCTTTTTAAGGTAGCTGAGTGCTTCTTCGCCCTCGGGAGCAAAAAGACATTTGTGGTAAAACCTTGCTGCTTCACGATTTATTTTATAAATAAGAAGTTTCTTTTTATGCGACTCGTCCTCTTCTTCGTTAACTTCAAAATTCATTCCTGCACGCTCAGCCAAAAACTTTACGGTTTCAATATAGTCATAGTGTTCAATAAGCCTAAGAAAAGTAATTACATCCCCTCCGGCTCCGCAGCCAAAGCAATAAAAAGAACCATTCGCAGGGTAAACACAAAACGACGGCGTGCGCTCAGCATGAAACGGACAAATACCCATTAAATTTTTTCCTTTTCTTGTAAGCGGCACATAATCGGAAATTATTTCTTCTATATCATTTTTTTCCTTAAGTTCAGCTATAAATTCTTCTGAAATATTCAATTTTTCACCACCTAAAAAATAATTTTTTTAAAAATTTAAAACGAAATTATAGATTTAGGAATAAATATTTCTTTAAAAACATTAATAGCGTACTGATCTGTCATACCCGCAATATAATCGCAAACTGCTCTTTCCGGGCTGTCTTCCCTTGCTATTTTTTGTATGTATTCAGGCATTTTGTTAGGGTATGTTTTGTAGTGTTTGTAAAGAAGTCCAATTATAAATGGCACTTTTTGATCCTGCGAATAAGAATCTTTATTTAAATAAACTTCACTGTACATAAAATCATGAATACCGCTAAAAACACTTGTGAGTTCGTCGCTCATTTTTATATTTTTTCCATCGCTGTTTTCAATTATGGATTTTACCATTGTATCAATTCTTTCAGAAAACCTATTTCCAAAGATTTCAATAAATCTTTTCGGTATTTTCTCAGGGTCCAAAACTCCGGCTCTGATGGCATCTTCAATATCATGGTTTACGTACGCTACTCGGTCACAAATTCTAACAATTCTTCCCTCGGCGGTAAAAGCTTCTTCGCCTTTTGTGTGGCATACTATGCCGTTTAAAACTTCTTCGGTTAAGTTAAGGCCTTTCCCCTCTTTTTCCAATACAGAAAAAACTCTTATTCCCTGCTCATAATGCTTAAATCCGTAAGGGCATAAATCGTTTAGCGCACTTTCGCCCGCATGACCAAACGGCGTATGACCCACATCATGTCCAAGAGCTATTGCCTCAGTTAAGTCCTCGTTATATTTAAGCGCTCTGGCAACAGTTCTTGCAATTTGCGAAACTTCCAGAGTATGAGTAAGACGTGTTCTGTAATGGTCACCTTTTGGAGAAATAAAAACCTGTGTTTTGTGCTTTAATCTTCTAAACGATTTTGAATGAATTATACGATCTCTATCCCTTTGAAATTCCGTTCTGATTTCGCAAGGCTTTTCCGAACTTTTTCTACCTAAAGTATTCTTAGAAAATGCCGCATCTTTGCAAAGCGTTTTTAATTCCAATTCCTCAATTTCTTCTCTAATACACATAGCTTGCATTCACCACCAATTTATTTTATTCGTTCGCCGGCATAAAACCCTCTGAAATTATTTTAAAATCGATTTCACCGCTATTTATATCGGAAATTTTCTTTAAAATTTCCCCAGTTTTATCCTTTTCTATGTAAAAAGTTAATTTTATGTCATCTTCGTAGCTCGTGCTTACAATCACACCACCATGTTTTTTAATAGCGCTTAGGACTTTGCTGTATTTACTGTAATTTATTTTAAATTCTATACTATTGCAAAAAACTCTTTTTTCTGTTTTTGCGTTTCCAATGGCTCCACACCCACCAGAAATATACATTCTCCTAAGCCCGGAAGTTCCCAAAAGAATCCCGCCGAAATACCTGACAACCACAACAAGCACATTACTGAGTTCATAACTGTTTATCACACCAAGGAGCGGCATGCCTGCAGCACCTGAGGGTTCCCCATCATCACTAAACTTTTCCGAATTATTTTTTTTAAGTTTATATGCGTAAACGTGATGCTTTGCATCGTGGTATTTAGCTTTAATTTCTTTTAAATGCTCTTGAACTTGTTCCTCATTTTCCACAAAAAAAGCAAACGAAATAAACTTGGATCTTTTTTCTGTTTCC
>JAFRJS010000090.1 GCA_017432165.1 Clostridia bacterium | reverse complement strand
TTGTATTCTATATCTCCGTTAAAAAGAGGCGCATTTTGAACAATGTATCCCACTTTCCCAAGAAATTTATCGTTTGGTTTAATTTCTTTGTCGTTAAAAAGTATTTTTCCTTCGGTTGGTACCAAAAATCCGGAAAGTATCCTTGCCAAAGTTGACTTTCCACAACCTGTGGTACCTATTATTCCTATGGTTTCGCCTTTTTTTATTGTAAAATTCACGTTTTTTATTATATAGTCTTCGGCGCCACTATATTTAAAACTAACATTTTTAAATTCGATTTTTTCTATTTTCTCGTTATAAAAATTGGAATTTTCCTCTGAAAAATCGCTGTTTTTTGATATTTCCAGTACTTTGCAAACTCTTTCCACTGATATCCAGTATTTTGGAATTCTAATAACGCTCAGCACAAGCATTATAAAAGACATTATAATCATCATAATATACTGAAAAAATGCCATAATATCTCCAACCGCCATGGTGGAATTTTCTATTTCTTTGGCACCTACCCAAATAACATAAACGTTCACCAAATTTAGAATTATCACCACAGAAGGAAGTATAAAACTCATAAATTTGCTTATATAAATTGAATTTTCAAAAAGACTGTCGTTACATTCTTTAAATCTTTTTTCTTCTAAATCTTCATTTACAAATGTACGCACAGTGGTAATTCCGCTGAGGCGTTCTTTCATTATTAAATTAAACTTATCGCCAAGAAGCTGCATTATTTTTACCTTGGGAATTACAAATTTAAAAATAATCATAATCATTCCGGCAGCAAAAACCGACCCAATTAACAAAACAGGGCTTAATTTTTGGCTTTTTTTAATTGCAAAACCTATTCCCCCAGCCATTAAAATTACAGGCATAATAAAATTTGTAATGGAAAACAAAAAGCTGTGAACATTTTGTGCATCACGGGTTGTACGGGTTATTAAAGAAGAAACAGAAATTTTATTTAAATCATATAAAGAAAATTTCATTATTTTGCTGTATAAATCTTTTCTTAAATCATTCGAAACTTTAGAAGATATTTTAGAAAGCATATAATTATAAACCACGGTAAGTACTACACTTATTAGTGTTACAACCATCATAACAGAGCCGATTTTAAAAATATAATTCGTTTGGGAACTAATAATCTCGCCTTGGCTTAAAGCCGTATTTATCATATCGGAATTTTCAAATCCATGCTGTTTAATGCCGATATCCACTATTTTTGCCATTAAACTTGGTATATAAAGGCTGCAAAACTGGTTACCAAGCATAAAAACAAGCGCAATTAAAATAAAACCGACGTATGGCTTTAAATAATTACTCACCATTTTAAAATATTTCCACTTCAAATTTATCATCCCCTATTTTTTGCACTGTTTAGCTTATTTTATTATACCATAAAGAAAAAAATTTGGCAGAGTAAACTGCCAAATTAATTATAATTCTTTTACTTTAAATTATCTTTGCATGAATATTTTATTTGCAAATTTCCTGCCTTTGCCTTACATTGTTAAATATCTATAAAAATTCGCAATCGCACTGAGTTATGTAAAATTCAGGCGTTCCATAAGAAAACTTGGTACGTTTTTGCCTACCTATTAAAGCACGCTGACCTCCCAAATTAGCGGTAATGCCACCAAGATGTTTGTGTTGTTCCACAATTTTTTTAACTTGTGTATATAGTGCCGGTTTTATTCTTTCTAGTTTTTTTACATACCGCCTGCTTTTCGTTTCTGAAATCTCAAATTTTGCGGACACATCCATATATGTAGCGTTATTATTAACTATATAATCCCCAATTTCAACCGCTAAAACATCTTGATCTTCTAATTTAGTAAGATATCTACGGCGCTTAGCTTTATTTGTTAAAGGAGACCGATTTTCTGAGTCAACAATACTGACACCACCCAGATGTTTATGTAGCTCAATAATTTCTATAACTTGTTGATAAAGCATTGGATTTATTGTTTGCAACCTATAAATATAATTACGAATTGTCATCTCCGTAACATCAAAAAATGCAGCTGCATTTGTTTGTGTAGCATCATTTTCTACTATATATATTCCAACTTCAATTGCAAAGTCCATGGGATCTTTGATGCGACCTGTATATCTGCGTCGCTCAACAATTTCTCTAACCTGCTGATAAAGCAATGGATTTATTGTTTGCAACCTATAAATATAATTACGAATTGTCATCTCCGTAACATCAAAAAATGCAGCTGCATTTGTTTGTGTAGCATTATTTTCTAATATATATATTCCAACTTCAATTGCCTGATCGACTTGATATTCGTTATTTACTGCACACGCTATACCACCTAAAGACTCAACAAAAGTTAACAAACTTAAAATTAATACCCCTAATTTTAATACTAATAGTTTTTTCATAGCTACTTCTTCCTTTTTAATAAATTATTTTTTCTTCCTTTTTAAAAACGCGCTTTATTATTTATAACATATTTTTAATAGATTTGTCAATGCTTTTTAAATCAAAAAAGAAAACCTAAAAAAGCCTTAAAAATTAAGGCTTTTTTAATTTATTTTTGCGTATTTATTTTTTGTGGCAAATCCGCCCCTTATATGCCGCTGGGCTTTGTTTATTTCCAGAATTTTTTTAACATCAAGGTATAAACGCTTATTTATGTAACCAAGTCTTTCGCTAACGTCTTTGTGAACTGTAGACTTTGAAACTCCAAACTTTTTTGCCGTACTCCTAACTGTGGCTTTATGCTCTAATATATACTCCCCAAGCATAACAGCACGCTTTTCCAGTTCTTCTTTCACATATTACCCCTCCATACAGTGTATATGGACTATTTATATGTAAAAACCTTTTTTATTATGAATAATTTAGCATTCTAAATGACAAAAATACATTTTTAAAATTAAATTTTTATAAATTCTTGACTTATAATTTTAAATATGGTAAAATTTTATTACCTCGACTAAAGGGGTTTATTTTTTGTACCCTTAAGAGGGAGGCTAAAATATTCCGAAATACCGGGAGGTGCCGTAATGAGAGTTAAAGTAACACTAGCCTGCACAGAGTGCAAACAGCGCAACTACGATACGACAAAAAACAAAAAGCATAATCCGGACAGGATTGAAATGAAAAAGCATTGTCGTTTTTGCAGGAAACATACTCTGCACAAAGAAACAAAGTAATTGATTGGAGGCAAAACAATGAAAGAAAAAAAGCAAGGTTTATTTTCAAAAATCAAGAATTTTTTTATTGACTCAAAAATCGAACTTAAAAAAATTGTTTGGCCGACCCAAAAAACAGTTTGGAAAAACACCGGAATCGTCCTTGCGATGATTTTTATAATGGGTGTTTTTGTTGCTCTTCTTGACGCAGGACTTATGGAGCTTTTACGCATGGTAATGACAGTTTCAAATACTAAGTAAAGTCCGGAGGAATCAAAAATATGTCTGAAGAAGCTAAATGGTACGTGGTTCATACTTATTCAGGTTATGAAAACAAAGTAGCCTCAAATCTTGAAAAAACAATTACAAATCATAACATGAAAAATATGATCCAAGAGGTAAAAATTCCAACAGAAATAGTTACAGAAATAAAAGACGGAAAAGAACGCCAAACCGAAAGAAAAATATTCCCGGGGTATGTACTTGTAAAAATGATACTCAACAACGAATCATGGTACATAGTGCGTAACATAAGGGGATGCACGGGTTTCGTGGGCTCCTCCACAAAACCAATTCCGCTTTCACCCGAAGAAGTTAAAAAATTGGGAGTAGAAGTCAAATCGGTTAAACTTTCTTACAAAATTGGCGAATCGGTTAAAATTATAGACGGGCCGCTTGCCAATTTAATCGGTAAAGTGGAAAGCATAGACACCGAAAACAAAACCGTTAAAGTTACTGTATCTATGTTTGGAAGGGAAACCCCTGCCGAACTTGATCTGGGTCAAATCGAACCCGCAGTTTAATCTAAAAAATTTCTTTTAAAAGCAAATTTTTTCAGTGGGAGAAGCAAAATTTTCATTGCTTCAAAATTACCACATAATTTGGAGGTGCAAAAATTGGCTGAAAAAGAAGTCAACGCAATTGTAAAATTACAAATTCCCGCCGGTAAAGCAACCCCGGCACCGCCAGTAGGTTCTGCACTTGGACCGCACGGCATAAACATAATGGCATTTACAAAAGAATTTAACGACCGCACAAAAAACGACATAGGTATGATAATCCCTGTAGTTCTTACAATATACAAGGATCGTTCGTTCACATTTGTAACAAAAACACCGCCTGCCGCCGTGCTTATTAAAAAAGCTTGTAAATTAGACAAAGCTTCAGGCGAACCGAACAAAACAAAGGTTGGAAAAATAACCAAAAAACAAATTGAAGAAATCGCTAATCACAAAATGCCCGACTTAAATGCTGCAAACATAGAAACTGCAATGAAAATGATTGCAGGAACTGCTAGAAGCATGGGGATTGAAGTAGTAGATTAATTAAACCGTCCCCACGGTGGGAGGAAAAAATCCGATTTACCACTAATTCAGGAGGAAATTTATGAAACACGGTAAAAAATATAATGAAAGTATAAAATCATATAATCAATCAAATTTTTATGACGCAAAAGAAGCGTTAGAAATCTGCACAAAAAACGCAAAAGCAGGTTTCGATGAAACTATTGAAATTCATGTAAGACTTGGCGTTGATTCAAGGCACGCCGACCAACAAGTTAGAGGAGCGATCGTTCTTCCTAACGGAACAGGTAAAAAAGTTAGAGTTTTAGCCATTTGTAAAGGTGACAACGAAAAAATTGCAACAGAAGCAGGAGCTGATTTCGTGGGCGCTGAAGATATGGCCAAGAAAATTCAAACTGAAAACTGGATGGATTTTGATGTCCTTGTAACAACCCCGGATATGATGGGAGTCGTTGGAAGGCTTGGTAAAGTTTTAGGCCCCAGAGGATTAATGCCTAACCCAAAAGCCGGCACGGTTACAACTGATATCGCCAAAGCTATTAAAGAGTGCAAAGCAGGAAAAATTGAATATCGTTTGGATAAAACAAATATTATTCACTGCGTAATCGGTAAAGCTTCATTCGGTGCAGAAAAATTAAACGAAAACTTTGAAGCTCTTATGGGCGCAATAGTTAAAGCAAAACCGGAAGCCAGCAAGGGTCAATATATTAAATCTTGCGTAATTTCCAGCACAATGGGTCCGGGGATTAAAATCGGAACCGGCAAGCTTGAATCAATTTAATGTTTGACAAACTGCAAAAACTATGGTAAAATAAATATTGTTAATTTCCCAAGACAGCAGGTTTTATAAAAAGTTTTCACTTTTCCTGCCGAGGAAAGCTTAGTAAGAATATATTTTAATTATAAAAATAATTTAAATAATTCATCAGCTTTTCTTTGATTCATCATGTGGGAAGTTGATGAATTTAATTTTATTTAATTTTTATTATGGGGGTGAATTCACATTGCCAAGCGCTAAAGCATTAGAACAAAAAAAAGCAATCGTTAGTGAACTTTCAGAAAAGCTAAAATCTTCTTGCGCAGGTGTAGTGGTAAGCTACCAAGGTATTAACGTTGAAGATGACACAAAGCTCAGAAAAGAACTTCGTGAATCCGGCGTAGAATACATGGTAACAAAAAACACTCTTTTAAAAAGAGCCGCCGAAAACGCAAAAATGGAGAATCTTTCAGAAGCGTTTAAAGGATCCACAGCTATAGCAGTATGTAAAGATGACTACGTTGCAGCTTCTAAAATCCTTTGTAAATTTGCAAAAGATCACGATTTTTTCAAAATAAAATCAGGATTTATCGATGACTCGGTAATTGATGCAAAAGAAGTAACAAGACTTGCAAAACTGCCTTCCAGAGAAGTGCTTATTTCTCAAGTCCTCAGAGGCTTCAATGCTCCTATTGCCGGATTTGCAACCGTACTTGGTGGTGCAATGAAAGGTTTAGTGGTAGCGCTTAACGCTATTGCTCAAAAACAGCAAAACTCTTAATTAAAACTTTAAATTATTAATTAAAAAATTTTTGGAGGTAAATAATAATGTCAGAAAAAGTAACAAAATTAATCGAAGATGTAAAAGCTTTAACAGTTCTTGAACTCAGCGAACTCGTAAAAGCACTTGAAGAAGAATTTGGAGTATCTGCAGCAGCTCCCGTGGCAGTAGCAGCAGCTCCGGCAGCAGGCGGTGCAGCAGCAGCGGCTGAAGAAAAAACTGAATTTGATGTAGTATTAAAATCAGGCGGAGAAAACAAAATTAAAGTTGTAAAAGCCGTTAAAGACATCACAGGTCTTGGACTTAAAGAAGCAAAAGCTATCGTTGACGAAGCACCAAAACCACTTAAAGAAAAAGTTTCTAAAGAAGTTGCCGAAGACATCAAAAAACAATTAACAGAACTCGGCGCTGAAGTAGAAGTAAAATAAGTTATTTAAAAAATTAAATAAAAAAACAAAAGCTTACATGTTTTATTGTAAGCTTTTTTTAAAGGAGGTAATAAGCATGTTCTTTAATACTCCACCACCAAATCTTTACAATAATAACGATATATCTATCTCGGAATATTCAAAATTAATTTCCAACGTATCGCAACCCGGGCAATCATCTAATCAATTATCCGAAGCGTCGTCGGAATCATACCCTACAAAATCACCTTATTTATTAAATAAAACAGTAAAATGGCTTCCTTTAACAAACGAAAACTTAAAAAAGTATGTCGAATTCACGAATAAAAAAGAATATATAAAAAACCCAAAATATATAAATATAAACAGCGTAAAAGATAAAAAAATAATTAAAGATTTTAACTCGCCGATTACTATTAAACAAATAATCGATTTTACAACATATTATGTAAATAAAAAAAATTTACCGAAAAATGAAAAAAACAAATTGATATTTTCTATATTTGAAAATATTATACAAATAAAAGAAAGTCCACTAAATTTTAATAAAAAAGAGCTTGTGAGCGCTTATGTTTACTTAGACCGTATTTATAATACATTTGGCGATTTTAATCGCTTAAATGAATTATTTTTAAAAAACAATAATATAAAACATCCTTTGTTTAAATATTGCGAAAGAATAACTATAATAATGGCTTTGATGAAAACAATGTCGGTTTATAATAAACATCATCCATTACAAGATTATATAAAAAGTATATTTATTCACATATATACTTCGGTTGATGAAGAAATTGGCGACAACATATCTCTTGATGAATACCAACGGTATTCCAAAAAATTTTTTAGTTAAAATAAATCAAGAGCCACCGGTTGGTGGCTCTTTTATTATACAATATTTTATTTGCTTTTTTCTAAAGCAGCGATGTATTCCTCTAATTCTGCTTTAATTACGGTTACTCTGGGGCCGTAAATAACTTGTACGCTGCCACTTTTTTTAATAACCCCTGCACAGCCGCTTTCTTTAAGCAGGTTTTCATCAATTTTTGATATATCATGCAATTTTACTCTAAGACGTGTTGCACAGCAGTCTAAATGCTCTATATTTTCCACTCCGCCAAGTCCGGCTAAAATCATTTCGGACGTTGAGTTTTCTTTAGCACCATTAAAATCTTTTTTAGTATAAAGTTTAGGGTCTACTTCGTCTTCTTCCCTACCGGGAGTCTTTAAATTAAATTTCACTATTGCAAATTTAAATAAGAAATAGTAAATTACAAAATATGCTATTCCGACCGGAATTATATATATCCAGTTTGTTTTTTCGTTTCCTGGTAAAATACCAAATAAAACAAGATCGATTAATCCGCAAGAAAATGTTGAACCAACCGCTACGTTAAACATGTGCAAAAGCATGTGTGAAAGTCCTGCAAGTACACAGTGTACCCCGTAAAGGACCGGAGCTACAAATAAAAATGTAAATTCAATCGGTTCTGTAATTCCTGTAACTATTGAAGTAAGTGCAGCCGAAAAAAGAAGCCCACTTACTAACTTTTTCTTAGAAGATTTTGCGGTGGTATACATTGCAAGCGCCGCACCGGGAAGGCCAAAAATCATAAACGGGAATTTCCCTTGTAAAAATTTTGCTGCTTCAACGCTGAATTTGGTTGTATTTGGAGAAGCTAACTGCGCAAAGAATATATTTTGAGCTCCTGTTACATATGAACCGTCTATAAACTGCGAGCCGCCAAGACCCGTTTGCCAGAATGGAGTATAGAAAACATGGTGTAATCCAAAAGGAATCAAAGCTCTTTCTATAACTCCAAAAACAAAAGTTCCTGCGTATTTTGATGCTGTTACCAAATTACCAAGTGAATACATGCCGCCCTGAACATAAGGCCAAACAAAAAACATTAAAACTCCCACAAAAATGTAAACTATAACGGAAATAATAGGCACAAACCTTATCCCGCCGAAAAATGAAAGCATTACCGGTAATTTTATTTTATAAAATTTGTTATGAAGTGCAGCAACACCAAGGCCAACTATAATTCCTCCAAAAACACCCATGTCAAGAGATTTGATTCCGCAAGTGGATTTTAAAGAACCCTCTAAAAGTGCGCCGGGGATCAATTTGCCCGTTAGAGCCAACAAAGAAGAAATTACGGTATGCATCGACAAAAATGTTATCGCTGCAGAAAGCGCCGCAACTGCTTTTTCTTTATTTGCCATGCCTATTGCAACGCCTATTGCAAAAATTATCGGAAGATTTCCAAAAATTACATCCCCTGTGTTTTTCATTACAACAAGAACAAAATTTAAAAACGTTCCGCTGCCCAAAAGCCACTCAAGGCCATAAGATGCTATCATTTTTTCATTCGAAAATGACGCCCCTATTCCAAGGAGAAGCCCGGCAATCGGCAAAAGCGCAATAGGAAACATAAATGATTGTCCCACCCTTTGAAGTATGCTGAAACAACTGTTTCTGCCCAGAGCTTTAGTAGATAAATTCTTTTCGCTCATAAAAAATCCTCTCTTTCGTTTATGTATTTTGTAAAAACTATTTTTTTCTATATGATAATATTTTTGTTTCTCCAATTTTAGCATTTCCAAAAATAGGTTTCATATCTTTTAAATCATTCATATTTGTAATAACCACTGCTGTGTGGGTTGGGTAACCTTTTTCTTCAATCAATTTTATATTCGCCTTGCCTATTTTCTCTCCTGCTTTAACTTTTTGCCCAACAGACACAAAACTTTCAAAACCTTCTCCTTTAAGATTTACGGTGTCTATTCCAATATGAATCAAAATATCCACCCCGTCTTCAGACCTAATACAAAAAGCGTGACCCGTTTCGGCAATTTGAATTATCTCGCCGTCCACCGGAGAAACAACATCATCTTCAGACGGAATAATCGCTACGCCATCACCAAGTATTTTTTCCGAAAAAACTTCATCAGGGACCTTTCTTATGGAAATCACTTTACCTGTTTGTGCCGCTATCAAGTATTTTCCATCTTTTTCCCCTATAAATCCAAACAAAGAATCACCCCTTATTTTTATTTAAAAAATTTTTTAAAAATTTTATTTTTTATTTTCCCCACATCTGTTTCCAGGACTTTTTTTCTTATTTTAAGAATACTTGAAGACGGCATAGAAAGCTCATCTACACCCATTGCAAGAAACACCTCCGTAAGGGATTCATCGGATGACATTTCGCCACAAATTCCGGCCCAAATGCCATGTTTGTGAGCGTTATCCACAATCAGTTTTATCATTCTTAAAATAGATTTATGATGTGAATCAAAAAATTGATTTACTTTACTATTTTGCCTATCTATTGCCAAAGTATACTGAGTTAAATCGTTGGTGCCTATGCTGAAAAAATCAACTTCAGAAGCTAAAATATCGCTAATAAGGGCTGCAGCAGGGGTTTCGACCATAATTCCGATTTCCACATCTTCCGAAAAAGGAATATTTTCTTTTTTTAAATCCTCTCGGACTTTAGCCGCCATAGCTTTTAGAGTTTTAACTTCTGTTTCTGATATTATCATCGGAAACATAATGGAAATGTTTCCATAATTTGAAGCCCGGTATATTGCACGAAGCTGAGTGATTAAAATTTCAGGCCTATCCAGGCAAACTCTTACTCCCCTGTAACCCATTGCGGGGTTTATTTCCTCCGGAAATTCAAAATAATCTGCGCTTTTGTCGGAACCTATATCCAAAGTGCGAATAATAACCTTGTTTCCACCCATTTTTTCTGCTATTTTTTTGTATGTTTCAAATTGTTCTTCTTCGGTGGGGTAAGTATCTCTGTTTAAATACAAAAATTCACTTCTAAAAAGTCCTATTCCACCGGCATCACTGTTTAAAACTTCATCAATTTGAAAATCGTTGTTTATATTTGCGTATATATTAATTTTATAGCCGTCAAGTGTAATATTTTCTTTGCCTTTTAAGCTATTAAGCGATTCATGCTTTTTTACATACTGTTTTTCTTTTCTCTTTAGCATTTTTACAGTATCGGTATCTGGACTTATATAAACCTTACCTTCACCGCTGTCAATCGCTACATCCATGCCATCGTATTCGGGTTTTATATGCTCGCCTATACCCAAAACCATTGGAATATTTGAAAGCCTTGCCAAAATAGAAGCGTGTGAACATTCCGAACCGCCAGATAAAATATATCCACTAATTAAGTTTTTGTCTGCGTTTGAAACTTCGCTGGGCATTAAATCATCGCTAAATACTATTACCTTGGAATCAATTTTCGGTTCTTCTTTTTTGCCATCTATTTCGTCTGTAAGATACTTTAAAATATTTAAACAAATATCTTTAACGTCAGCCGCTCTGCTTCTCATATATTCGTCATCTAAATTCAAAAACATCTCGTGGAATTTTTTTGAAGCTTTGTAAACTGCATACTCGCAGTTATATTTTTCATTTTGAATAATATTCAAAATAGAAAGCCTGTAATCTTTGTCTTTAATCATCATGCCGTGGACTTCAAAGATTTCCGCTTCTTTTTCGCCGCTGATTTCCAAAGTTTTTTTGTACATATCCGCATTTTCTTTTATTGCACTGTCTAAAGCTTTTTCAAGCCTTGATTTTTCCAAATCAAAGCTTTCGTGAAAATATTTTGGTATATTATCAAAGTTTTTTTTGTTTATAAGAAGCGTACCAAACGACACACTTTCTCCTATTCCCTTCCCTTTTAATATAACCATAATTAAATAATCTCCTTTTTAAGAACATAAAGCAAAATATTTAATCTTTTGTTTGTATTTCCGCCGAATTTTTCTCTAAAAATTCCTTAATTGCTTCCTTTGCTTGCTTTTCGTCTTCGCCTTCTATTTCAATTTCAACTTTATCGCCTTTTTTAACAGACAATCCCATAATAGCAAAGAGGCCCTTTGCGCTGGCACATTTGCCATCTTTTTTCATTACAATGGAGGATTTAAATTCCGAAGCAATTTTAACCAATTCCCCCGCTGGCCTTGCATGAAGGCCGGCTTCGTTGTTAAATATAAAATTAATTTTTTCCATTTTTAAAACATAAGAAAAATATCATACCCAAATTTTTTATTTTTCATATTATGATATAAATTTTTCTTTTCCTTTCTATTTATTAAAATTATTTTTTACATAGATTGTGAAATAAATTGTAGCATAACTATTCAAAATTAAAATATACAAAATGACGAAATTTACTATAAAATTTCACAAAATTGAAAATCTAACGTCACCTAATCATTATCCTCTTCCACGTTAAAAATGTCAATATTATAATATTAAACAAAACAATAAATTAATCTTTCGCTCTAATTTTTAAAAATAGATATTTATTTTTCCTGTATATTTGGTATAATTAAAAGAAAAACTTTTATTTTTACTCATTATAAATCTGTAAGCATAATCAAAAGGAGTTTTTATTATGACAAAAAACAGTTCGGTACTAAAATTCATCGAGGACATGAAAAACATCGTAAACCCAAAAGACGTGGTTTGGATTGACGGAAGCGAAAAACAACTTGAAGCCCTGCGAAAAACAGCTTGTGAGAAAAACGAAATAATAAAATTAAACCAAGAAAAACTCCCAGGCTGTTACCTTCGCAGAACAAACCCCAACGATGTGGCAAGAACAGAAAGCAGAACCATAATCTGCACACCAACAAAAGAAGAAGCCGGCCCCACAAATAATTGGTGGGAACCAAAATACGCTTACGAAAAAGTTCTTGGCATCGCTAAAAACAGCTACGAAAACAAAACAATGTATGTTATACCTTACTCTATGGGAATTCCGGGAACAACATTCGCAAAAATAGGGATTGAACTCACTGATTCCATATACACCGTGCTGAACATGGCAATTATGACACGTGTGGGTAAAAACATCTTAGATATTTTAGGCGACAGTGACGACTGGGTAAGAGGACTTCACGCAACATGCGATGTAGACGAAGAAAAAAGATATGTATGCCACTTCCCGCAAGATAAAACCATAATCTCTGTAAATTCAGAATACGGCGGGAATGTCCTTTTGGGCAAAAAATGCTTTGCACTGCGCATTGCATCGTATATGGGCAAAAAAGAAAACTGGCTTGCCGAACATATGCTAATACTTGGCATCAAAAGGCCCGGCTGCGAAACAAAATACGTTTGTGCGGCGTTCCCTTCGGCTTGCGGGAAAACAAACTTTGCAATGCTTATACCTCCGGAAATTTACAGAAAAAAAGGCTACAAAGTTTGGTGCGTAGGTGACGATATTTCATGGCTGAGAATCGGAAGCGACGGCAGACTTTGGGCAATTAACCCCGAAAACGGATTTTTTGGTGTGGCTCCAGGAACAAGCATGAAATCAAACCCAAATGCTTTAATATCAACTCAGAAAAACACCATATTCACCAATGTGGTTCAAAATTTAGATGACAACACCGTTTGGTGGGAAGGCCTGGATAAAAATCCACCCGAAAATGCCCTTGACTGGAAAGGAAATCCATGGAACGGAAAAACTTCTTCCGAAAAAGGCGCTCACCCAAACAGCAGATTCACAGCGCCAACAAAAAATTGCCCGTGCCTCAGCCCGGAATTTGATAATCCCCAAGGGGTACCGATTTCGGCAATAATTTTTGGCGGACGCAGAGCCCACACTATGCCACTTGTATATGAAGCATTAAGCTGGACCCACGGCGTTTTCATAGGGTCTTCCTTATCCTCTGAAAGCACAGCGGCCTCCACAGGAAAAACAGGCGTTTTAAAACACAACCCAATGGCAATGATGCCGTTTTGCGGGTATAACATGGGCGATTACTTTTCACACTGGATTAAAATGGGGAAACTGCTTGGCAAAAATGCACCGAAAATATTCAACGTAAACTGGTTTAAAACAAATGAAAAAGGTGACTTTATCTGGCCCGGCTACGGAGAAAATATAAGAGTACTTGACTGGATTTTAGACCGCTGCGAAAATAAAACTAAAGCAAAATCAACACCAATCGGTTATATGCCACACGAAAAAGATATTAACCTGGAAGAAAGTGGCGTTAAAGCGGAAATGCTTTCCAAACTTTTGGAAGTCGATACAACAGCTTGGCTAAATGAAACGGAAAAAATCAAAGAGTTTTATAGTATTTTTGAAGAAAAATTACCACGGGAGCTACAAGATGAACTTAAATCTTTAATTTTTAGACTAAAAAATAATTAATTAATATAAAAAAATATATAGTTGTTGATTTTTCGACAACTATATTTTATAATTTCAATTAGGAAATAAATTAACACTAAAAATTTTTGAACATTTTCAAAATTATGGGCATATGCAGGGAATCATGAATAACTCAAAAGTTTTAATAAACAATATCGAAAATTTACATACAACTGAATTGGGTATCAAACGCATAAGGAAAAACCTTGAATTACCCGACATCAACGTTGTAAATTTTTGCAAGAATATAATATTAGGCAACAATTGCAAGATATGGAAACAAGGTAAAAATTGGTATTGCAAAACTTATAATATAATAATTACAATTAATTCATACAGTTATACAATAATCACTGCACATAAAACATAATTATAAGTAACAAAACTAAAGATACTTCCCTTAAAGAGGATAAATTTTTAAAAATTAGAGGTAGTTTAATGAAACATATGTCAAAACCAGGGAAAAACAACGGATACGCCAAAAAAACAGATTTTAAAAACCAGCATAACGACAGATATGACGACAATTTTAATAATCATTCAAAATATGTGGACATTTCGTCCGGGAAACCAAGAAAAATAGCAAAACTTACCCCTAAAAAAATTGTATCTTTAGTTTTCTTTACAATTTTGGGGCTTTTAGGCGTGCTGATGATTTACGCATATATGGCACTACATTCATTTAATTACGAAGGCTTACCCGAAAACACCGAACTTGTGGACGAATATGGCAACGACCTTATAAGCGACTCTCAAGTTCTAAATATTATGCTTATCGGCAGCGATTCCATGTCTGTTGGGGATCATGGACGAAGCGATTCTTTGCTTATTGTTTCGCTTGATGTAAAAAATAAAAAAATAAAAGTAACTTCACTTATGAGGGATATTTGGATAAACATTCCCGGCCACGGAAAAGATAGATTTAACGCCGCATACGCATTTGGTGGACCACAACTTACAATATCCACCATAGAAAAAACCTTTGGTATACGCATAGATAGATACATGGTGGTTGATTTTGAAGGATTTTCCAGAATAATAGATGCGCTGGGCGGAATTGACTTAGAACTCAACGTTAATGAATGCGCCTATATAAACACCTATTCCGGTGACAAACACACATTAAAAGGCAGCGGAATAAAACATCTAACGGGCCTTCAGGCGCTTCACTACTCCAGAAACAGAAACAGCAAAGGCTCCGACTACGACAGAACAAGACGTCAAAGAAACGTTATTCGCGCAATAATTGAAAAATTAAAAACTGCAAGTTTAACTCAGGTTACAGACTTTATTTCTGCAGTAGGCCCACTGGTTACCACAAACTTTAAAACATCTGAAATAAGCAGACTTGGCGCGTCTTCTTTGGAATACTTAAATTACCCGATGGAGGAATTCAGACTGCCCACAGACGACAACGTAAGAAACGAAACATACGACAAAAAAATGGTTCTTGTAATAAACGACATTGCCAAAGCAAAAAAAGATTTGCTTAACTTTATATATGAAGACGAAGAAATGGCTGAAAAAGAAGCAGGAAAAATAAAAGCTTCTCCCGCACAAACTTCCTCCGGCACAAAATCAACATCTAAGGCCTCTACGGCCAACAATGTTCCAGTTTCGGAAGCGCAAAAAATTACTCAAAAATCATCCACCGCAGATTCTAACCGCTCGTACCAATCTCAAAAATCTAAACAAGCATCAAAAAGCACTTCAGAAAGCACAACTAAATCTTCAAACGAAAATTCCACATCTTCATCTAAAACATCTCAATCGTCCTCTTCCTCAGGTGGCACAACTTCATCTTCTAAATCTACACCGGGAACAGAATCAAACACAAAAAATCCCACCACTTCTTCCCAAAAAAGCACCACAACACCAAAAGAATAAAAATCCTCCCTTTTTGGGGAGATTTTTTATTCTTCTCTAAACAAATTAAAAACCTGGCTTAAATTCAAAGTACCGTAACCCCACTGGGTGTTGGGGTATTCTTTGCTGGGTTCACGATTGCAACCTCTAATAAGAATAGTGCGCAGTCTGTTGCCGGTAATTACCGGTGCGTTACCCTCAACAATAGCCCATTGATACACCAAAGCAGACGCACCCGCAGTTATAGCAGCAGAAACACTCGTCCCGGACATAGTTCCCCTTCCGATTGGGTAATACCCCGTAACGTCAACTCCGGGTGCCACCAAATCAGGCGTAATTAAGCCGTTCGCCGCCGGCCCCCAAGAACTGTTTATATAAAGGCTGCTATCTATATCGTTGTACGCACCAACACTTATGACTCCCTCCGCCGTAGAAGGTATAACGCTGGTATAATTCGGCGTTGGAGAAACAAACTCAACGTCTGGGCTTATAAATCCCGTCATTGGAAGCCAAGCGTGATATCTGCCGCTAATTATAACGTCGCCAACGAGAATTATTTCCCACGTACCGGGGGCAACGTCCATAACCTGGATCACCGCAAATCTACTTTCGTTTTGATGATACAAAATTTTTACAAGCGATTTTTCTATAATAAGTCTTTTTTCAAAATAACTTCCCGAAAAAAACGGTATTTTATTTATAAGTTCGCCCGTGGGAGATTTTAAAGAAAAAGATATTTTATCCCAGCCCTCATACCATATGTAAACACTGATAGACGGCGCATTTTCTCCAACTCTTACTTTGATTGACGCAGTTTCTCCCTGGCGCTCTATTCTGCCTTCAGTGTGATGCCTTGCATTACTTTCATTACCAACCCCGGTACAAACCGCCACGCCCGGAATATTGGATATAAAAGAAATATAATTTTCCAAACGATTTTGCCCGTTGTGACCACCAAAGTTCGTTCCTAAACCAAGGCATATTACCACGGGCATTTTTGCCAGCAAAGCTTGATTTAAAACAAAGTCAATTCCAAGCATAATATCAATGGATTCATAGGCGTTTTGCTGATCTTGAGGAACTAAAAACACATTCCTATAATAACTGCTTGCCGGTTTTAATTTTACCGCAATAATCTCGGCATCAGGAGCTGCACCGATAAAACCCTCATATTCTCTGCCTGCAATTAACGACGAAAGGTACGTTCCGTGACCAACTTGATCTGTTTGAGGAACTATATCATACGGATTTTCGCTTCTAAGTGCTTCGTTTATTTGATCCTGCGAAAAAACGCTGCCAAATTCCACCAAATCGGAAGGCTCCGTTTCTATTGTTTGGTCCCAGATATATTTTATTTTTGATGTCCCGTCTTCATATTTAAAAACCGGCTGAGTGTAGTCAATACCCGTATCTACAATTCCAACTATTACTCCTCGGCCTGTTAAATTTAAATACGGCTGCTGCTGAACCCTGAGTATTCCTGCGGCATCTAACGATTCCACACCCGTAAGACCATAAATTTCCGGGTAAACATTTAAAAAATCGGAACTAAGTTCCCTGAATATCGCCTCCATATAAACTTGGGAAGTATATAAAATAGCAATTTCGTTTTCCAAAACACGCCCAAGCCTAATATATGGCCTTGCTTCAATATAATCTTGAAAAGCCGGCGTGTACCAAGAATAAAACGCCACGGTGGTGGGCAATTTAATAAATTCATTTAGTGGCAAATCACTCTGCGTCATCATTTGCTCTTTTCCCCTTTCGTTTTTTAGTCTATTTATCAAAATCTCTTAGCAAAATCAAGCTGTTGTAAAGGCAAAGAGTTCCATATCCCCAAGAACTGTTTGGATAAACTCTTTCCGGGGATCTTTTTGCCCCTCTTTTTAAGTAAGACTTTATTTTTTCACCATACAAAAACGGGTCATTTCCGTTAATTATTCCCCACTGCATCATAAGAGACACCGAACCGGCAACAAAAGGCGCGGCAAAACTCGTTCCTGTAAAAACGCCATATCCCCCTCCGGCCTGTGTGGTTATAACATTCACAGATGGTGCGACCAAATCGGGCTTAACATAAACAACGTCAATTGTGTACCCTTTCCCCGAAAAAGATGATATTATCTCGCGGGAAGAATCATAGCCCCCCACTGTGATTACATTCTGCGCTGTTGAAGGTATCGTTAAAGTGGAATTTTCTTCCGGGAGCGAAAAAGCAGTTTCTCGGCCAACTTCTTCCACTGTGGGAAGATAAATATCAAAATCCCCGTCAACTATATTGGAAGCCCGAATTTTTACTGTATACACTCCCACATATGGTGCGTTTTCAGGTGTATTTACCTGAAAAAATACCTCTTGAAAAGAATTATAAAACTGCGGCTGACCATAATTTATAATCACAGAAGCATCACCGAGATTATATGTGCGAGTAGTTTCATAAGGGAGTATTTCCCCCGTAGTATATCCATTTGGAAAAATAAGCTCCACGGTAAAAACGTCCACAAAATTTTTCCACATCGCCAAATAAAAAGAAGGGTTTTTCCCCGAGTAAAAAAAATTAATTTCCTGGGTTTCTTCTGATTTTATATTGCCCCGGTAATGATGCCCTGCGTCTCCTTCGTTACCCGACGCCACACAGATAGAAGTTTTCCATATTTGTGCCATGTCATCAATAAAATTTTCAAAAAGCGATTTCCCATTATGCGGCCCGTCATTTGTGCCGTAACTAATATTAACCGCTAAGGGCATTTTTAACTCTTGCGCACGTGTCACCACATATTTTAAAGCTCTCATAAGTTCCGTGGTTTTTGCAAAAGACGGATAACCTTTTTCGCCTAATTTTACTATAAGTAAATCTGCCTCCAGAGCAATTCCCACATTTAGTCCCGCTGAAGCTCTGCCGTTTCCTGCGGCAATACCGGCAATTGCAGTTCCATGACCAACCACATCTTCTTCCGGCACAATTTCCCGGGGATTTTCACTTTTTAAAGCCTCGTTTATTTTTTGATTATCATATTCACTACCTCCGGTGAAACCACTCGGCGGAGTACCATTTACAGTTTGATCCCACATATACAAAATCCTGCTGGTTCCATCTTCGTTTATAAAATCAGGGTGAGTGTAATCAATTCCGGAATCAATTATGGCAATTAGCGTGCCTTTGCCCGTAAGGTCAAATTGATTAGAAGATTTCACCGAATTTATACACGATTTTCCGATTTCATCTCTTAAATTAATCGACAAAACCTTGGGAGTTTCAATATTTTCAATTTCTGTGTAATTCAAAAGCTCGGGCAGTTTGCTAAGCTCAAGGGTTAAAATTGCATAATTTGGGCTCAGTACCTCCACTTCTATGCCAAGTTCTTCCCCAATTTTTAAAATATCGCCGTTAAATTTAACTATTACTTCCCATTTTTTAATATTTTCTTCGTAGCCTGCAGAAAGCTCTGTATTTTTAAAATCCGAAAGCAAAGACCTGTTTAGTAACCTATTGGTAAATGGCATATTTTTCACCTCTTTTTAAATAATATGAAAGGCAAAAAATGTTTTATTACCATGCAAATATATAAAATTTGTAATTATTATAATATGATTATTTTTTACTTAAATTATATAAATTTATTGATTTTTAAATGAATTATATATAATATAGTTATAAATGTGTTTTGAAAACAAACGCATTTATTTAAAATTTACATCTGGGAGGTAATTAAAATGGAAGAAATCAAAAACAAAGCAGAAAAACTTGAAAAAACTGAAGAAGAAAAAGTTTCAGGCGGATATGTACACGAACGTCCAGGAATGCCGTTTCCATTTGTAGTGGTAAATGACTACGACGGAAGCGTAATAGGAAGGTACAAAACCAAAGAAGAAGCAGAAGCCTCCGCCAAAAATTGGGGATTATCCGCAAGAGTGCTTACAGATAAAGAATATGGCGAACTTATCGGTAGCGGAGAACTTGGAAAAATAATATCAAATTTTGGAGACAAAATTTAAATAAAATTTATACGCATAAAGAAACTCACCGCCCAAAAGATGCGGTGAGTTTTTATTTTTAGTTTTTTATTCGATATTTATTGTCTTTTTTTCTTCTATTTTCTTTTGCTCTTTTTTTGGCAGATTAATTGTCAGCGTTCCATTTTCAAATTTTGCTTTTATGTCTTCTTCCGTTAATTCTTCACCCACAAAAAAGCTGCGTCTGTATCTTCCTGTAGATCTTTCTCTGCGCAAATAATTTTTAGAGTCATCTTTTTCTTCTTTTTCCACATTACTTGACGCTGTGATTATTAAATACCCTTTGTTTAATTCTATTTTTATGTCCTCTTTTTTCACTCCGGGAAGGTCTACTATCATTTCTAGGCCATCGTCTTTTTCTACAATGTCTGTACTCATTACGTTTTTAAATTCCGGACGGACATCAAATTTTTTGAAAAAATCATCAAATGGGCTTTTAAGCTCATCAAATAAATCTCCTCCGTATGGCATTAAATACATAAAAATCAACCTCCTAAAAATTTTAATATAGATAAATTTATACCTACAACTAGAATTTTATCACTGCTTTTTAATACGGTCAACACTTAATTTCTAATTTTTATTTTTTCTCTTTTTTATACTATTATTCCTAAATTTGATAATATTATTTATAAGTGGTATTATCTAATTAGCGGCATATTTTAAATATGAAAGGAAATTTAATTATGATATTTTATACATCAGGCTTTAGCTTTTTAACGCTCATCATTTCGGTGATAATCGCATTATTTGCAGAAATAAAAGTAAAGCACGCTTTTAGTAAATACTCCAAAGTTCCCACAAAAAGCGGAATTTCAGGCGCAGAATGTGCAAAAATGATCTTAAAAGACAAAAACATAAACGGCGTATCGGTAAACCAAACTCGTGGATATTTCAGCGATTTTTTTGATCCAAGATCCGGCGGTGTTTACCTTTCGGACGAAGTATACGGGAAAAATTCCATTGCGGCAATCAGCGTCGCAGCACACGAATGCGGCCACGCCGACCAACACGACAAAGGATATTTTCCAATAAAAATAAGAGAATTTTTAATACCGATCTGCAATATAAGCTCCAGACTCTCCATGCCGCTTGTGATGATCGGAATAATATTCCCAACAGACTCAAATTTCTTTTTAAACTTGGGAATTTTGCTTTTTGCGGTGGCACTACTCTTTCAAATTGTAACATTACCTGTGGAATTCAACGCAAGTAACCGCGCACTGAGGTCTTTATCACAAAATAACATCTTAGCACCGGAAGAACTTAAAGGCGCAAACGCTGTACTAAGTGCGGCGGCACTTACTTACGTGGCGGCAACCTTAAACTCGCTTCTTTACCTTTTAAGGCTGATATTCATATCGAGAAACAGGGATTAAAATAAAAGCTATTTCGCTTGAAATAGCTTTTTATTATAAAATTTTTTTAAATAAAAAATTCAGTAAAAAATAAATTGATTTTTATTCAAAATTAATGTATAATTAAAATATAATTAATTTTATTTTTTATTGGAGAACATTTATGAATTCAAAAATTTTTAGCATGGGCATAAACGGATTGGAAGCCTTTGTGGTAACTATTGAATCGGATATTTCAAACGGCATTCCCTCTTGTGAAATTGTTGGTCTGCCTGATGCTTCTATAAAAGAATCAAAAAACAGAGTCCGGGCAGCAATAAAAAATTCGGGATTTAAATTCCCAGTTTCGCGCATTATCATAAATCTTGCACCGGCAGATATAAGAAAAGCGGGTTCTCTGTACGATTTGCCCATTCTTTTGTCAATTTTAAAATCAAACGGGCAAATAACAGATATTCCTGAAAAATCCGCTTTTATCGGAGAGCTTTCGCTAAGCGGAGACATTTGCCCTGTAAATGGCGTACTGCCAATGACAATCCACGCAAAGCAAAACGGTTTTGAAAACATCTTCGTGCCAGAAAAAAACGCCGTTGAAGCCGCAACGATATCAGGAATAAATGTTTATCCCGTTAAAAACGTAAAAGAAATAATAAACCATCTGCAAGAAGAAGAAAAAATATCTCCACAGCCGCAAACAAACATACAAATAAAACCCACTGAATTTACGCTTGATTTTTCGCAAGTGAAAGGCCAATATAACGTAAAAAGAGCTTTGGAAATCGCAGCCGCAGGGAACCACAATGTACTGCTAATCGGTCCTCCCGGGTCAGGAAAAAGTATGCTTGCAAAAAGACTACCCTCTATTTTGCCGGAAATGACGTTTGACGAAATAATCGAAACAACAAAAATTCACTCCATTGCGGGAATTTTGCAAAATAATTCCCCACTCGTTACACAAAGGCCATTTAGAACTCCACACCACACAACCTCCACTGCCGGGCTTTCCGGAGGAGGCAGCATACCTCAGCCGGGAGAAATCTCGCTTGCGCATAATGGTGTACTATTTTTAGATGAATTATCGGAATTTTCCCGCGCCACAATAGAAACTCTGCGCCAACCAATCGAAGAAGGCATTATTACACTTTCCAGAGCAAAAATTGCGCTTTCATACCCTTGCTCATTTATGCTGATAGCAGCAACAAATCCATGCCCGTGTGGATATTTTGGTCACCCAAACAAACAGTGCACATGCTCACCGGCAGCGGTTTTACGCTATCTTTCAAAAATTTCCGGCCCACTGCTGGACAGAATGGATATACATGTAGAAGTCCCGCCGGTAAACTTTGAAAATCTTTCATCAACCGAAATGCTGGAAACATCTGAAACTATTCGCAAACGTGTAAACGAAGCAAGAAACATTCAAAAAGAGCGTTTAAAACTAATAAATATAAATTCAAACTCAAAAATTCCCGCACATATGCTGCAAAAAACATGCCCACTGACAGAAAAAGCAAAATCCATACTGGAAAAAGCCTTTAATAAACTCGGGCTTTCCGCCAGAGGTTACGATAAAATCCTAAAAATATCCCGAACAATTGCAGACCTGGACAAAAAAGAAAAAATAGACTTTGACCACATCTGCGAAGCTATTCAATACCGAAGCCTAGACAGAAAATACTGGCAAAAATAAATTATTTACCTGTACAAATGAATCGCCACGGCACTTATATCGTCGTCGTGCGTTTCTTTGCGCAAATTTATTGCTTCGTTTACAACCATTTTTGCAAGTTCCTGAGCGGAATTATAAATTTTAGATTTTAAAATATCTTCTATAAACTCGCTACCGATGTCTGTGGCACCGTCTGAAACCATCAAAATAATATCGCCGTCTTTTAAATTATAAACTTTTTCAGAAAAAGACGCCTCGTTTAATATTCCTATCGGCAAAGTTTCAAAGCTTATTTTTTTAACTTCGTTATCTCTGAGCAAAAACGTTGTCGGGGCCCCTGCTTTTATGAATTTTGCTTCACCGGTTAATAAATTAAGCGACAAAGCATCAATCGTAGTAAGCGATTCATCACCCGACCTTAGCAAAAGAGCAGAATTTACAAATTTAATTGCGCTGGCAACACTCACACCGGATTTAACAAAATTTTTCATAAGTTCTGCAGTCATAGAACCTTCCGCTGCAGCTTTAACGCCTGTACCCATACCGTCACTTATAAACACATTAAAAATCCCAAATCCGTCTTCAAAATACCGGCAACTATCCCCGCACATTCTACCATTATTAAACGTATGCTGACTGACACCAACGCTTACAGAATAAACCTTTTTTTCCGATATTTTTATTTTAAAAACATCTGCGCATTCGCAAAGCACCGGCATATTCATTTTTCTTCCGCTTACTTTAGAGGCCGCTTTATGAATTTTGTAAAGAATTTCATCGCTTGGGCTATAACTGCACTCAATTTCCAAAAATATTTTCCCGTTTCTATCTACAAATGAATTCACGGACGTATATTTTATATTTAAGTTTTTAAATTCGTTTTTAATTTTTACGGAAAGTTTTTCGCTAATACTAATAACTTCCGAAAACTCCCCCGTAAGATCCTTTAGCAAAGAACCAACTGCGCTAAATTGCTCGGAAATAATATTTTTAAACTCCATTATTTTTAGCTTTGAATTTTTTTCGGATTTCAAATTATTACAAAACTTAGAAATTTCTTTTGTAAGGCTGTCGGTTTGGTAGCACCTTTGCAAAAAATCGGTTGATAAATTATAATTCATAAATTCTTTATTTTTAGAAACGTTTTCGTAAATATTAATAATGTTTTTTTCTGTGCTGTCAAAATTTTCTGACCAGCACTTTTCGTTTTTACCACAATTTACACAGTGATTAGCTGCAGCTTGCAAACACATAAGCCTGGGGCTTGTTTCTTCTTTTTTTAAAAATCGGTTTGATGTGTTTTCTATAATTTTTGGTACGCAGCATAAAAATTTGGACAAAAATTTTATTTTTTGAATTATAAACCTCTTTGTTTCTTCTCCTCCGCCATCACCGGTACTGCTTAGCTTGGGTAAAAACAATCTGCATCTGTAAATGAATTTTTTTGGAATAATTAAAAATAGCAAGCTTCCGAAAATCAACTCATATGTACATATAATTATTCCGTCTGTATTTACAAGCGGGAAAAACGTCAGCCCTGCCGAAAGCAAAAACGACAAACAAACACCAATCCTACCAAAAGGCGAAAACAATCCGGAAATCATTCCTCCAAAAGGATAAAAATTAGAAGTATATGGCACACCTAAAAAAGACAAGCTAAAAATAGCTCCCATTGCTGCACCGACCAACGCACCGCCAAAAGCCCCCACCACATAAGAAGTAATCAGCGTAGCGGTTACCCCACAAACTCTACCCAAAGAAACGCCACATATATTAACCTGAGAAATGGAAAACAAAATTATACTTAAACTTACCGCTAAGCAGACAAAATCTTTTTGCCCCAAAAAATAAATTTTTTTACTTGCAATAATTTTAAAAGTATTATCAAAAAAGTATGCCGTCCCGGCAGCAACAGTCGCTTCGAGTATACTTATGAATATATCCATACCGTCAATACCATACGCAAAATCCATTGCAAAACCCGTTACCAGAGCAGAAAAAAACACAACCAACGGCGTATACAAAAAATGCTTTTTAATTTTATATAAATCACTAAGCGTCCATTTTGCAGCGGCTATTGCCACTATTGTGGATATGTACCTAATTGCAGGACCAATCCTTAAAGGGAACAAATAACCAAACGCCGCACCTATTAATGTAGGGGCAAAAAAACTTCCCGGCGCAGATGCCGAAAAAGACAAACCAAACGGATAATACCTCCCCAAAACCGCACCCCTAGACACCAAAATACCCGAAACAAAGCACATAAGCTTAATAAAAGCCACTTTTAATGAGTAATTTTTTGCCATGCTTAAAAATTTTTCTTTTGAATTTAGTGTTATACTTTTCAACTTCCAACGCCACCTAATTTAAAAATTTTTACTAAAAACAATTATAAAAATATCTAACGTACTTTAGTTGTCACATTACGCTGGAAATAAAAAGGTTATTTTATAAAAATTTATTTTATATCACTACATTATGCCGATTTTTAAAAAAATATTTAGAATTATAAAGAAGTTTTGGTATGGATTTGTGAAAAATCACAAATTTTTAAAAATAATACTTCATAGTTTTTTCTATTCTGGATTTTCCTTTTTTTATATGCCTGGAAACCGAAGAAACGCATATGCCCAGTTCCCCGGCGATTTCACGCATTTTCATCATTTTTCCATAATATAGCCAAATACAGAGCTGCTGCCTTTCGGTAAGTTCACCTTTTATTATATTTTTAAGTGAATACACCATCTTTTTATATTTTGTATCTTCCCCGTCAAAAGTGTCCGCTTTATATTTATAAATACTTGCCAAAGACTCTGTAAAATTATCTAAGTAAAAACATTTATTTGCCACTTGTTAAAACCTCACCTTTTCTTTTTAAATATTGTGCAGTGTGTAGCAAATCCAAATACATTGGATACAAAACAGAAATTCTATAATTAATTTTTTCTTTTTCAAAATTCGTTGCCTTCACACTTTGTGTTTTTAATATTTTTATATGAACCCTCAGTATTTCCGCCTGCTTAGAATATTCTTTATACATAGATTTATAAAACATATTAACCCCCCTTTTACACATTTCGTGTAGTAAAAACTAAAAAAATAAAAACCTAATTTATTTCCTAGGTTAACAGACTTTTTCTAAACTTACAGGCTCCTACATTTCAATGGTACCATATGTATATTAAAACGTCAACTAAAATTTATTTTTTAATTTAATAACACAAAAATATACACCATACATACTAACTAAATCTACACATTTATTGAACACTATGTGTGTAAGTGATATAATATTTTTGTACTCTTGTTTTTATCGACAAAATTTTGCTTATTTTTCACCTTAAAAGTATTAACCTTAATAAATAAAGCCTTTTACAGCAAATATTTATTATAATTATAAAGGGGGGCATACCCATTAAAAGCAAACTGTCAACAAAATTAAAAAAACTAAGAATCAAATCCGGGCTGACTCAAGCTCAACTTGCGGACAAACTTAATGTGTCAGCTTCTGCCATTGGAATGTATGAACAAGGCCGCAGGGAACCCGACAGAGAAACACTTTCAAAAATATGCCGCACACTGGACGCAAGCGGTGATTATATTCTGGACCTAGAAACTCCGGAACCCGCCGCCACAACCAAAGCGGAAGTTTACAGCGTAATATCTAATTTTATTAATAACCTGGAAAACCAAGAAGGGTTAATGTTTAACGGCACACCAATAAACAAAAGCGAGAAAGAAAAAATAGCCTCTGCGCTAAAAATTGCCACTGCCGTTACACTTTCTGACATAAACTGCGATTCATAATAATCCGCCAATAAAAATAACATTTTTCGCCGCTGTGTATATTATGGTATAAGAAGGAATTTTAAAACCTCTAAGTTTCAGTCAAATGAATTATAAAAAAACGGCGGTGAACTTTATGTGCGGATATAAACAACAAGGAGTTTTGGCACTTGCCTTTGGACTGGGGCTTACACTTTCATTTTTATTTCCGGAATCTCTGATTATAACCATTATTTCAATAATTGTTGTAGTGCTTGCAATATCTCTTATAAAATGTTAATTTTATCGTATTGGAGGGGTTTATATATGAAAGTTGTATTAATAAAAAGTCCCAGAATTTTGAGTTTTTTTCTCAGAAAAATTTTTAAAGTAAAAAAAGAACAAATTTAAATATAAAAAATTAAACAGTAAGCAAATTTAAGCTTACTGTTTTTTTATTTAACAGGTTTATAAACAATATTATTTCCAAAGATCTGTGTCGTTTATCCCGCAAGAAGGTGCATTAAACACAGGGTCTTTACCTTCTTTTCTTTGTTTAATGTAATCTTTAAGGCAAGTTCTATACCTGCCGGAAAGAGCAATTATTGCAATTATATTTACTGAGGCAATTCCTGCCATAGCAATATTTGCTATGCTCCAAACCATAACCGGTTTGGCCACGCAGCCAAAGAATATTGGCAAAATACTTATAATTCTAACCCATTTAATGAATTTATCGCTTTTATTCAAGAATAGAATGTTAGATTCACAAAGGCCGGAGTTACCAACAATTGCAGAAAAAGCAAAAGCTAAAACAGAAAGTGTTATAAAGTATATTCCCCATTCGCCAACTTGACTTTTAATAGCTTGCTGCATAATGCCTATGCCGTTATTTTTATCCGAAACATCAAAATTAGAAAGCAAAACGATAAAAGCAGATGTTGAGCAAATCATAATTGTATCAATAAAAACAGAAAGGACTTGTGCAACCCCTTGCTTTACAGGGTGAGAAATTTCAGCAGATGCTGCCGCGTTCGGAGCGCTACCCATACCGGCTTCGTTAGAAAGAAGACCACGTTTTATACCTATTATCAATGTGCTACCGGCCACTCCCCCAAATATAGCCTTCATATCAAACGCGTTTTTAATCATTTCAGAAAACACTGTTGGCAGTTTCCCAAAATTAGCTATTAAAATATAAAGACCCATTGTAATATATACAGTTGCCATAATAGGCACAACGTATGAAGTAACAAAACCTATGCGTTTCATACCGCCTAAAATTACACTTGCAATTAAAAATACAAAAATAATACCCACAATATATGGCCAAAATGTATTAAAGTAATTCGGTATGTAATAATCAAGCGATGAAGACATGTTATTTGCCTGCAAAGCATTAAAACCAAATAAAAAGCAAAACAAAAACAAGCCCGCAAAAATCATACCAAGCTTTTTGTTTTTTAGCGCTCTGTCTATGTAATACGCAGGGCCACCGATGTAAGAAGAGCCGTCTTCTGTTTTTCTTTTGTACATTTGAGCCAGTGTGGCTTCTGCCATAGAAGACGCAGAACCAATTAAAGCCATTATCCACATCCAAAAAATTGAGCCCGAACCACCAATTGCAATTGCCGTGGCAACGCCTGCAATATTTGCCGTGCCTACTTTTGATGCTGTGCAAACCATCAACGCCTGAAATGAAGATACCTTCGTACCAGACGATTTGTCAACCAAATATCTTATAGCATCAGGAAACAACCTAATGTGAGCAAATTTCATTCGGATTGTAAAGTACAAACCGCAAATTATAAGCAAAGCAACAAGTATGTACAAATACACAAAGTCATCTACCACGCCTAAAATTTTTGAAAAATCCAAACTAAAAACCTCCAAAAAAATAAATTTAAATACAAAACGCAACATTTTAAAGTTTACCACATAATTACAAAAACTAAAAGTAAATTTTTAATTTATTTTTGTCTATAATATTGACAACATATACTAATACATGTATAATTAAAAATGTTTCGAGGTGTAGCTCAGCTGGTAGAGTGCTTGGTTTGGGACCAAGATGCCGCAGGTTCGAGTCCTGTCACCTCGACCATAATTAGATATCTATTGGTACGGTAATTTAGCCTAGTAATACTGGGCTATTTCTTGTTTTTTAGATAACTTTTTAGGTTTTTTAAGTTTCAAATTTATACCTGAATTATTTTTTTTAAAATTTCAAAAAATTATTTTGTATTGAAAATGTTTGATTTGTCGAATATAATAGAACATACAGTTGTTATTTTTTGGGCAACCAGTAAATTATTTGGCATTAGATTAAAAAAACAGTGCATCGCTAAAACAAATTAATGCTTAACTTTAAAGGGGATAAATAATAATATGAAAAATAAAAAAACTTTATTTTTAATGCTAACATTTGTTGCTTTAATTTTATCTGTATTATTTTTTTTAAAGCAGCAAAACTTTTTGAAATCACAAGATAATAAAACACCCAAAATTTCTATAATCATTCCTGTATATAATGTAGAAAAATACATCCGAGAATGTATGTACAGTGCTACAAACCAAACATTAAAAGATATTGAAATAATATGTATTGATGACGGCTCGCCAGATAACAGCGGAGCCATAATTGATGAATATGCAAGTAAAGATTCCCGGGTACATGTCGTTCACCAAAAAAATAGCGGAGTTTCCGCCACAAGAAATAATGGAATAGATTTAGCCAAAGGCGAATATATAAAATTTATGGATTCAGACGACGTTTTGGATTTAAATGCTTGTGAAATTTGCTACAATAAAGCAAAATCAGAAAATGCAGATATAGTAGTTCATGATTCTTTCAATGAAGTTTTTAATAAAGGTCAATTTTTCCTTATACCGCTTCCAGAATTCCCGGACGGTGTTGTTTGGAGCGGGCTTTACAAAACCAGTTTTATAAAGGGAAATAATATAAGATTTAACGAATCGACTTCATACGGAGAAGATCAAGCTTTTAATTTGTTATGTAACCCAAAAGCGAACAAAATTGTATGTATTCCTAATCATTTTTATATATACAGAACCAGTAATGACAATTCTTTATGCCACGATTCAAAAATCGATAAGCATTCAAAAAGCCACGCAACAAACGTAAATTATGTATATAATGATTGGAAAAATAACGGCTACTTTAGTAATGACACAGCAAAAGTTAACTTCTTAAAATGGTTTTGTGAAATGGACTACTGGAAAGATGACCCCGATATAAATAAAATGTTTTTAGATTCTATTGGGGAAGAATTATTAAAAGAAGATGTATTAAATATGTTGCCTAAAGATTGTAGAAAAACAATGAAAAATATAATTGAAATTGCAAAACTAAAAAAATAATCATTTACAAAAAAATTGCACTGCAACAAAAATTTTAAAGACCCGTTTTAATAGTGGGCCTTTTTTATTGCGAAAATTAGAATTATTAATTTTTGCAAGTTCTAAAATTTTATTTTACAAACTTAAATTTCTGCGCATCAGAATCGTTTATTTCCCAGCACTGAATATTTGTCCAGTCTTCTGCAATTGCACCATTTACATCAAGCGATAAGCCATTACACTTTGAAACAATATGAAAATACCCTTGCCTATCCGGGATAATATACCACTTTTGCGCGTCAGTACCATTTTTCTCATATTGCCATATATTTGTTCCCATTTCACTTCCTGATCTTTCAACGTCAACAGCTTTACCCGAACATTTTGGAATTATTGTGTAAGTCCCGTCGAAGTTATATTTTAGGTAAAATTTTTGTGCAACGCTATCATTTCGCTCAAAAAGATGCAAATTCGCACAATTTTCGGGGCTTGCCCATTCTATATCCAAACACTTATTGTAATTAAGCTTACTTATTATCATGTAAGTACCTTCCGATATTTCCGGCTTTTCATATTTTGTCCTTTCTGGAAAAAGCTCTGCCATTTTTATTTTCGCTCTTGTGTAATCAAGTTCCGTATAATCAATATCTCCGCCTGTATTAATACAAAAAAGACTGCTGCTATAATCTGCAAAAAACGCATCTGTCAAATCTATGTAAGGCCCGAAAATACTTCCCAGTTTTCTATTATACTTATTTATTAAATAAAAGCAGTACATAGTTTGATGCTGAAATCCGTAATTATTCCTAGATCTGGCAAACAAACATTCGTTTGCATGCTCATAGTTATTAAAAACCAAGTCATATATTTCTTTAAGATCTGTTAAATTTTCACCCAAAGCATTGTGCGGAAAATAATTCAAATCTTCACTTGGCGCTTTTATATCTCGGCTAAACACCTTGTCGTACAAAAACATAAAAGTCGACATTCTTTGGTACTCAAAACCACTATTTGAATGCGGGCTCAACGAGTTTATATCTTTTTTTAAATCATACCAATAATTTCTTACGTTACCATACTGGCCATAATCTATATTTTTTCCGTAAAGCACATAAGGGACCACTTTTCCTTCTTCGTTTCTGTAGAAAAAGTCGCTTTTCTTCAGGGGTTTCCCTATGAAAAAATCATCGTTCATATATATAAAGTTTTCCGAGCAGCCAAAATCTTTTAAGCGCCAGAAATTAAATTCAAAGCTCACGGAAGACGAGCTGTCGAACCCCAGTAAATCTTTGTCTTTTATATAAACTATTTTATCGCTTATTTTGCTTTTATCTTTTAAAAATTTAACTTTGTCGTTGGGCATTATTATAAATATTTTTCTTACCCACGGAATGTTTTGAAGCACAGACCTAAGCGAATACCTAAGCTCTTCATTGCTATAATCCTTTTTACATGTAGACACACCGTCTCTGTGCAAATTTTCATCTGTTAAATCTACATACGTGTAAACAACATCAA
This sequence comes from Clostridia bacterium, assembly GCA_017432165.1. Lineage (GTDB taxonomy): Bacteria > Bacillota > Clostridia > Oscillospirales > Acutalibacteraceae > UMGS1491. The sequence goes on along the minus strand of JAFRJS010000090.1, from coordinate 50,618 downwards.
TTTCTTCATTTTCAACATCTGAATTTTTCTCTGCAGGGTGCGCAAAAACACAAGGTAAAAACATAATAACAATTACTAACAGCGCCATAAATTTTTTCATATAACAACCACACTTTCTTTATTTTGGATATAATTCTAACTATAGTTTTGTCGGTTGTCAATTTCTAATTTGAACAAAAAAATAAGCGTTTCGCCCAAAATTGACATTTTTAGCAAATTCAATTAATATTTAACTGGTGATTTGTTTTGCTCAATTTTATTTTAAACCGAGTTCAAAAATCAGAAATACTGCTAAATATCCTTACAAACAAAGCTATGTGCGGAAATGAAAACATCATATTCTTAGTTCCCGAACAAAGCTCCTTTGCCAACGAAAAAAAACTCCTGCAAAAACTTGGCAACAAAAACTTTAAAAAAGTAAAAGTCATAAGCTTTTCCAGGCTCTATGACTTTATTTCTCAAATAATAAAAATCCCACCTTTAAAACAAATCAGCGAAATAAAAAAAGTTATGCTTATTAATCTCGCACTTCAAATATCCGAACCAAAACTTGAGCTTTACAAAAAAAGCGTTGGCGACACAAACACCGCATCTTTAATACTGGATGCTTTAATGGAGTTTAAATCCGAAAAAATATCCGCAGAAATGCTGGAAAAAATCAAAAATCTTACAAACAAAAATATACTTAAACAAAAAATATCCGAAATAGAAATAATTAAAGAAAACTACGAACTTATAACCAAAGGCGAATTAAACGACACCTTAGACGGCTTAAATTTGGCCGAAAAAATAATAAAAGAAAAAAATGTTTTTAAAAATTACACTGTTTTTGTAGATGAATTCACGGACTTTACTGCCCAACAAACCGCTATACTCGAGCTTTTAACCTTTCAAGCAAAAGATATGTACATAGCATTTAAAATGCCGTGCGAAGACTCAGAAAACCCTGACCATAATCTTTTTTATCACACACAAAAAACAGTTAACACTCTAAAAAATTTGGCACAAAAAAACAAAATTAAAACTAATTTTATAACCCCACCGGAAAATGACCTTAAACCACCAAAAATTTCTGAAGAAATATCATTTTTAGAAGATAATTTATTCAGGCCGATAAAACAAAAATCAGAAATTATTCCGCAAAATATAAAAATTTACAGCGCATATACCGCATTTGAAGAGTGCAAATACATTGCAAGAACCATTCAAAAACTTATTACCGAAAACGGGTACAAATACAGCGATTTTACGGTTATAACTCGAGATATGGAAACATATGAAAATGCTTTCAAAAGTATTTTTAAAAACTACGAAATTCCTTATTTTTTGGATTCAAATGAAAAAATATTCAATAAAAACCTTATCGGTTTGGTGCTGGCAGTGCTTGATTGTGCCGAATCTTACTACAATTCAGAGAATATTTTAAGATATTTAAAAACAGGTCTTACGGATCTATCCACAGAAGAAATTTCTTTAATCGAGAATTATATTTTTTTGTGGGATATAAAAGGGAACGACTGGCTTGCGGATTTTTCCATGCACCCGGAAGGATTTAAAGAAGATTTTAGCGAAGACGACAAAAAACTTCTGGAAAAACTAAACAGCCTTAGAAAAATTATTATTACTCCACTTAAAAATTTGAAAACCAAAATCAAAAACCCAAACGGAATGCAGTTTGCCAAAGCAATATATTCATTTTTAACAGAAGTAAACACCCCAAAAAATCTGCAAAAATACTGCCTTGATTTATTTAATGAAGGAAAAATCCAATTATCCGAACAAACCGCAAGATTATGGGATATTTTAATGGATATTTTAAATGAAATAGCTACCACGTTTAAATTTACAAATTTACCCTTAAAAAAATACAAAGAAATTTTAAAATGCTCTTTGGAGTTTGCCGATTTTTCGTCTATCCCGCAAAACACAAACAGCGTAACCATTGGTTGCGTTAATCGTATGAGAATTTTTAATTCAAAAGTCGTGTTTATTGTAGGTGCAGAAGACGGAGAATTCCCAAAATCGCCGCCGGAATCCAAAATTTTTACCGAACCGGAAATTTCTCACATTCTTTCTTTGGGAATAGAGCTAAAAAACAGCGCCCAAAGTTTTGTTCAAAAAGAAAAATATTTGGCTTATTTAGCGCTGACGTCCGCCACGGAAAAGCTTTTTATTTCTTGGAACTCCTCGGGCGAAAAACTTCCTTCGGAAATAATCAAAGAAGTAATAGAAATCTTCCCGAAAACAAAAATTTTAAACAAAAAAATTATGCCGGAAGAAGAAATGATATGGTGCGAAAAATCGGCTTTTGAGTGGTACGCACAAAACCACAAAAATCAATCTTCCACAGTAAAATGTTTGGAAAAATACTTTTTAAACAAAGAAAAAAACAAAGTTTTGCTAATAAAAAAAGCAGCAAAAAACGAGCCGCTTTCCTTTGAAAACCCACGAAACGCCGCCGATTTAATAGGAAAAAATTTAAAAATTTCGGCCTCTCAAATAGAAAAATTCTACAAATGCAGATTCGGCTATTTTTGCAAATATTTGCTAAGCTTAAAAAACAATACCCCCGCTAAATTCGACAGCATTGCATACGGGAACATCGTGCATTTTATACTGGAAAAAATACTGAAAAAATTCCCGCAAAAGAAGCTTGCCACGCTTCCTGGCGAAAAAATAAAAGCAGAAATAGACCTTTTTACAAATGAATTTATAAATACAAAACTCGGCATGCTAAAAAATAAATCAAAAAGATTTCTTTATACACTGGAAAAAACAAAAAAATCCGTATTTTATTTAATAAACCATTTTAAAGAAGAATTTAAGCAAACTTCTTTTTTGGTTTCAGATTTAGAGCTGGAAATTTCAAATAAAAGCAAAGTCAAACCACTGATTTTTTCCGCAAAAGACGGCACAAAAATAACGGTGGAAGGAAAAATCGACAGAGTGGACACCTTTGAAAATTCCGGCAAGTGCTATTTGCGCGTTATTGACTACAAAACCGGGGCTCAAAAATTCAAACTTTCCGACGTACTTTACGGAATTAACATGCAAATGCTTATTTATCTTTTTTCCTTACAAAAAAACGGTGAAAAAAAATACGGCAAAGTCATTCCGGCAGGAGTGCTGTATTTTAAAGCATTAAAGCCTGTGGGAGAATCTTTAAACCAAAGCGAAAAAGAAATGGAAAAAGCAAAAGCGGAAATTCAAAAAGAGCTCCAAATGAACGGACTTTTACTGGATAATATAAGCATAATAAAAGAAATGGAGCCGGACGGAAAAGGAATTTTTATACCCGCAAAAATAAAAGACGACACACTGAGCAGCAACTCCCTTGCAAATTTGCAAGATATGGAAAATATATACACACACATTAAAAAAATGATTGTTAATATGGCCGCCACGCTAAAAAGCGGAGATATTTCAGAAAGCCCCGTAGAATGTGGCGGGAAAACATCTTGCGATTGGTGCGAATATTTTCCTGTTTGTTGCTACGAAAAAAATGAATTTACTGAAATACCCACAAAATGCAACAATAAAGAATCACTTGAAATAATGGCAAACGAAGGCGGTGAATTAAAAAATGGGCAATAACTGGACAGAAGACCAAAAAAATGCTATTGAGTCCACAGGCGGCACAGTTTTAGTGTCTGCTGCGGCGGGTTCAGGGAAAACGTCTGTGCTTGTGCAAAGGGTAATTAACGCCATAACAAACGAAACCAACCCAACGGACATTACCGATTTTTTAATTGTAACTTTTACAAACACGGCAGCGCAGGAAATGAAAAACAGAATTTCTTCTAAACTTTCAAAAATGATTTTAAAAAATCCGCAAAACAGCAACCTTTTTCGCCAGCAAATGCTTTTGAAATCCGCCAAAATCGGTACAATAGACAGCTTTTGTTTAAACCTTGTAAAAGAAAACTTTTTTGCTTTAAATATCTCCCCAAATTTCAAAATTGCCGATGAAGCAGAAATCAAAATTATAAAAGGCCAAGCGGCAGAAACCACTCTTGGTTATTTTTATGAAGACAGCGGCAACAACTTTTTAAACCTTGTAAGCCTTTTAACAAACGAAAAAAACGATGGCGAACTCATTAAAATCATCGAACAAATATACGATTTCACCCGCTCTGTGCCTATGCCTAAAATATGGATGGATAAAATTCTTGATTTATATAAACCAAACGGAAAAAATGCGTCCAAATGGGAATCTTTGATGATAAGCCACACCCTTAACACTGCAAACGCCTGCGAAAATATTATTTTAAACACTCTAAAAGCAATAGACAATTTCACAAACATAAAAAATTCCTACGAGCAAATTTTAAAAGATGATTTAAACAAAGTATGTGACCTTAAATCTAAAGCTATTTCAAAAAATTACGACGAGATTTATAACATACTATCTTCTTTTTCATTTTCTTCGCTCAAACAGGTTAAAAACCCCGAAGACAAAACAGTTAAAGACCAAGTAAAAGAAGCCAGGGACTATGTTAAAAATTTAATTTGCAAATTAAAAAACTACATCTGCACTCCGCGCCAAGAAAACGAAACCGCCCAACAAAACACTTATAATATGCTTAAAACATTATTCGAAGTGGTAACTTACTATGAAAACGAAATTTTTAATTTAAAGCTTGAAAAAAACATTTTAAGCTTTAGCGATATTGAACATCTGACTATAAAACTGCTTACAAAAATCGAAAATGGTGAAATTAAAAAAAGCCAAATTGCCGAAGAACTTTCTTTGCAGTTCAAAGAAATAATGGTGGACGAATACCAAGACATAAACGAAATTCAAGACATGATTTTTAAAATGATAACCAAAAATGAAAGCAACATCTTTATGGTTGGCGATGTTAAACAAAGCATTTATAAATTCAGGCAATCTAAGCCCGAAATATTTATTAAAAAGAAAGATATATTCGGTGATTTTAACAGTGACAATCCATCTTACCCCGCAAAAATAATTCTTAAAAAGAACTTTCGCAGTCAAAGCGGCGTTATTGACTTTATAAATTTTATTTTTGAAAATTTAATGTCCAAAAACTCGGCCGAAATAGAGTATAATCAAGAAGAAAAATTAGTCTGCGGTTTAAATCAGCCGGAAAATCAAGACGCGCAAAATTCGGTAGATTTAAAAATTATAAATTTAGACAGCAGCCAAGAAGATAGATATATAACCGAAGCTAGAGTTATTGCAAAAACAATAGCCGAAATGGCATTTGAAAATTCTGCGGCAAAAAACAACTTTAAGTTTTCCGATTTTTGCATTTTGTTAAGAAGCGCAAACAAAAAAGCGCATATTTACGCCAAAGAACTTTTTAAATGCGGCATACCCTGCAAAGCGGAAATGGAAGAAAAATTTTTGCCCACAAAAGAAATAACTTCCATACTCTCGCTTTTGGAAATTATAAACAACCCCATTCAAGATATTCCGCTAATGGGCGCAATGATTAACCCCGTTTTTGATTTTACCATTGACGAAATAAGCGCCATAAGAGCTGGGGGCACATCTGAACCCCTTTATTTTACAATTAAAAAAAGCGCAGAAAACGGCAATAAAAAATTTCTTGACTTCATAAACAAAATCGAACATTACAGAAATATATCAAGCGGCTGCTCATGCGATGAATTAATAGACTACATATACAAAGACATAAATTTTCCCGAAATTTTCAGCGCTATGGAAAAAGGAGAAACAAAAAAAGCAAATTTAATATACTTTATGGAATACGCAAAAAAATATGAAGCAAATTCACACGGCGGACTTGGAGGATTTTTAAAATTTATAAGAAGCATTAAAGAAAAAGGCGACGACCTCAACCCCGCACCAAGTTTTTTTGGCGATGACAACACCGTTAAAATAATGAGCATACACAAATCCAAAGGTCTTGAATTCCCCGTTTGTATTTTAGCGGACTGTTCCGGGCAATTTAATCAAGATAAAAACAGCGTGCTTATTCACAGCGAGCTTGGAATCGGGACGAAACTAAAAGACGAAGAAGCCTCCGTAAAGTGCGACAACATAATAAGAAAATCCATATATTTGCAAAATAAATCCGAATCCATTGGCGAAGAACTGCGCATACTCTACGTGGCGCTTACCAGAGCAAAGGAAAAACTTATTTTAATTACGTCTTTTGAAAATCCGCAAAAAAAACTTAAAAAATTTCTGGATTTATCGCTTTGCAGCGCAAAAAGCAACCCTTATATAATCAAAAACGCATCTTCTTTTTCGCAGTGGATATTTTTATCCATCATGAAAAGCAGTATGAGAAACAAACTTTGCAATATTGTCGGTTTACCGGAAGAAATCTCAGAAGAAAACTACCCAAATTTAAACATAAACATCGATTTTATAGATGATTTTTCAGAAGAAATCGAACACGAAGAAAAAAACAAGCAAACTCAAGAGGCAACCGATAATTCCCCGCAAATAGACGAAAAACTTCTAGAAAAATTTCAAAAAAGGTTTGATTTTATTAGGAGTTCCAAACCAAAAGAAAATTTGCCGCTAAAAATAGCAGCATCTAAACTTGCAAGCGGCGAAAAATGGAAGGAATACATCGCATCATCTTGCCCGGCGTTTTTGCTTGGCGAAAAAATGGCTCCCTCTTCCAGGGGAACCGCTATGCACAATTTTATGTGTTATTTAGATTTTAATAATGTTGCCAATTATGGAATTGATTACGAAATAAACTACCTTTACGAAAACAAATTTTTAAGCAAAGAAGAAGTCAAAAATCTAGACAGACCGGCTCTGGTGCAATTTACAAAATCGGATTTATTTGGCCGAATTTTAAAAAGCGAAAAAGTTCTGCGTGAGCACAGATTTTCTGTCAGTTTGCCCGCAAAGTACATATTTAAAGAAACAAACCAAACGGAAAACATAGTGGTTGAAGGCGCGCTGGACTGCGCATTTAAAGAAAACGGAAAATACATTATAGTGGACTACAAAACGGACAAAACAAACAACCTTTCGACTCTTTACGAAAAATATGCCAAACAGCTGGAAATATACAAATATGCACTTTCCGGCACAGAAGAAACCGACGTTTTTGAAACCGGAATATATTCTTTTTATATGGGAGATTATTTTTGCAAGCACTAATTCATTGCCGCTTCTACCGCTTCCCGAACGTTTTTTGCATCAACTATTTTTATTTTATATTTTGATAAATTACTCATCGATTTAAAATTATAGTAAGGAATAATGCATTTTTCAAAGCCTAAACGCTCTGCTTCTTGCACTCTTAGTTCACAATGCGGCACAGAACGAATTTCTCCTGCAAGACCAATTTCACCAAAAGCTATTACACTGTCATTTACAACAATGTCTTTTAAGCTGGAAACCAGAGTTATTGCCACAGAAAGATCCGCAGCAGGTTCATCAAGCTTAATCCCACCCACAACATTTACATATGCGTCCATTGAAGAAAAAAAGTACCCGCAGCGTTTTTCCAAAACCGCTAAAATGAGCGACATGCGATTATAATCAAAGCCCGTGGCCATTCTTCTTGGGTTGCCAAAGCTTGTGGGTGTAACAAGGCCTTGAACTTCTGTTAAAATTGGCCGAGAACCCTCCACAGTACACGCAACGCATATTCCGGGTACACCATGAGGCTTCCCTGAAAGAAGCATTTCAGAAGGATTTCCAACTTCTTTTAATCCAACGTTGTCCATACGAAATACACCTATTTCATTTGTGGAACCATGCCTGTTTTTTACCGTGCGCAAAATTCTGTAAGACATTTGGCTGTCGCCCTCAAAATAAAGCACCGCATCAACCATATGCTCCAAGACTTTCGGGCCAGCAATAGCGCCGTCTTTATTTACATGCCCTATTAAAATAGTCGTAATATCAAGCGATTTAGAAAGCTTTAAAAACACATTTGCACATTCTTTTACCTGCGATACACTACCCGGAAATGTTGAAGAATCAGGGTTAGACATTGTCTGTATGGAGTCAACTATAACCAAATCCGGGTGCGTAAATTCAATTTCGGAAGCTATTAAATTTATATTTGTTTCCGTTATTATATAAAGATTTTCGTTGCTTACTCCCAAACGTGCGGCTCTCATCTTGATTTGCCGTTTGGATTCTTCACCGGAAATATAAAGTATTTTTAAATTTTTATCCAAATAGCTGCATATTTGAAGCAAAAGTGTGGATTTACCTATTCCCGGGGTTCCGCCCAAAAGAGAAATCGAGCCTTTTACTATTCCTCCGCCAAAAACTCTGTCCAGCTCTTTAAAACCCGTGTGGTATCTTGTTTCGTCGTTTATATCAATGCTGTTTATCGAAACTTCCAACATATTTGAAGCCGTAATTTTTGGGAATGATGTTTTACTCTTGGAAGACATTTCTCTGATTTCTTCAACCATTGTATTTCCGCCACCGCAAGAAGGGCAAATTCCGTTCCATTTTGCAGATTCATAACCACACTGCGAACAAACAAAAACATTTTTTACTTTTTTCATGATTTTTATTTTCCTTTTCTTTTTATTATTCTCAGATAATTTTGATTATAAGAAAGTATCTGCACAAAATCAAGGATTATTAATAAAATAGTTTATTATTCCGCAATAAATACTAAACGCCATTTTTGATTGATAGTTACTGCTTGATAATTTTTTTGCTTCTTCTTCATTAGATAAAAAACCACATTCCACTACAACAGCAGGAATTTGTGCTTTATTTAAAAGAAAAATTTTTTTGTTTGCGGGTTTTATCTCACGGGTATTTTGCGACTGCAAAAAACCAACCACGGAATCTTTTATGCTAGAAGCTAATTTTTCGCTTTTTTGGTCATTTTTTGAATAAAATATTTGCGTACCGAAGTACTTTGGGTCGGGAAATTTATTTTGATGAACGCTTACAAATATCGTTTTGTTACTGCTGTTTTTTTCTATTATTTGAGCACGATTGTTTAAATCCGAACGCTTTTTTTCTCGCAGCGTTTCTGCGGAGTCGTCGTAAATTGCTTCGTCTTCTTCACGTGTCATTACCACGTCGTAACCTGCTGACGTCAAAAGATCCTTTAATTTCAGTGCTATTTTTAAGTTTATATCTTTTTCCACTATGCCCTCTTGCCCCACTGCGCCGCCGTCTTCTCCTCCATGTCCCGGGTCCAAAACAATTTTGTAACCCGAATCGTTGCCGGCTTTGGAATTTATCTCTCCATACGCCACAAAAGCCAGGGCCGAAGCCATAACAGCGCTTAAAGCACATGTAATGTAAAATACATATTTACCTTTAAACTTATCAAAAATATTATTATAATTCAAAAAACTCACTCCTTAACACATATTTATGATCAAAAAATAAATTTTAAAACTTTAATCTACTCAAATAACCCTTAATGGTATATAATCAAAAATAGTATTAATTTTTTTGAAAGGTATTTTAAAATGAAAAAACTTAAAAATATTGCTCTGCCAAAATATAGCACTTCAGAAGAAATTTTAAATTCTGTTTCTCATGGAATCGGATTTATTTTTTCTATTGCAGCATTTGTGTTTTTAATGCAAAAACATCAAAATAATTATAAAAACATGATTATAATGAGTATTTACGGCTTTTCCCTTATGTTTTTATACCTGTCGTCCACTTTATACCACAGTATAACTTCGGGAAAAACAAAAAATATTCTAAGAAAATTCGACCACTGCTCAATATTTTTGCTAATAGCCGGAACATACACACCTATTTGCGCTCTGCTTATAAAAAATACACTTTCATGGATCGTTCTTTATGCTGTGTGGGCAGCAGCATTAACCGGAATAGTTTTAAATATAATCAGCATAAATAAATTTGAAAAAATCTCACTTATTTTATACATAACAATGGGTTGGAGCATAATATTAATAGCAAAACCCACATGGCAAAATCTTAGCTTTTTTCAGCTTAAATGGTTAATTTCAGGCGGTGTTTTTTATACTATAGGGGCTGCATTATATGTAATTGGGAAAAAGAAAAAATATATCCACAGTATATGGCATGTTTTTGTATTAATTGGAAGCATATGCCATTTTATAACAATATATTAAAAAGAGAGATGAAAATTATGGAAAAAAACGCAAACAAAAAGTTAGTATTAAAAATAATAATTATTATTTTTGGATTTTTATACTTAAATAATAGCGTGCTTTCTATGAAACCGGCTAAAAATCACGGTAGCAAACAACATGAACACACCAAAACTTATACTTCTGCAGTAGGGCCAAAATTATCCGGCAAGAATAATAAATTTAAAAAATCAAATCGATACTTCGAACCACACGGAAAATTATCTTACTTAAATGAACCCACGATTGAAGAAACGCAAAGAAATTACAAAAAAATAACTTCTCCTAGTACCACTCAACACCAAAAATCCAAAATTCTTCGTTTTTACGAAAACGAAGAATTTAAATTAATTGAAATAATAACTGAAAGTGGAGTTATAATTAGCAAGAAAACCCCCAAAAAACCTAAGGATTCTAACCCAATAAATAAAAAATCAAAACCCATCTATGGGCCGTACAAAAACGACCCTTATGACGAATCCGATGAAGAATGGGATAACAATAGTTATGTTGATTTAAACCCGTATCTTATAGATATAGATAATTTATCTGAATTTTTTAAAACCATGGTAATTGAAAACGAAAGCGACCCATATACTCCACAAACACATAAATACTACGCTCTTTTATTATCCTTTGACCATAATTTTTATTACAACTACCCTTCACCCGGATATTTAATCAGAATTTTAAATACCGACTGTTTAACAAATTATTTAGAAGAATTAGAAGAAAAAATTTTATTAAAGCAATCTTACAAAGAAGATTCTGAAAAAATAGGCTTAAATATGTTTATAATGGATAATCGCATAAAACTTAGCAAACCGCTTGGCTTTTCTAAAGAAATTTGGTCAAAAAGGCAAAAAAATCTTAACTTTGTTATTTATGTAAAAAAAGAATTTCTGCAAAATCTGAGCCCCGAAGAGTGGGACGACATAATATTTTACATTCCTCTTAAAATGTTAGACCTAACTAATTAAAAAATTTTGGCCAAAACCATTTGTGCTTTCTTTTTCGGCGGCAAAGAGGATTATCTCTGACAAGAATTGTATCATCGCCAATAACTTCTATGTTTTCCCATTTTATAACTATATCGTCTTCACGGCCGAAAATCCCAAAAAATTTCAGCTTGCCATAAACTATAATCGAAACCAGCTTTGCGCATTTCATATCTATTTCAACATCATTAACGCAGCCAATCCTGCAGCCGTCTTTTACACTTATAACCTCTTTGTTTTTCATATCTACTATTCTGCAAAGCATTAATTTGTTATCCCCTTTCTAAATTTTTAATTGACTAAATAATTTAAACATTTATAATTTATTACAGATTAATTTTTATTTTGGGAGAAGAACATGGAAAACAATTCATTAAAAATAAAGCGTTACAATCCCCCGATTGATTTTGGGCTAAGCACAAAAGAAGTAAAAGAGCGAATTTCAGATGGGCTGATAAATGTAGATAAATCCGTATCCACAAAGCCAACTTCCAAGATAATTAAAGACAATGCTCTGACTTTGTTTAACCTTATAAATCTTATCTTGGCAGTTGCTGTTTTGTGTGTCGGTTCATATAGAAATCTTATGTTTATGGGAGTTGTAATATGCAATGCCGTAATTGGAATAATCCAAGAAATAAGAGCAAAAAAAACCATCGAACGGCTAAATTTAATTTCTTCCAGCCACGCGGTGGTCCTTAGAAACGGCAAAAAAAACAAAATTAAAATAGAAAAAGTAGTGCTAGACGATATAATTTTATTTGAACCCGGAAATCAAATAGTTGCAGATTCCGTAATAAAAAGCGGGAAATGCGAAGTAAACGAATCTTTATTAACTGGCGAGCCGGATTTGATTGTAAAAAGGCCTGGGGATATGCTGCTTTCAGGGAGTTACATTGTAAGCGGCAGTTGCACGGCACAAACTGAGCATGTAGGGAAAAACAATTATTCTTCCACTCTTTTAAAAGACCTTAAATACATCAAAAAAACCAAATCTGAAATAATGACCACGGTAAACAAGATAATTAAAATCATATCTCTGGCAATTATTCCAATCGGCGCGCTCCTTTTTTACAGGCAGTTAACGTCCTCTGGGCACGACTACACTTCGGCAATAATAACCACCACGGCAGCCCTCACCGGCATGATACCGGAGGGACTGGTTCTACTTACAAGCACAATTTTAGCAGTGGGCGTAGTTAAACTTTCTAAATACAAAGTTTTAGTGCAAGATATTTACTGCCTGGAAACCCTGGCAAGAGTAAACACACTTTGCCTGGATAAAACCGGAACAATCACCGAGGGGACCTTTGAAGTTCAAGAAATCGTACCGGAAAACAGCACAACCCAGGAAGAATTAAAATCATCACTTAGCGCATTAACGTCAGTTTTAAACGACACCAACGAAACATTTAAAGCTATTAAAAACTATGTACCAACATGCAAAGAAAACCTAAAAGTTAAAGAAATAATTCCATTTTCTTCCGAAAGAAAATGGTCCGGTGCGGAAATTGAAGGCAAAGGTACAATAATAATGGGCGCCGGCGAGTTTATATTTGGTAAAAATTATTCCAAAATAAAAAACAAAGTAAAAAGCTTTTCCGATGATTTCCGAATTTTAACCGTAGTTCATTCGGAAAACAAATTTCAAAATGGGAATATTCCGGAAGATATTAATCTGATAGGTTTTGTATTAATAAAAGACAAAATACGAATAAATGCGGAAAAAACCCTGAATTTCTTTAAAAAACAAGGAGTAGACATTAAAGTTATTTCGGGAGATAACCCGGAAACAGTATCTAAAATTGCAAAAAGAGTTAACCTTAGTAATCACGAATCATATATCGACGTTTCAAATCTAAAAACAGACGAAGAAATACGAGAAGCCGCCAAAAAATATACTATTTTTGGAAGAGTAACGCCTTCGCAAAAACAGCAAATAATAAAAGCTTTAAAATCCGACGGCAAAACCGTTGCAATGGTAGGTGACGGAGTAAATGACGTGCTTGCAATGAAAGAATCTGACTGCAGTGTGGCAATGGCCAGCGGAAGTGACATAACAAGAAATATATCTCACATAGTATTAATAAACTCCAATTTTTCCGCTATGCCTCATGCCGTGGCAGAAGGAAGAATAGCCATAAACAACATACAGCGTTCTTCTTCGCTTTTCTTAGTAAAAACAATTTACTCTTGCCTGCTTTCACTGCTGTTTTTATTTATCCCGGCACCGTACCCATTCATTCCGATACAAATGACGCTCATAAGCGCCATAACGATAGGAATACCATCGTTTATATTGGCGTTAGAGCCAAACCGAGAACGCATAAAAGCAAATTTATTTAAAAATATAATAAGCAAAGCTCTGCCTGCGGCGCTTACAATAATGTCTGCTTTGATTTTATGTGTTGCTCTTTACTTCTTATTCAATTTATCTTACGAAAAATACTCCACTCTGGCAGTAATAATAACAGGATTTATAGGAACGGTACTGCTTTATAAAATCTCCGTACCATTAAACAGACTCAGAAAATCGCTTCTTTGGTTCGTTGCAATAAGTTTTGTTGTGGGAATATTTAAATTTTCGGATTTATTCGTTTTAGAATTTAGTCCTGTAATAGTTTTACTTTCGATTGCTTTAATTTTAATTTCTTTAATTATTTATGATTATGTATCCAAAATTAACTTAGAAAAAATCTTTAAAATTTCTAAAAAATAATTTTTGTTTGACTACACTTGGTAATTTGTGTAAAATTAAAACGACTAAACTTTAAGGAGAGTTTTTATGGAAAAGAAAAGTAAAATCAGCTTTGCGTTTTTAGTGGGAATAATTGCTTCTTTGGTAACGATTGCTTCTGTGGTTGCCACCGTTTTAATAATAATCGATAAAAAGAAAAAGAGAGAAGATAAAGAACTTGACGAATATTTGGAAGCAAGCATATTATAAGAAAAAAGCCACATAAAACGTGACTTTTAGCACTTTTGTGTATTATTTTTCCTTTATATGTTTTATATATCATATGTAATACTGGATATTTCATTTTGGCGCATATATTTTTCTGTTTCTTTAAAATCTTCGCCCAAAGAAATAGCAGCCAATTTAACAGATTCTGGATCGTCCAAACTTATTTTGCCAAAAACTTTTAAAATAGAGCAGTCTAAAATATAACGGAAAATATTTTGTATACCTATTTTTTTAATTTTACGTACATTTTCTTCATCATTAATTGCTTTAAAAAACTCTTTTTTAACACGATTGCTTTTCTCTGTTGCATTTTCTTTCAAATACATTTCAAAATTTTTAAAAATCCGGAATTCATGATAGTCATATAGGGAATTATAAAATTTCTCGGTAAAATCATAAAAGCCTGCCCCAACTTTTAAAAAACAAGTATTTAAGAAACACAAAACCAATAAAAAAGATAAAACTTTTTTGACTAAAGAAAAAATTTTTCTCATGAATACTTCTCCTTTCTTTTTTAAAATTTGATATTTAAGTTTTTAAAAAATAAACTATTAGATAATTATAAAAAATAAAAATAAATTTGTCAATTTGTATTTTTTATAAATAAAAATTATTAAAACCAAAAAAAACGAGAAAAATTTTTTTTATTTTTGTTGAAAAACATATAATTATATGATATACTAAGTTGAAAACTTTTATATTACATAATTTGAAACAAATTAAATCTAAAATAATAAAAAATTTAAAAGTGGAGGTTGTAATTGTAATGGGTTTCGAGTTCGATAATAATGCAGAAGACGTAGTAAAAATAAAAGTAATTGGAGTCGGCGGAGGCGGCGGAAATGCTGTTAACCGAATGGTGGATTCGGGCGTAAAGTGCGTTGAATTTATTTGTATAAATACAGATAGACAAGCCCTGATGCGTTCAAAAGCCACCCAAAAAATTCAAATAGGTGAAAAAATTACAAAAGGAAAAGGCGCAGGTTCCAAGCCTGAAATCGGTCAAAGAGCCGCAGAAGAAAGCCGCGACGAGATTATAGCCGCTTTAAAAGGTGCAGACATGGTGTTCATTACTGCAGGAATGGGCGGCGGAACCGGAACAGGTGCCGCACCGATAGTTGCAGGCATAGCCAGAGAAATGGGCATACTTACAATCGGTATTGTAACTAAGCCTTTTGGTTTTGAAGGTGCAAAAAGAATGGCGCAAGCCGAATCCGGTATCGCTGAGCTGAGAGACCAAGTAGATTCGCTTGTTGTAATACCAAATGAAAGATTAAAACTTGCAAGCCAACAAAGAATAACATTAATGAATGCATTTATTGTTGCTGACGATGTTTTAAGACAAGGCGTACAAAGCATTTCCGATTTAATCTTACTCCCGGGTCTTGTAAACCTTGACTTTGCTGACGTTACGGCAATCATGAAAGATGCAGGATACGCACACATGGGCGTTGGACGTGCTTCGGGCAAAGACAAAGCCGAAGAAGCCGCTAACATGGCAATTTCCAGTCCTCTGCTCGAAACTGCTATTAACGGCGCAAAAGGTGTTATTGTTAATATCACAGCATCTCCTGACATCGGACTTGACGAAATCGAAACAGCTTCCTCGCTTATTGCACAACAAGCCGACAAAGATGCAAACATCATTTGGGGTGCTGCGTTTGACGAAAAAATGGACGATGAAATCAGCGTAACAGTAATCGCAACAGGATTTTCAACCAGAGAATCCTACATGCCAGCTCCACAAAATGCAACCAAACTACCATTTGGAAAAGCTGGAACCGGAAATCATTTTTCACCGGCCCCTGCAAATAATGACTCAGACTCAAATGATGATGACAGCTTTTATGACATAATGTCTATATTTAAAAACAGATAAAAACATCTTAATATTTTTAACATAACCATGCAGCTAAAAGCCGCATGGTTATTTGTTTTTTTCAAGAAAATAAAAATCATGAATATCAAAATCTTAACAGTAGCCAAAGTATGTATTCGATATAAAAAAAGAGTATAAAATTTTACACTATTAACAATTTCAACAATTTTTTCCACATAATTTATTTTTCATATGTGCATTAATTTTTATTCTACAAATAAATCAATTTTTCAACTTAAATTTAGATGAATTTTCGAAAAATATTGTATTAATAAAAATAGTAAATGCATAACATTTAAAAATAGATGTGACAAAACGGATTAAGCTTTCATAAAATATAATATGGGAAGTATAGATATTCCCATAAGGAGTGATAAAATGAACAGAAACTGCTGCAAACAAAACTCAAGATGTTTTTTAAAAAATTTACCCACTAACATATTTTGTAGAAACATTTTTACAGGGCAAATAAAAAACGGAAACTTTACACCCACCGATCAGAGGTCAACTTGTAGCTGCAGGGGCTAAAAATTTAATTACCGGTCGTTTTAAATGGCCGGTTAATTATTTTTAAGGGCTAAACTTTAGCCCTGCACTTGAAAGATTTTTCCATTACATATATAATACATGCATACTTAAAAAATTCGTATTGCAAAAAAGAAAGGAACATACGATGAATTATTTAAATAAAAAAAGCATTACCGATATAAACGTAAAAAACAGAACTGTTTTTTTACGCTGCGACCTTAATGTACCTTTAGATTCTAAACTTAATATTATTGACACTAAAAAAATTGATGAATCTTTAAAAACCATAAAATATCTAATAGAAAATAATTCAAAAATAATTATCTGTTCCCATCTTGGCAGGCCAAAAAGCAAAAATGACAGCAAATTTTCATTAAAACCCATTGCAAATTATTTATCTAAAGTTCTGGGAAAAGAAATAAAACTTTTACCGGAAATCGAAGGAGAAAACACCAAAAAAACTATTGTCAAGCTTAATTTTGGCGATGTTTGCATGCTGGAAAATATTCGATTTGACGAAAGAGAATGCGAAAACGACGAAAATTTTTCCAAATATCTTGCCTCTCTTGCAGACGTGTATATAAACGATGCTTTTGCGGTTTGCCACAGAGCGCACGCTTCAACGGTTGGCATAACAAAGTATCTTCCCTCTGCTTGCGGCTTTTTGGTAGAAAAAGAAATAAAAATACTAGGCAGCGCTTTAAAATCACCCAAAAGGCCATTTGTTGCCATCTTGGGTGGAGCTAAAATATCAGACAAAATAGAAGTTATAAACAATTTGATGGAAAAAGTGGACACCCTGATCATTGGCGGCGGAATGTCTTATACTTTTACAAACGCCTTAGGGTATTCTGTGGGAGATTCGATTTGCGAAAAAGACAAAATAAGCCTGGCCAAAAACATAATGGCAAAAGCAAAAGAAAAAGGAGTTAAAATACTTTTGCCTTTGGACAATGTGGTGGGATTAAAATACAGCGCAGACACGGAATTTAAAACAGTTGATTCAGATAAAATTCCAAACGGTTGGACCGGCCTTGATATAGGCCAAAAAACAGTAAAACTTTTTTCGGAAACTATCTTAAAAGCAAAAACCATAATCTGGAATGGGCCTCTGGGTGTATATGAATGGAAAAACTTTCAAAAAGGAACAGCCGGAATCGCAAGGGCTGTTGCAAACAGCGAAGCAACATCTATAATCGGCGGCGGAGATTCTGCTGCGGCAATTCAAAACTTAGGGTTTAAAGACAAAGTTACTCACATTTCCACCGGTGGAGGGGCAACCCTTAAATTTTTAGAAGGAAAATCCTTCCCGGCGCTTGAAGCAATTGACGAAAAATAAATATTTTCCCCTTGATTTTACTTAAGGGGAATTTTTGCACAGAAAGAAGGAAGAACAAAATGAGCAAAATAATTGCAGCTAATTTTAAAATGAACCAAACGCCAAGCGAAACAATTAAATATGCTTCTGAATTTTTAAACAAAAAGCAAAATTTTAAATCTAAGGTTATATTTTGTCCTCCTTTTACTTCTATTTACTGCATGGCGGAAAAATTAAAGGGATCCACTGCAAAAATAGGCGGACAAAATTGCCACTTTAAAAACTCAGGAGCATTTACGGGGGAAATATCACCCAAAATGCTAAAAAATTCCGGCGCCGACTACGTTATTTTGGGGCACAGTGAACGCAAAACCTATTTTGATGAATCAAACGAGCTTATAGGGGAAAAAATCAAAGCAGCACTTGCAAATAATCTTCATATAATTTTTTGCGTTGGTGAAAACGAAAACGAACGCATGCAAAATATTCAAAATAGTGTAATTATAAATCAAATAAAAAATACTTTAAAAAATATAGAAAAAAACGAACTTAAAAACATAATCATAGCTTATGAACCTATTTGGGCAATTGGCACGGGAAAAGCAATTTCGCCCGAGCAAGCCGAAGAAATGTGCAAGATGATAAAAGATTTTATAAATAAAAACTACAACCACGGCCAAATAAAAGTCCTTTACGGGGGCTCCGTAAAAAGTGGCAACGCAAAAGATTTATTTAAAATGCCAAATATCGACGGCGCACTTGTTGGCGGGGCATCACTGGACGTGGAAGAATTTATGAAAATAATAAACGCAGCAGAAAATATTTAATTTTTAGTGGTGAATACTTATGGAAAAACGTGTTTTACTTATAATTCTGGACGGCTTTGGAATAAGCGACAATTCGGTTGGCAACGCAATAAAAATGGCAAACACACCTTTTTTGGATAAGACTTTTAAAAATAATCCGCTTGCAATTTTGGAAGCTTCCGGATTAAAAGTCGGTCTGCCAAAAAACCAAATGGGCAATTCAGAAGTGGGGCATACAAACATCGGCGCAGGCAGAGTAGTTTATCAGGATTTTACATACATTAACAAATGCATAGAAAACGGGGATTTTAATTTAAACCAAGAGATAAATTCCGTGTGCGATTACGTTATAAAAAATAATTCTGCGCTGCATTTAATGGGACTGCTTTCCGACGGCGGAATACACAGTCATATAAATCATCTTTTTGCACTTATTAATCTTGCAAAAAGTAAAAACGTACCCAAAATATATATTCACGCATGGTTGGACGGCCGTGATACTACCCCAAAATCTGCAGTAAAATATATAAGTGCCCTTGAAAAATATATATCTAACAACAATTCGGTTAAAATCGCAACTATCTGCGGGAGATACTACTCCATGGACCGCGACAAAAATTGGGAGCGCACAATAAAAGCTTACAACTGCATGGCAAACGCAGAGGGCAAAAAAACAGATAATGCAAAAACCGCTATTGATAAATTTTATAAAGAAAACATTACCGACGAATTCATTCCACCGTGCGCTATTAAAGGATACAAGGGAATAAATGAAAAGGACGGCATAATATGCTTTAATTTTAGGCCGGACAGAGCAAGGCAAATAACAAAACTATTTACCGAAAAAACAAACTTATTAAAAAACACAAAATCTGTGCTTATAAAAAAATACGCATGCATGACCGAGTACGATAAAAACCTAAAAAACGCTTCTGTTATTTTTAAACCGCGCGAAATTTCCAATACCCTAAGCGAATATCTATCTAAAAAGAATATTAACCAGCTAAAAATAGCAGAAACAGAAAAATACGCCCATGTAACATTCTTTTTTAACGGCGGAATTGAAAAACCATATAAAAATGAAGACAGAATCATAGTAAATTCACCAAAAGTAAAAACATACGACTTAAAACCAGAAATGAGCGCAAACGAAGTAACCGAAAAAGTTATAGAAAACATAAAAAAGCAAAAATACGGATTGATAGTTGTTAATTACGCAAACCCAGACATGGTCGGCCATACAGGAAACATAAACGCCGCAAAACGTGCTGTGGAAACAATTGACAACTGCGTTAAAAAAATAATAACCGAAATGAAAAAAACAGGCGGGATATCAATTATTACGGCTGACCACGGAAATGCCGAAAAAATGCTTGATGAAAATTTAAACCCATTTACAGCGCACACAACAAACCCCGTGCCCTTTTCCTTGGTCGGTATCGATTGCAAACTTAAAAAAAACGGCGCTCTTTGCGATATTGCTCCGACTATTCTTGAAATTTTGGGCATAGAAAAACCCTCCCAAATGGAAGGGCAAAGTTTAATTTTAAAATAAGCTTGTTTATTTTTCCAATGGCTTTAATACTTTTTTATAAGATAACTTAAAGTTCTTTATAAACTCTTTTTGAAATTTTTCGAACGTATTAAAACTATTATCTTGTAATGCTTCGTAAAAATCAGTATCGTCCACAATTTCTTTAAATTTATTATATGTTTTGGAAAGAATTTTTATGTTCATTTCTATAAATTCACAAAATTCATTAAGACATCTAATTTTTATGGCTTGTGGGAATTTTGATTTACGTTCGATAAAATTTCTTGCATCTAGAAGATATTTTTTACCCGCTCCACCCAATTTAGCAGTTCTTTTTTCTTTTTTCAATCTATCTATAATAGCATTAAGAGATCTTGTTACATCTTCAGGTGTTTTATTTTTATGGAAAACCTCAATCATACCGCTCTCCAAAAACTCAAGTGAATTTTTGTATTTTTCTTTAATAGTTTTAAGATTTTTACACTGCAAAATTGCGTATATAATTTGCTCTTTATTTTTTTCGGAGTAAACTTTTTCTTTCGGCACAACTTTTTTGTACTGTTTTAAATCCGCATTACAATTTATAATAATATTTGCTATTGATGTTGCGTATTTTCTTTGTTCTGGAGTAACTTTTAAAAGTTTATCCGGAAGCATTGGTGCTTTAAGTTTTGTTACAGTTATTGCAAGTTTTTTTAATTGTGGTTTATTTTTCGGTGGACTTGGTATTTTTTTCTCATTTGGAAGAGGCATTCGTGGTCTGAGAGTTTTTTCCATTTCAGCCATATCTTGATCATCCTTTCAATTTAATATTTTATACATATATTATATATATTAAAAAAAGTATGTCAAGTTTGTTTATATAAAATATAAAAAATTAATTTTCCAAGTGTTTTCCCATTAACTCCGCCACTGTTTTTATAAGCAAAAAGTTTTCTTTAGAAAAATCATTTTTTTCGTTTCCTTCCAGTACTATCAAGCTACCCATTACATCTCCGCCGGAAATAATTCCCGCCACACACGCCGCTTCATTCTCCAAGCTTTCTAAAGGATAAATTTTTTCTGATTTTGATTCACTATTTAAAAAATGGCTTCTTTTGCTTATTAGTTTTTTAATTTCTTCGCTTATTTTTCTGCCTAAAAATTCCTTTTTAGAAGCTCCACCGGCCGCAACCACTTCATCACAATCAGAAATAAGCACAGGCAAATTAATAGCTTTGGAAACCACATTTGCGTAGTTTCCCGCAAAGGAAGAAATCTCCGCCATAGAAGAATATTTTTTAAATATTATTTTTTCGGAAGAATCTGTGTAAATTTCCAGCGAATCCCCTTTTCTTATTCTCATAGTCTTGCGAATTTCTTTTGGAATCACCACTCTGCCAAGGTCATCCATTCTTCGCACTATCCCGGTAGCTTTCATTTTTATACTCCTCCTAAATATTAGTTTTTTCTTGTTTTACCCAGTATTTAGTGTAATAAATTAAAACTTAATTATTCACATTTTTTAAAAAAATATTTTTTATTGATACAAAGACATTTTTCATATATAATTATTACTGTAAGTTTTTTAGAGAGGATTTGATTTAAAATGAAAATAAAAGTTGACCAAGATATGTGCATCGGGTGCGGAATGTGTGTGGATATTTGCCCGGAAATTTTTAAATTAAACGCAGATGATAAATCCGAATGCACGGCAGATGAGATCCCGGAAAATTTAAAAGAAAAAGCAAAAGAATCTTGCGAGATTTGCCCGGTGGACGCAATCTCAGAAGAATAAAAACAAAAAAATTAACTGCTGCAAAACTTGGTTTGAGTTTTGCAGTTTTTTATTTTAGCAAAATTTATTGACAAGTTAAAATGTTTATGTTATAATATAATTGCGTTAAGATTATAATTATAGAAAGGTTTGGTTATAGCATGGACAAAAAAATTAAAAATCTACTGGGTTTAATGGTGTTTTTCTTTTTAGCAATTTTTTCAATTAATTCAGCTTCTGCTTACGAAGGTACATACGATGGCGCAAGACGTTTTAAATGCGATAAAAACTTAACATCGGTTACCGTTACTGACGGCGTTACAAAAATTGGCAAACATGCTTTTAGTGGTTGCACAAATTTAAAATCAATTACAATTCCTAATAGTGTTACAAGCATTAGCAGATGTGCTTTTTATGGTTGCGAAAATTTAACTTCGATTACGCTACCAACTAATCTTACAAGTATTGACAACTTTGCTTTTAGCCGTTGTAAAAGTTTAGAATCAATCATAATTCCTAATAGTGTTACAAGCATTGACAGTGGTGCTTTTGATGGTTGCGAAAATTTAAAATCAATTACACTACCAAATGATCTTACAAGTATTAACGCCCTTACTTTTCTTAATTGCACAAATTTAAAATCAATTACAATTCCTAATAACGTCAAAAGCATTGGCGACGAAACTTTTCGTGATTGCAAAAGTTTAGAATCAATCACAATTCCTAATAGTGTTACACACATTGGCAGTGGTGCTTTTAGTGGTTGCGAAAATTTAACTTCGATTACGCTACCAACTAGTCTTACAAGCATTAGCGACTCTGCTTTTAGCCGTTGTAAAAGTTTAGAATCAATCACAATTCCTAATAGTGTTACAAGCATTAGCAGATGTGCTTTTTATGGTTGCGAAAATTTAACTTCGATTACGCTACCAACTAATCTTACAAGCATTAGCGACTCTGCTTTTAGTGGTTGCACAAGTTTAGAATCAATCATAATTCCTAATAGCGTCAAAAGCATTGGCCATTTGGCTTTTGATAATTGCACAAATTTAGAATCAATCATAATTTCTATTAGTGTCAAAAACATTGCAAATTGTGCTTTTTCTGGTTGCACAAGTTTAAAAAATGTTATTATCCCACGAAAATTTGAAGGTCAAATTGCTAAAATTTTTCCAAAGTGTAAAAATTTAGACATAACTTTTACAGATTAACCCCATAAGATAATTTGAACTTCATACCTTATAAAAAATAAATAATGCAAGCCGCCGGCGTTTGGCGGCTTTTTTTATTTTAATGTGTTTTTTTAAAATTTTTATTCATATAATTAACAAACTAAATTTTACGGGGGAACAGAGTTTGTTTATTATAAAAATAAAAAAAGAATTTTTTTTCGTGATGGCAGCTTTTTTAATGGTCGGAGTTTTTAGTTTAATATTTTTAAATAAAGAAAAAAATTCCGTTTATGCCCACGAAAACAAAAATTTCATAAAATATGCCGAGTTCGGACCCAGCTATGAAGCGCTGGAAAAAGCAATGAAAGAAGATATAAAATCACACAGTGGGGAAATTAAAATTAACTGGATTGATGTTTTGGCTTATCTTGGGGCAAAATACGGAGGAAATTTTAAAAAATACAAAGAAAAAGACCTTACGGACATAACCGAAAAAATAAAATCAGGGGCTAACATTAACGACCTAACAAAAAATTTAAAAAACTATAGTTACTATCACGAAGTATATGAGGCTGTTTTAAAAGAATTTTTGGGGACATATAAAATTAAAAACAAAAACACAGGTTCTTGGGAAGAAGCATACGGTTTAAAGGCTTTCTCCCCCATAGCAAAAACTTTCCCATTTTCACATTTTTCAGATTTTGGTGCATCAAGGTCTTACGGTTATGCAAGGCCGCATCTGGGGCACGACATGATGGCGGCAACAGGCACTCCCGTTATAGCTGTGGAATCCGGCACTGTGGAAATAATGGGCTGGAATAAATACGGCGGCTGGCGAATTGGAATTAGAAGTTTTGACAAAAAAAGGTATTATTACTATGCACACCTAAGGCAAAACAGGCCCTACCACGCAGATATCAAAGAAGGCTGCACCGTTAAAGCGGGCGACGTTATAGGTTACGTTGGCAGAACGGGTTACAGCACAAAAGAAAACGTAAACAATATAAACGAAAGCCATCTGCACTGGGGTATGGAGCTTATATTTGATGAATCACAAAAAGAATGCGACAACGAAATCTGGATTGACCTTTACGCTATTACAAAACTTTTAGAAAAAAACAAATGCGCCGTGGTGAGAAACTCCGAAACTAAAGAATTTTACCGCGAACTGGATTTCTGCGAAGAAAACCCGGGAAAAAACAATTAAAATATTAAAAAGCCGCACAAGCTTAAAACTTATGCGGCTTTAATTTGGTGAAACATATAGACCCAAATACGAACATTGAATTTCTTAGCAATGGCATTATATTAACCATTTTATTTCAAAAAGTCAAGTCTTAATTGAAAACAGAATTTAATAATACAAAAATAAGAAGCAGGTCTTGTCTGAAAACGGCAAGACTTTAAATTTGCATTAAATTTGTATAAAATTTAAAAAAATCACTTGACACTATATATATATATAATTAACACAAACCATGGTTTTGAATTTTATTATTTTAGAAAGGAAGTTGATTTTTATGATAATACCAATAATGCCATTTAGAGAAGCGGTACGTATTTTTTTGAGGTACGACCAACAAGTTCTCAGTAGCCATGATTTCTGCCCGGAAAATATTTATCAAAGTCAACTTGGGCACGGCCCAGGTAGTATCCATGCTGTACCCGATGATTTGCGCATACTTGTACGTATCATAAATGATATTTTAGATGATAACGATATAGCAGGCGATCTGGAAACAGTGTGCACAGATAGAAGATTCCCACGATTAAGTGCGAATGTACACGAAATGAGAACTATGGCGGATATTCTAACTCCTGATCTAATACAAAATTTAAAAATAAAAATACGACAGCTAGGGACGCAGGCGCAGCTAAACCAAATTCTTAGTCAGTGCTCACCAATTTTTATCGGGGACTTATTTAATGAATTAAGTCGTCGACATATATCCCTCCCGCTGAACGTAGAACAGTTTTATCGCGCACTCTACAGCCTAACCAGTTATATTCATAGAGTATATGACGGCACGCGGGGGAACTTTGACGATTTAATTAGAAAAAGATACTTTAGATAATAGACTCTCACCTCGACCAAAAGTCGAGGTTCTTTGTGGCAAAAATTATTGATTCAATAAAAATGACCATATAAGATAAGTCCTATACGGCCTTTTGGTGGAGATAAGCGGGATCGAACCGCTGACCTCTTGAATGCCATTCAAGCGCTCTCCCAGCTGAGCTATACCCCCAAGATATTTAATTTATATATTTATTTTATATTATTAAATATCTTAAGTCAACCACTAAAATAATTTTTCAATTGTCTCTTTTGCTTCTTTCATAATTGAAAACGTCCCAAAAACTATTATTGTAGTTGATTTTCCGGCTATTTTCACAGCGCTTTTTATTGCTTTTTCCACCGATTCTTCGGAAATTACATTTGAATTATATTTTAAAACCTGGTTTGTAATATCTTCAAGCGGCAGTTTTCTTGGCGAATTTGGTTCTACTGTAAAAATTTTTTCAAAAGAAGGCGCAATTTCTTTTAGCATGTTTTCTGTATCTTTATCTTTAAACATACCCGTTATGCCGATTAAATCTTCTTTTTTAAAGTTATCCGTGATAAACTCCTTTAATTTTTCAATTCCTGAAACATTATGTGAAGCATCCAAAATAATCCTTGGTGATTCACTATGCATAATTTCCGTCCTACACGGTAAATACACGTTTTTAAAGCCGTTTATTACGCTTTTTTTGTCAATATGAAGCCCTTCTTTTACAATTGACAAAACCTTGCACACTGTGGATATATTTTCGATTTGATATTTTCCACAAATATTTATATTTACATTCAAATCTTTATATTCAAAACAAATTCCTTTATCCAGCGAAATGCTTACATTTTTAAGCAAACTCGTTTCCGCCACAAAAACACTGCTATTTAATTCTTCTGCAATTTTTTTTGCTATATCATAAACCTTTTTTTCTTGATTAGCACTTATAACCACAGGGCAAAACGGTTTTATTATGCCTAATTTTTCGTTTGCAATTTTTTCTATGCTGTCGCCCAAAATTTGTGTATGGTCTTTTGAAATAGAAGTTATTACAGAACAAATCGGGTTTTGTATTATATTTGTGGCGTCCCATTTTCCACCCATGCCCGTTTCTAATATTACAATATCACAGTTTTCTTTTTTAAAATAGCAAAATGCTATGGCTGTTATTAGTTCAAACTCACTTATGGGGTCATCTTTAAAAACTTCACTATTAACTGCCGGTTCCAAAGCACTTAATATCTCGGCAAAATCTTCTTCTGGTATAAAATTTCCGTTTATCTGAATTTTTTCCCTAATATCATCTATTGCAGGCGAAATATACAACCCCGTTTTATATCCTGATTCTTTTAAAACTGATGCCAGCATAAAACTAACCGAGCCTTTGCCATTTGTTCCGGCTATATGTATGTAATTTATATTCTTGTGGGGGTCACCAACAAGTTCCATAAGTTTTGTAATACGTTTTAATCCTGGTTTTGTTTCAAAATTAGTTTTTGAATTTATAAAATTTAAAGCTTCCTTATAATTCACATTTTTTACCTTCTTATTATTTTAAATTTCTGTTCTTCCCCGCATGGCAAAACTTTATTTAAAAAAAAGCTATACAGGTCTGTACATGCGCACTCTTTTTGGAAAATCTTTTGCGCTTTAACGTCTAATTTTTTTATCTGAGAATATTCATATACAATCGGCAAACTTGCTGAATTTTTTGCTTTTTTTAAAATTTCTTGCCCTTTTTCACCAAACCCCAGCACTCTTATGTACTGCGGAGAATTTTTTTGAATTTCTTTTGTTATTCCAAGGTAAGAGGATAAAATTATCCTTTTTATTCTTGCCATTGTGTAGCGCTTTGTTTTAATTTTAAAAAGCATTTCCTCAAGCCCGCGGGAAGAATTTACGGCTTTTATTATACGATTTTCAATGCCTTCACTTATGTCCGGTAATTTTAAAATGCTTTCTTTGCTTATTGCTCTAAGATGAGAAATTACCGCTCTTTCGCCACTATACAAACTAGCCGTGTAATCCATCTGATTTGATATTACATCAAAAGATACTTTTGGAACACAGTTTTTTATGTTTAAATCTTTATTTTTTATAAGAGCTCGTATTTCCGTGGAAGAGGGGAATTTTCCTCTTTCTCTTTTTATGGTTATCGGCTTAATCTTCGAACCGGTTTTTTCCAAAGCGCTTAAGTATTCCACCGCTAAATTATTATTACTTCCCAAAAGAATTTCAGAGACGTTCAAATCCCCACAAACAAAACCGGCTGCTGCTTCACGAGCTTTTGCAAACGTCACGCCCAAACCCAGCTGCTCCTTTAAAATTTCTGAAAATTTTGGGTTTTTAATTGCTTCCAGGATTTTATTTAGTTTTTCTACGCTTCCGCATTCGCTGCCAAAAGCCAAAGCATCTACGCAGCCCAAAGAATTTGCAATATTAACCGCTGCCGATGCGTATGTCTGAGCGTTAGACACCGCCCAAATGGTTGGTATTTCAATAACTAAGTCCACGCCGAGAGCCAAAGCCACCTCCGTGCGAGCTTTTTTGGATATTATTGCGGGTTCGCCACGCTGAACGTAGTTGCCGCTCATAATTGCTACTATATGATCGTATCCCAAGGCTTTTAATTTATCTATCAAATATTTATGGCCGTTATGAAAAGGGTTAAATTCACAAATTACAGCACATATTTTCATAATTACCCACTAAATATAATAAAGTAAAGACACAATAAGTCCGCCAAGAGTTAGAATTGAACATACTATAGCCATTATTTTTATAAAAAAACTTCTTCCTTTTCTTCTCATAATTAATTACCTCTAAACATAAATTTTTTTGTTAGGCATATTATATTATATAATTTTTTTTCATAATAGTAAATACGAGGTGTATAAAAAAACTATGGAAGATAACATTAAAACTAAAGAAAATCCCCAAAGCATTAAAAACAAAAAGCAAGAAAAAAAACCAATCGGCATAACTTTTATCAGATTTACAGTATGCTCTGCAATATTTTTATCGGCAGTATTTATAAAACTAAACAAACCGCAAAAATTTGAAGAAATTAAATCTTTTTACCAAAACAATTTTTGCCAAGAAAAAATCACAGCCCCCGAAATAAAAGAAAATTTAAAAGAAAAAATCCAAATAATAAAAAATATGATTAACAGCTAATTTTCCATAAATAATTCCGGCAATTCCGTGGCCATACGGTCGGCAATTTCTTTAAAAACCGGCCCGCAACTTTCTCCGCCACCGCTCCCTGCTTCAGAAAGCACCACCACAGCGTATTTTGGCTTTTCATAAGGGAAAAAACCGGCAAACCAAGACTGCTCAATTTTTTTGCCGTTTTCCACTATTCCCGTTTGAGCGGTGGAAGTTTTTGCCGCCGCAGAAATAAATTCCGGCTTACCTTTTTCGCTTGTACCATAATCCATAGAAGCTTTCATTTGCGATTTTAATTTTTCCGCTGTGGATTTAGAAATCACGGCTTCTTTTTCTTCCTTTATTTCGTTAAAAGCGGTCGGATTCATGGCCTCGTTAAAAAGGCACTTTATAAGCTTGGGGTTTGTGTACACTCCGCCCG
Source organism: Clostridia bacterium (assembly GCA_017432165.1). Classification (GTDB taxonomy): domain Bacteria; phylum Bacillota; class Clostridia; order Oscillospirales; family Acutalibacteraceae; genus UMGS1491. The sequence continues at coordinate 21,948 of JAFRJS010000090.1, read as the reverse complement.
AAGCCACAGTATTTACTACCCCCAAAATTTGAAACGGATTGGCCAAAAGCTTTCCTTGACCAAAAGAAAAATTAGCAAGCGTTTTCATATCTTCTAAACTTTTTTCACTGGGCAGTGTGCCTGAAGATGTTTCCATTTTTGGGGCAAGTTTAACCGGCTTTCCAAACCTGAATTTTTTTGCCATTTGCAAAAGCGAATTTTTAGGCATTTTTTTAATTAATTCTATAAAATATCCATTACACGAATAAGCCATAGCCTCCTCCATATTTATGCTTTCGTGCTTTTTAGAATTAAAACATTTAAATAAAACATCGTCAACTTCGTTATGCCCTTCACAATTATAAATAAAATCTTCGCTTATTCCGCTTTCCAGCGCTGCCGCCGCAGTAACCAGTTTAAAAACCGAGCCAACGTTAAAATCGCAAAAACTCCTGTTTAAAAGTGGGGAATTTTTATCATTTAAATATTCTGAAATATCGTTATAAGAAAAACAAGGGAAACTCGCACACGCCCTAATTTGGCAATCGGGGATTTCCGAAACAATAACAGCTCCTCTATCAATATATTTATTAGCTGCTTCCTCGACTATTGCTTGAATTTTGCTGTCTATATTAAGTGCGATTCCTTTGGAATTAAAGTAAGATTTATCTTGAGTTATGTTCCGCTTTCCCGGCAAAATTTTTCCTGTGGCATCAACTTTATATTTTACAAGTATTTCTTGTTTTTTATCTGAAAGATAATCATTAAAAGATTTTTCCAAACCGCAGACGCCTTCTTTTTCTCCCGATAAATATCCAATTATATGAGAAGCAAGCGTAACGGGCAAATATCTAACCGGCACTTCAAAAATTTTAATATAAGGAGATTTTACTTTGTCGTTTACTTTTATTGTAAAAGGGTGATTTCCGGAGCATTTTTTAAAAAGTTCCTCTTTTTGAGATTCACAGACCACCGGGGTTAGTTTTTTTAAAGACTCCAAACACGGCACCACAGAGGCAATAAGCTGCTTTTTATTATTTACTAAAGGCACATTTCGGCAATCGTAAATAGTCCCCCGAACATCGCCTATTTTTACTTTATATGACTGCTGAGATGATGCCGCTTCGTACAAAGTTTCTTTGCTGGAAATAAAATCAATTCTAAAAATAGCCAGACAAAACAAAAGCATTATAAAACAATACAAAATCAAAGCCCTTTTATACATAAAAAAACCAACCTTACCTTATAAAATGCATATAAGATAAGTATTGGTTTATTTTTTCTTTAAATACACAGCATAATTTTAAAATATATTATTTAAGCCCTGCTTTTTTTAAATTTTGCATATGCTCGCTGTTTGTTTTAGCATAATAAGCAGTACCCGATTCGCTGTGACAATAGTAGTAAAATTCTGTTTTTTCAGGATTTATTGCCGCTAAAATTGCTTCTTTGCCGGGATTACATATAGGTCCAGGCGGTAAACCTTTAATTTTGTATGTGTCATATTTAGGAGCAAACAAATTGCCTGATTTTTTATTTTTGGCTTGCTTACTCTTGTACGGATAATAAACCGTTGCGTCAAGCTGCAAGTAATTAAGACCGGATTCGCCAAATTTATTTTTACCACCGGAATTTAAAGTTTCCAAGCGGTTGTGTATTACCGAAGAAACTTTGTACATATCGGCACTGTCCGCCGCCTCCGCCTGTATAAGCGAAGCAATAATTAGAATCTTATCAATCGAAAGGCCTTTTTTCTCGGCAATTTCCGTTATGCTTGTTTTTTCTTGGTAATTTTCCAAATCTGTTTTTGTAGATATTTTTTTATTGTAATTTGCAAGAAGCGTGTTTATAATTTTTTCTGGAGGCTCGCCCTTATAGAAATTATATGTGTCGGGGAATAAATAACCCTCTAACCGATATAATCTTTCAGATGAATTAGTTACATTTTTTAAGAAAGCATTTTTTTCGTTAAATTCATCAGAACTGCAGCATTTTAAAAACTCATCTTTGGAGCATACGTGTTCTTTTTCTAAAAGCTCAGCATATTCAAGAATATTCATACCCTCGGTAAAAGTTATTTCTACAACGTTTTTAACGTTAGATTTATTTTGCAGATGATTTATTATGGACTGATAATCCATATTCGTTTGAAGTTCATAAACTCCGGGTAAAAATTTTTTATTGTGGTTTGTAAACCTTGCGTAAAGCCTAAAAAATTCCTTTTCGGATATTACTCCTTGGTTTTTAAGGCTTGTGGCAATAGCGCCGAGGGAATCGCCCTCCTTTACTTCCACCATCACAGAATGCGCCGGTTTACCCACCGCCAGCATATCGTTAATTCCAATTAATATGTACCTTGAAAGCAAAGCCGAAACCAAACACAGAAACACTATCCATGCAATATTAAATATACATCCGTTTTTCGTGCGATTTTTTTTAAAACCTTTCATATTTTAAACTCTCTCTTTCATAAATCACTGTGAATTTCTTTTATAAAAGCGTTTGTAATTAATATATCCACCGAGCAGTCAAACCTCCCGTGCGGCAATTTGGCAGATATGCAATTATTATAACATATTCCTATTTTTGTGCCTTTAAAGTTTTGTAAAAACCTATCGTAGTAACCGTAGCCGTAGCCCAATCTAAAGCCCTCTTGGTCAAAGGAAAATCCCGGTATAATACAAACTGCGTCTTCCGGCTCTTCCACTTTTTTGCAAATTCCTTTTTTTGGTTCCAAAAGTCCGAATGTGCCTTTTTCTAAATCCTCCAAAGAATTTATTTCGTAAAAACTCATTTTAAGCGTTTCTTTGTCGCATGCCGGCACAGCAACCTTTTTGCCGTCTTGCCATGCTCTTTTTATTATTTCAATCGTATCCACTTCTATGTCTTTTGAAATGTAAGTAAGAAGAATTTTGCAGGTTTTATATTTATTTAAAATAGTAATTTTTTTAAGGATTTTACTGTCCCAAATTTTTTTAATCTTTAGATCCATATTTTCTCTTAAAGACCTATATTTTTTTCTAAGGTGAATTTTAAATTCCTTCATATTTTTTCTCATAGCAAATTATCCTTTTTCTGTTTTTAATCGTACGATATGCCTAAATAAGGGAATTTTTCGCTATTTAAAATACTATTTATCACAGTAACGTTTTCTTTTTTTAGCGGTTTAATCATGCCGTAAAAATTAGCTTTCCCGTAATTTTTAAAAAATTTATTTGTGGGGCTTGTACGCAAAATGTACCTTTTTGCATTTGGGAAAGATTTGTAAATCCTTTCAAGAAGATACGCCGCATCTCCTTCTTTACATGCAAAATCTCTTATTGTAAGAAAATCCCCATTTTGTACGCAAATTCCGTACCCGTTTTCGGTAGCTACAGTCTTTCCACCAAAAAAACCGTAAAGATCCACGGCAAATTTTATATCCCTTACTGAGTACATTACATTATTAATATTATTATATAGTTTTTTTCGTAATTTTTCTAGAGAAAAGTATGAAAAATTTATTTCTTTTTTGGCTTTTTCTTTGCACAAACTTTTAAATTCGCCATTTGAAAACTCGGCAGTTTTTGTTTTAAAAAAGTTTTTATATCCTAATTTTTCGTAAAACTTAATCAGAGATTCTGTTTCCGGAACCAAAAAAACAAAATCTCCGTTTTTTTCTTTTAAATCTTCTTCCGCAAATTTTAAAAGGCGAGTCATATAGCCTTTTCCTTGATATTTTGGCAACGTACAAGCGCCGTAAACATAAAAAGATTTAAAAATTTTATTATTTAACTTTAAATCTATTGGAAACATATGACACACCGAAATAATTTTGCCGCATACTTTACAAACGTAGCAGCAGTTAAAATCTATGCGGTTTTCAAAAACAAATTTAACGGTTGAAAAAGGCTCATTAAACGCTTCCATAGTGATATTCATAATTTCTGAGCAGTCTTCCGGCTTTGCCAAAGAAAAAAATTCCATAATTATTCCTCTTTTAATTTAGCATCAAACCTAGAAATTAAAAATGACGGTTTATAAGAAAGCTTTGCTTTTCTCAGCCCTTCTATACCTAAATCTTCTTCCCTGTTTATATATTTAAAACTTTCTGACAAATCCTTTGAAAATTCCCTATTAATAATGGCATAGGCACCGTCGAATTCCGCCAAAGCTTTTTCAAAATGAACCACAAAGACTTTTTTGTTAATTTTTTCACCAATGGCGCAGGCAACTATTTGTCCGTCCACAATTATGGCTCCACCGTAAAGGCCAAGCTCTTTGTAATTATCCAGTGCTTTAATTATTGCCTCGTACTCACCGGAATCTAACTTATCTTCTTTATTATTTTGTGCGAACCATTTTTCAAAAAATTCTATATATTTTTTCTTGTTGCCAATATTAATTTCTTCGTAATTCCAGTTGTAAGTTTTTTCAAATTTGGCAATGTGGTTTCTTTTGCTGTGGTATTTTTTGCCTTTTAAATTTGCAAGGTCAGTCGAGCTGTAAACATACTCAAATTTATCCCTTTTGGTAATAAAATCAAATTTTTTTGGGCAAACTTTTTCAAGTTTAATCACTTCTGAAATATCCAGCCCAACAATATAAAGCTGCGGGAGTTTTAATTTTTCATAATCTTCAAATATTAAATCCATGGAATTTTTTACACCAAGTATTGATTTTGTACCCTTTGGGAATAAATACGACGTATGCTCGGAATCAAAACGAGTAAAAAGTATGTTTTTATGCATACACACTTTTGTATTAAAATAATCTGACCACAAAAAATATGTGCCAAAAACAGCTAGGGCATCGGATCTTTTTTCTTTAAACAAAATCTTATTCATCAGGTCTTTATCTTTAATTGTGGGTTTTTCAAAAACTAAACTCATTAAAAATTATCTCCTTCCAAAATATTCATTATTTCGCCATGAATTTGCTCTTTTGTTTTTATTTTTCCGCCCTGAGTACAATCAATTTTTATCCAATTATCTTTTTTAATCACATACTGTGCTGCCTCGCTGCAAACTTTAAGAAATTCAGTATTAGCTTCGTGCAAATCTTTTTTGCTTTCGTCGCCGCTGTATCTTTTTTTCATAAGGGCTTGCGATATTTCAATTGGCATATTTAAATATATAACTTTACTTGGTTTTGGCAATTTTAATTTATTATATTCATAATCATAAAGCCATGTTAAATAGCCGTCCCACTTGCTTTTTTGAAGCTTGCACATCTGGTAAAACGTATTTGACGTTGTATATCTGTCGCAAACTATAATTTCACCGTTTAAATAATTTTTCTCCCAAAATTTTTTATAGCTTGCGTATCTGTCAACTGCAAAAAACGAAGAAGCCGCATACGCATTCACGTCTTTTGGGTCGGAACCGAATTCTGAATTTAAATACATTTTTATAAGTGCGGAAGAAGGCTCGTTATAATCAGGAAAAGTTATGTATTTTACTTTTTTGTTTTTTTCTTTAAGCGCATTTACAAGCATAGAAACCTGCGTTTGCTTTCCGCAGCCGTCCAGCCCCTCTACTACAATTAATTTTTTATTCATTTATCTACTCCCATTATATTTTTTTAAAAAATTCTTTTACTTCTTTTGATTTTCCGCAAGACATTCTGCCCTCTTCGCAATACCCCGAAACGCACCCGGGCCCAGCAAAAGCAAAAATATTCGGCGCTTCTTTTTTTACAAGCTTAAGCATCTCGCAGGCAAGATTTCGTATTTCACATTGCGCCCTATTGCAACATCTGTGGCTAAAAAAATTAAGCAAACTTCTTGCATTAAACGTGCAGATAATCTTTGTGGCATATGCATTTGGCAAAACATACCGTGCATCTTCAATTGCCATTTTTTCCGCTGATTTATCAATTTCTGCTTCGCTTAATTTTCCTTCTTCTTTTAAATCTTTGATATGTTTTTCTTTTAAAATATCGGTAAGCTTTTCGTACTTGCTTTGTACCTCAAGCATAAAATCAACAAATTCTTTTTTTGCCTCACTGTTTTTTTCAATTTCAGGCGGAATTACATACTCGCACCCAAAATTTTTTACATATCTTTGGCTCTGAACGGAATAAGACGCTATTCTGTGGCGTGTAATTTGAGCAAGAAGCGAACGTGAAACGCCTTCTATTCCAAATGTAAAACTCACGTGCTCAAGAGGGCTTTCATGACCCACTTTTGCAAGCATTTTCACAAAATTTCCCGCTAACCCCGGGGTTAAATTCTCGGCTATTTCATTTATTGAAGATGGCGAATAACAAAGCTTAGCAGCCGATGCCACAACTTTTTCCGGATTCGGCGTAAATTCCAATAAACTTACCTTCATACAAAAAATACCTCTTAATTTTTTACTCAAATAAATATGATTATATCAAAACTTAAAATAATAAGCAATTTATTTAACAAATTTAATAAAATTATAATTTATTTATAAAAAATACAATTATATATTTAAAGTAATCGGAATAAAAACCGCTAAAAAGTCCATACTAAACTTAAAAACAAAAATTAAAACGAGGAAATTTTTATGAAAAAAATATTCATGTTTACCGCAACCACTTTGGGATTTTTTGTAATTATAATAGCACTTTTTTGGCTTTTATCTCAAAAAAACGACAATGTGACAGCCCCAAAAACCGAACCCACGACAAATAAATCGGAAGAAACTTCTCACGTTTGCGCAAAGGAGAAAGAAAAAGAGCAAATCGTCAGTGGCGGCACTACTTACTGCATAAAAGAATACAAAGGAAACATAGCGGTTTTTGAACAAAGCAAAGAAAAGCCCTTTAAAATTACAAACATAGCGGTTGACGAACTACCCACGGAAGATCAAAAATTATTAAAACAAGGAATAGAGGTTTCGGGACAAGAAGAGCTTAACAATTTAATAGAAGATTACTGCAGCTGACAAAAAATTAAAATTTTGTTCTTTACTGTTTTTAAAAATCGTATATAATTACATTGAGAAAAGTAAATAGTAAAGGATTGACAAAATTTGAACGTATCTGTTTTTGGTTGTGGACGCTGGGGATCTTTTATTGCGTGGTATTTAAATAAAATTGGAAAAAATGTTACACTTTGGGGCAGACCGGGGTCTTTGCGCCTAAAAAAACTGGCCAAAGAAAGAAAAAACGATTGGCTGGAGATAGACGAAAAAATCAATATTACCGACAATTTAAAATATGCGGCGGAAAAATCCGACATACTTTTAATTTCAATAAGTGCGCAATCTCTTTCAAGCTTTATGCAAAATTTAAAAAGCACAGGGATTAACCTTAAAAACAAAATTTTCGTCCTTTGCATGAAAGGAATTGAAGAAAGCACGGGAAGACGCCTTTCCGAAATTGTTAAAGATTGCTTGGGAAATAATTCGAACGTTGCCGTTTGGGTTGGACCCGGGCATGTTCAAGATTTTGTCTCCGGCACACCAAACTGCATGATAATAGATTCTGAAAAAGAAGAAATTAAAAAAATGCTTGTGGAAGAATTTTCCGGCCATTTAATCAGGTTTTACTACGGATCGGATTTAATAGGCAGCGAAATAGGCGCAGCCTCCAAAAACGTTATGGGCATAGCAGCCGGTATTTTAGACGGCCTGGAATTTGAATCACTAAAAGGTGCACTTATGTCCAGGGGTACACGCGAAATCGCACGGCTTATTAAAGCTATGGGCGGAAATGAACTTTCTGCGTACGGGCTTTCACATTTGGGCGATTACCAAGCCACACTTTTTTCACAGCACAGCAACAACCGCAAATTTGGCGAAATGCTTGCCCTGGGTAAGCCTTTCGATAAACTCGCGGAAGGAGTTTACACGTCCTTCGCCATTTTAAAACTCGGGGAAAAATACGGCACTGACCTCCCTATTTGCGCCGCTGTTAATAAAGCTATAAAAGAAAAAACCGCAACCAAAAAAATGATTACGGACCTATTTTTAAGAAGCATAAAAAATGAATTTTAAAATTTTGGATAAGCTTTTTTTTGAATTTCTTTTTCCACTTTTTTAAATTCGTCATTATTAAGAATTTTCGGGTAACTCATAAGTTTCATTTCTAGCTTTGGGCTACCTTTTTTTAGCGGCAACTGATAATAAATATTATTATTTATTTTAAAATTTAATTTTTCATAAAACTTTTTTCTCCTTACCGTGTTTTCTTTTTTTATGTCCGGCACTTCAATTTCCAAAACAACCGGTCTTTTGGAGGAATTCAAAAATTCTTTTATAAGTTTTGTGCCTATTCCTGTTCCGCGGCTATCGGGGTGCACAGCTAAATGCTCTATAAAATCAAATCCGTTTAATTTCCAAACAGCCATAAAAGCTTCCACGTGCCCGTTTTCGTTTTCTTTGGTTATCAAATAATAATTTTTATTATTTAAAAGGCTTTTTTGCTCCCGATAAGTCCTAATTTCACTTTCAGGAAAGGAAACACTCATAATTTCAAAAACTTCATCAAATTTATTGGAATTCATTTAAAAAACCACCTTTATTTACGCATTAATTGCGGTAATTTGTACCTTCAAATTAAAATTATCAATAATTTTATAGAAATTAACTGAAAAATATGTTATAATTATATCATAGAAATCTATTTTTTAATATCATACAAAATACGAATTTCAGTAAAATATTAGTTTTAGTAGATTTTTTTTTGATTTTGAATTATAATTAAGATGATTATCATTTTAAATTTTTTAGGAGTTGAAAAAATGAGTTTTTTAAAGTTTTTATTTGGAAATTACAGCAAACGTGAACTCAAACGTATTCGTCCGATAGCTCAAAAAGTTATGGATTTAGAAAAAAAATATTTAAATATGTGTGATGAGGAACTTTCGTCTCAAACCATTATACTTAAAGAGCGTTTAAAAAACGGTGAAACGCTTGATGACATTCTGCCCGACGCTTTTGCGGTATGCCGCGAAGCTGCAGACAGAGTCCTTGGCAAACGCCATTTCCCTGTGCAAATTTTGGGTGGTATAGTACTTCATCAAGGAAGAATAAGCGAAATGGTAACCGGTGAAGGCAAAACACTGGTTGAAACTCTTCCTGCGTACCTTAATGCATTAACGGGTCAAGGCGTACATATCGTAACGGTGAATGACTACCTTGCAAAACGTGACTCGGAAGAAATGGGAAAAATATACAGATTTTTAGGCTTAGAAGTAGGTTTAATACTCAACGAAAGCACACGCCAACAAAGAACAAAAGCATATTTGGCAGATATTACTTATGGTACAAACAATGAATTCGGATTTGATTATCTGCGTGACAACATGGTTACAAATATTAGCTCAAAAGTTCAGCGCGGACATCACTTTGCAATAGTGGACGAAGTGGACTCTATTTTAATCGACGAAGCCAGAACTCCTCTTATCATCTCCGGCGAAGGCGATAAATCCACAGAAATGTACACAATAGCGGACAATTTTGCAAAATCTTTAAAAATGCTGAAAGTGGCCGAAATTGACACAAAAGAAGACAACGAAGAATTATTCCAAGACCATGACTACGTTGTGGACGAAAAAGCAAAAACCGCAACGCTTACTAAATCAGGTGTGGAAAAAGCAGAAAAATACTTTAACGTGGAAAATCTTACCGACCCCGAACATCTAACACTGCAGCACCACATAAACCAAGCAATAAAAGCAAATGGCGTTATGACTGCAGATATAGACTATGTGGTAAGAGATGGGCAAGTGCTAATTGTTGATGAATTTACAGGGCGTATTATGTACGGCAGAAGATATAACGACGGCCTTCACCAAGCAATTGAAGCAAAAGAAGGCGTTAAAGTAGAAAAAGAATCAAAAACGCTGGCTTCCATAACATTCCAAAATTATTTTAGGCTTTACGACAAACTCTCCGGTATGACAGGTACCGCAAAAACCGAAGAAGAAGAATTCAGAGAAATTTACAAACTCGATATAGTAGAAATCCCCACAAACAAACCGCTAATCAGACAAGATTTGCCTGACGTTGTTTATAAATCTCAGCTTGCAAAATATAAAGCTATAATAGAAGATATCATAGAAAGCCATGAAAAAGGTCAACCCGTGCTTGTGGGTACTGTTTCCATTGAAAAATCCGAAATTCTAAGCAATATGCTTAAAGAAAAAGGAGTAAAACACGAAGTACTGAACGCAAAATACCACGAAAAAGAAGCACAAATCATAGCACAAGCCGGTAAAAAAGGTGCAATTACCATTGCCACAAACATGGCAGGACGCGGAACGGATATTATTTTGGGCGGTAACCCGGAATACATGGCAATATCTGAACTTAAAAAACTTGGATATAATGACGAAATTATTGCTGAAGCAAACAGCTTTTCCGAAACCGAAGACGAGAAAATCCTTGAAGCAAGAGATAAATATAATGAATTCTTTGATAAATTCAAAAAAGAACTAAAAGGAAAAGCGGAAGAAGTTGTGGCATGCGGAGGGCTTTATGTAATAGGCACCGAACGCCATGAAACCAGAAGAATTGACAACCAGCTAAGAGGACGTTCCGGCAGACAAGGCGACCCGGGCAAAAGCCGTTTTTACCTTTCTTTGGAAGATGATTTAATGAGGCTGTTTGGCGGTGACCGTATGCGCAACTGGATGGAAAAATTAAATGTTGACGAGGACAGCCCGCTTGAAGCAAAAATGCTTACCAAGTCTATCGAATCCGCACAACGTAAAATTGAAGGAAGAAACTTTGCAATACGTAAAAATATTCTGCAGTATGACGATGTTCTTAATCGCCAGCGTGAAATTATTTACGGTCAGCGTGACCAAGTTCTGGCAGGAGAAGACATCAGTTCACAAATCAGTGCAATGCTTGACGAAATTGCAGAGCTTGTGGTTTCTCGCTATGTTGGAAAAGACATTCCAAAAGAAAACTGGAACCTTGAAGGTCTTAAAAGCTACTACATGGGCTGGGTTTTAACCGAAAATGATCTTAACTTTAACGAAGAACACCCGATTGATGTAACTCATGAAGAAATTGTTCAGTTTATTAAAGAGCGCTGCCATAATATATATAACAAACATGAAGAAATCTTAGGAAGTGAAAATGTTCGTGAAATTGAAAGAATGGTTCTCTTAAGAAACGTTGACGAACAGTGGATGGATCACATTGACGCAATGGAAGAATTAAAACGCGGAATTAACCTGCGTTCATATGGCCAAAGAGATCCGGTTGTTGAATACCGCATGGAAGGCTTTGAAATGTTTGACAGAATGATTGAAACAATCCGAGAAAACACAGTTAAAATGCTGCTTTGCTTTAAAATAAACTTCCGCATTCAACCACCGAACAAAAAATAAAAAAATACCCTCCCGAAAATAACTTCGGGAGGTTTTTATTTGCAATTTTTAAACAGAACAAAAGCGAGAAACAAATCTCGCTTTTGTTTTTATATTTTATTAATACATTCCGCCCATTCCTGCATCAGGCATTCCGGTTGCGGGAGCCAGTGGTTCTTTTTTGTCTGTGATTAATGCTTCTGTGGTAAGAACCATACTTGCAACCGAGGCTGCATTTTCAAGGGCTGAACGTGTTACTTTTGTTGGATCTACGATTCCAAACGAAATCATGTCGCCATATTCATCTTTAAGGGCGTTGTAACCGTAGCCGACTTGATTTTTGCTCTTTACGTTTTGAAGTATTACCGAACCTTCTAACCCAGCATTAATGGCAATTTGTTTAAGCGGTTCTTCAATGGATCTTAAAACTATGGTTGCGCCTGTTCTTTCGTCGCCTTCGGATTCTTTAACCACTTTTTCAACATCGCCAACAGCATTTACAAGTGCAATTCCGCCGCCTGCCACGATTCCTTCTTCAACTGCTGCTTTTGTGGCCGCCAAAGCGTCTTCTATGCGTAGTTTCTTTTCTTTCATTTCGATTTCTGTTGCTGCACCAACTTTAATTACTGCCACACCGCCGGCAAGTTTTGCCAAACGTTCTTGAAGTTTTTCTTTGTCAAAATCTGATGTGGTTTCTGCAATTTGATTTCTTATTTGTGAAATTCTGGCTTTAATTTCTTCCGGATTGCCCGCACCGTCAACAATTATTGTGCGTTCTTTTTCAACTTTTACTTGATGCGCACGGCCGAGCTGTTCTACTGTTGTGTTTTTAAGCTCTAAGCCGAGTTCTTCTGAGATTACTTCACCGCCCGTTAAAATTGCTATATCTCTTAGCATTTCTTTTCTTCTGTCGCCAAATCCCGGAGCTTTTACACCAACGCATGTAAATGTTCCGCGAAGTTTATTGACAATAAGTGTTGCCAATGCATCGCCTTCAATATCATCTGCCACAATAACAAGCTTTTTGCCTGATTTTACAACTTGCTCAAGAAGCGGAAGAATTTCTTGAATGCTAATTATTTTTTTATCTGTAATTAAAATGTAAGCATCATCAATAACAGCTTCCATTTTATCATTATCGGTTACCATATAAGGTGAAACGTAACCTCTGTCGAACATCATTCCTTCCACTACCTCGGAATATGTTTCCGCCGTTTTAGATTCTTCAACAGTAATTACCCCGTCGGAGCTTACTTTTTCCATAGCTTCTGCTATTAAACTGCCGATAAATTCATCTGCTGCGGAAATCGTTGCAACTCTTTTTATATCTTCCGTACCGTTTATAGATTTAGAATTTCTTACAACCGCTTTAACTGCTGCTTCCACAGCTTTGTTAATTCCTTTTTTAAGTACCATTGGATTTGCGCCCGCAGCAACATTTTTCATACCCTCACGAATAAGCGTCTGCGCAAGAAGTGTTGCCGTGGTTGTACCGTCGCCGGCTATGTCGTTCGTTTTGGTTGCAACTTCTTTAACAAGTCCTGCACCCATGTTTTCAAAATTATCATCAAGCTCCACTTCTTTTGCAATTGTTACGCCGTCGTTTGTAATAAGTGGTGCTCCGAATTTTTTATCAATAACCACATTTCTTCCTTTTGGCCCAAGTGTGATTTTTACAGTATCTGCAAGTTTATTTATTCCGGAAAGAAGTGCTTTTCTGGCTTCTTCGCCGTATGATATTTCTTTTGCCATAAGTTTAATTTACCCCTTTTAATCTATTTTATAGTTTAATTTATTTTATGCTTAGGAAACTATTGCCAGAATCTCTTCTTGGCGAATTATAATATATTCCACGCCATTCATAGTAAATTCTGTACCTGCATTTTTTGGAATAAGTACGGTGTCGCCTTCATTAACGTACATTTTTACTTCTCTACCGTCAATCATTCCGCCCGGCCCACGTGCAATAACGCTTGCAGTCACAGGCTGCTCCTTTGAACTTCCGGCCAAAATAATGCCCATTCCCGTAGCTCTTTCATTTTTCTGAGCTTTTACTATTACTTTGTCTAAAATAGGTTGGATTGCTGCCATTGAAATTTCCTCCTCAAAAAAATTTTTAATTTAGCACTCGCAAAACTTAAGTGCTAATAAATATTTTATTCCTTAAAAAACAAAAAATCAATAGATATTTATATATTTATAAAATGTTGGCATGTTTACCATATTTTTCTGTTTTATTTATGAATAACAATTAAAATTACCTACTCGCATATTACACCGCCACCGACAACAGTGCCGTCTTTTAAATAAAACACAACCGATTGTCCGGGCGCCGGGAATTTTATTTTGTTTTTAAATTTAACTTTTACGCTATTTTCGTTAATGGGTGTTATTATGCATGGCTCTTCTTTTGACCTATATCGTATTTTAGCCAAAACCTCCATCTCACTTTCAAAACTGTCAAACAAAATGAAATTAGTATCTTTTGCCGTGATTTCTTCCGTAAAACCGGAAGACAAATCGCCCAGAATAATGCTGTTATTTTCGGCATCAATACGGGTTACATACACAGGCTCACCCAAAGCCACACCAAGGCCCTTTCTTTGCCCAACGGTGTAGTTTACAATTCCGCTGTGCGTACCCAGAATTTTACCTTCACGATTTACAAAGTTGCCTTTTTTAAATTCCGAATTCGTATAATTTTTAATAAATTCTCCGTGGCTAATATTTTTTATAAAACATATATCTTGGCTTTCTGATTTTTCAAAAACGGGGAGGCCGATTTCTTTGGCTATTTTGCGAATTTCCGGCTTTTCATAATTCCCAAGCGGAAACAAAGCATGCGAAAGCTGATGCTGATTTAAACCATAAAGAAAATAGCTCTGGTCTTTGTTTGTATTATTCTTTTTTAGCAAATAGCGGCCTATTTTTTCGTCATAAACTATATTTGCATAGTGGCCTGTGGCAATATAATCATAACCGTTTTTTAAAGCATAGTCCAAAAACATTCCAAACTTTATTTTTTTGTTGCACATAACGCAAGGGTTTGGCGTTCTACCGCTTTTGTATTCCCCCACAAAGTAATCTATAACGTTTTTATTAAATTCTTTTTGCATATCCAAAACGCTGTGATTTATCCCAAGCTTTAAAGCCACATTTTTTGCATCTTTAATTGCCTGACTTGCTAAATCACCGGTTAAATTAAACGTTACTCCGTCTACACTGTATCCATTTTTCAAAAGCAAATGCGCTGAAACAGAGCTGTCCACTCCACCGCTCATACCAAGTAATACTTTTTTCAATTTAAAATCATTCTCTTTCTAAAATAAATTTTCAAAACATAAATTAAGAACTATACACCACAGAAATGCATAGTTCTTAGTTATATTACTTATTTTAGAAGCTCCTTTATACAGTCTTGGCAAATATTGCGATTTTTAAAAACTTTAACGTTTTCTGCTTGACCGCAAAAAATGCACTGAGGCTCATATTTTCTAAGAATTATGTTATTTCCGTCTGTAAAAATTTCTAACGAATCCCGTTGATCGATATTAAAAATTTTACGAATTTCCATGGGGATTACTATTCTACCTAAATCATCAACCCTTCTTACTATACCAGTAGATTTCAAAATTGTCACCACCTTTTTTTAAATTAGTTATTACCTTTTCATTTTACTCTTTTAAAACCCATTCGTCAATATTCTACTTTTTTCGTCAATATTTTACTTTTATTGACTTTTTGGTTAGTAATAAATATTACCGTTTACTAATAATAATTAAGTAACTTAATTTAAAGAGGCTTAAAATGATGATGAATTATATTTGGGGATCTATTATTATACTAAGCACTGTTTGTGCGGTTTTTACGGGGAATATTTCTTCTTTGTCAAACGCCGTTTTATCCGGAGCAAACGATGCGGTTTCTTTAGTAATTTCCATTCTTGGAATGATGGCTTTTTGGACGGGAATAATGAAAATTGCGGAAAAATCTAAAATAACGGAATACCTATCAAATTTACTTTCGCCTATTATAAAATTTATTTTTCCGGATTGCCAAGCAAAAAGTCCCGCCACAAAAGCAATTTGCATGAATATCACCGCAAATTTGCTCGGCCTTGGCAATGCCGCCACACCTTTTGGAATAGAGGCTATGAAAAAGCTGCAAGAAAACAACAAATTTAAATCCACGGCAACCAATTCCATGGCTATGCTGATAGTAATAAACACTGCTTCGCTGCAATTAATTCCCACTTTGCTTTGCACTTTGCGACAAAAGCACGGCTGTGAAAATCCAATGGAAATAATACCGCACTTATGGGTTATTTCTGCAGTTTCTCTGGCTGCAGGGGTTATTTCTGCAAAAATTCTGGAAAAGGTGAAGTGAAATGATAAAAAATTTTGGATTTTATGTGGTGCCAATAGCTTTAACCATAATAATTTCAGCATCACTCTTTAAGCGTGTTCCTGCTTTTGAGGCTTTTCTAGAAGGCGCCGGAGAAGGAATAAAATCCACTTTTGCAATTGCTCCGTCTTTAATAGGATTAATAACCGCGATAAGTATGCTAAAATGCTCCGGCGCACTGGATTTATTTAAAAACTTAATGATACCGATAGCAAATATTTTTAATTTTCCGCCCGATGTAATACCTCTTGCACTTTTGCGGCCCGTTTCAGGTAGCGGTTCAATAGCACTGCTTGACAATATATTTAAAACTTGCGGCCCGGAAAGCCACGCCGGGAAACTGGGGTCTTTAATAATGGGTTCAACGGAAACCACTTTTTATACTCTGGCAGTATACTTTGGAAGCGTTAAAATAAAAAACTACCGCCATACCCTTATTTGTGCTTTAATTGCAGATTTTACGGCTATTATAATGTCTGTTTTAATATCAGATTTATTCTACCACTAAAAATTAATCTTCTTCCAAATCAACACTTGCACAGGCGTTTAAATCCATAGTCGCTCTTTTTCCACTTAAAAATTCATAATACCCCTGAGCACCCACCATTGCGGCATTATCCGAGCAAAATTTAAGTTCCGGCATATAAAAATTAAAATTATTCACATCCGCTTCTTCATTTAATCGCCGTCTGAGCAAAGAATTTGCGGAAACCCCGCCGGCAATCGCCAGGGTGCTGTATTTTTTGTCTTTTGCCGCACGAATAAAATTATTAACAAGACAATTTACCACAGACTGCCTAAAAGTAGCTGACAAATCGTAAATCGGCAAACTTTCGTTTTTTTGCTTAAACCCATTAATTATATTCATCATTGCCGTTTTTAAGCCCGAAAAACTAAAATCGTATGTATTTTCCTCATCTTTTAGCGGAATAGGGAGTTTAAAACTATTTGGGTCGCCTTTTTCTGCGGCTTTATCAAGCTCCACGCCGCCGGGATAATCAAAACCCAAACGTCTGCCGATTTTATCAAAAGCTTCACCGGCAGCATCATCACGAGTACGACCGATAACTTTAAATTTGGTATAATCAAGTACTTCCACAATATGCGAATGCCCTCCTGAAACAACCAAGCACAAAAAAGGCGGTTTTAAATCGGGATTGCTAAAATAAAGCGAGGCAATATGTGCTTTTATGTGATGAACCGGCACAAGCGGAAGCCCTGTGGCAAGTGACAAACCCTTTGCAAAGTTTACTCCCACAAGAAGTGAACCCACAAGCCCCGGCGCATATGTCACAGCAATGGCGTCTAAATCGGTAAATTTAAGGTTTAATTCATTAATCACAGCACTTACAAGCGGAGAAATATTTTCTATGTGCTTTCTGGAAGCCACTTCCGGCACAACACCGCCATAAATTTTATGGTCATTAATCTGAGATGATACTTTATGATTTAATAATTTCCTGCCGTCTTGCACTACCGCTACGGCTGTGTCATCACATGATGATTCTATTGCAAATATTTTCATTTAAACAACCTTCTAATTTTTTATTTTAAAAAAAGGGTCATAATAAAAGCATCTTCTTTTGGGAGACTATAAAAATCCCTTCTTTTTCCCATTATTTTAAAATTCATTTTTTTATATAAATTTATTGCCGGAATATTCGACTCCCTTACTTCTAAGGATAAAAACTCCAAATTTTTTTCCAAAGAGTAATCTATTAATTTTTTAATTATATTTTGCCCTATTTTTTGACCGCGAAAGTCCTTTTTAACCGCTATGTTATAAATATAGCCTTCGCCGGCCGCAAAGTACATTCCGCCGTACCCTACAATTAAATTTTCGGGAGTTTTTGCAGCCACAAAATAAGAATTTCCGCCGGTAATTGCGTCTAAAAAAGCTTTTTCCGACCAAGGCTGAGAAAAACACAACTTTTCAAGTTTTGCAATTTCCGGTATATCTTCTTTTTCAAGCGGCAATATGCTAATCTTTGGCATCAAACCACGTCTTTCCGGCGGCAATATGAACTTCCAGCGGAATTTTTAATTTTACGGCATTTTCCATCTCCGTTTGCAGAATTTTCTTTACTTCTTCCGCTTCCGCTTCCGGAGCTTCCACAATAAGTTCATCGTGCACTTGCAAAATTAACTTTGCCTCAAGTTTTTTCTCTTTTAATTTTTTGTCTACATTAATCATAGCAATTTTTATAATATCTGCGGCACTTCCTTGAATTGGCATGTTTCTTGCCACTCTTTCGCCAAACGCCCTTAAAATATGATTTGTGGAGTTAAGTTCGGGTAAATATCTTCTTCTGTTAAAAATAGTTTCGGCGTAGCCTTTCTCTTTGGCTTTTTCAATTATATTTTTCATGTAATTATCCACACCGCTATAATGTGCAAGATATCTATTTATATAATTTTGCGCCTCAAACCTGCTAATTTTTAAATCCTGAGCAAGCGAAAAAGCACCCATGCCATAAAGTATGCCAAAATTCACGGTTTTTGACCTAAAACGCATGTCACCCGTAACCATGGAAACAGGAATTCCAAAAATTTGCGAAGCTGTTATTGCATGTATATCATCGCCGTTTTTAAATGCGTTTATCATGTTTTCATCGCCCGAAATATGCGCCATAACCCTAAGCTCGATTTGAGAATAATCTGCGTCCACCAAAACGCAGCCCTTTTTTGCTTTAAAATACTTTCTAAGTTTGCGGCCACGCTCCGTTCTAACAGGGATATTTTGCAAATTCGGCTCTGTGGAGCTTATTCGACCCGTGCGAGTTTCTATCTGGTTAAATGACGAATGAACACGGCCTTTTTCTGTTATTAAATTTATAAATCCGTCAACGTAGGTGGATTTTAATTTTGAAAAAGCCCTGTAATCCAAAATCATATCTATAATTTTGTGGTAACCTTTTAATTTTTCAAGTGTCTGGGCGCTTGTAGAGTAGCCATTTTTCGTTTTTTTGCCTTTTGGAAGCCCCATTTTTTCAAAAAGTACCGTACCCAGCTGCTTTGGCGAATTAATATTAAATTCACTGCCCGCAAGTTTATATATTTCAAGCTCTGTTTCTTTAAGCTGCAAAGATAGTTCTTCCCCGTATTTTTTCAGCCCCTCTTTGTTCACCTCAAAGCCAATGTTTTCCATATCTGCCAAAACTTTTGAAAGCGGCTGTTCTATTTCAAAAAGCAAATTTTCCTGGCCGTTTTCTTTGATTTTTTTATAAACTAAAGGCCAAAGCTTACTGATTAAAAAAACTTCCTGAGCTTTGCTTTCGTCAAAATCCAAACCCTCTTCAAATTTGAAATTCGCTTTAGAAATTCCGTATTCCTGAGCCAACTTTTCCGGGGAATAATCTTTTGAATCCGGGCTTAGCAAATAAGCCGCAAGCAAAACATCAAAAATAGGCACACTTAAACTTAAACCCAAACTATTAAGAACTTTATCAAACTTTTTAAGGTCGTAAGTAACTTTATTTACCGCTTTATTTTCACAAATTAGACGAAGATATCTTTCAAAACTACTGTTTTCTTTATCAATCAAGTAAACAACATTATTTAAAAGCGCATAAACGCCTTTTAGATTGTTTTGATCGGTTTCAGAAATTAAAAAAATTTGATCGTTGCAACTTTTTAAAACACTTTCAAAATCATTATCCGCTAAGCAAATTTTGATTTTCTCAGCGTTTTTTGTATCAGTTTTAAAATTCATTTTTTCCATAAAAGAAAAAAATTCCAACTCGGTTAAAATTCGTTTCACACCGGCAACATCAGGATTTGAAGGAACAAAATTTTCGTCTTCTATTTTTATTGGCACGTCTTTATTTATTTTTCCGAGTTCATAGCTAAGGTACGCCATTTCTTTATCATTTTTAAGCTTGTTTTTCACGGTTTCTTTTATATCCAAAGAATCAATATTTTCATAAATATAGTCTATACTACCAAATTTTTGAATTAATTCTTTAGCAGTTTTTTCACCTATTCCTTTAACACCGGGAATATTATCGGAGCTATCGCCTTGAAGCGCTTTAACGTCAATTAAAGCTTTCGGGCTTACTCCATAAACTTCTTTTATTTTTTCTTCATCATAAAAAGTCGATTCCGCCTTGCCAAATTTAGTGGAAGCAATTCTTACCGTAACATTTTTTGAAACAAGCTGCAGACTATCACGATCACCCGTTGCAAGAACGCATTCATAGCCTTTGTTTTCACAGTATTTTGCAAAAGTTCCGAGTATGTCATCGGCCTCATAACCACTGCAAGTTACCAAAGCATAACCCATAGCGCTTAAAAGCTCTTTTAAAATTGGCATTTGGCTTGCAAGTTCTTCGGGCATACCTTTGCGTGTAGCTTTGTATCCATCGTACATTTTGTGGCGAAAAGTAGGCTCGCGCAAATCAAATGCTACCGCCACGGCATTCGGGTTTACTTCGCTTAAAAGTTTTTGCAAAGTAGATAAAAAGCCGTATATTCCGTTAGTCATTTGCCCTTTTTTATTAGAAAGCATTTTTATCCCGTAAAATGCTCTGTTAAGTATGCTGTTTCCGTCTAAAACGAGGTATTTCAAAAACCTTCACCTGCTTTTTTATTTTAAATTATGCCAAACGTTTTGAATGTCTTCGTCTTCTTCTAAGATATCAATTAAATTACTGACTTTTGCCGCCTCTTCTTCAGAAAGAGACACATAATTATCCGGAACCATGCCAATTTCGGAAGAAAGAAAACTATAACCCTTGTTTTTTAAGTATTCGCAAACGGCTTCGTAGTCCTCTTTTTCGGTGTAAATAACAAAACAATCGTCTTCCTCCACAAAATCCGTAGCCCCCGATTCAATTGCATCTTCTTCAAGCTTCGAAACATCTATTTCTTCGGCATCTATTACTATTATACCCTTTTTTGCAAACATAAACGAAACACAACCGCTGGAACCTAAATTTCCACCGTGTTTACTAAAATAATGCCTTAAATTTCCGGCTGTTCTGTTGCGATTGTCGGTAAGCGTTTCCACAATTATTGCCACACCGGACGGACCATAACCTTCGTAAGTTATGTTTTCGTAGTCGCCCCCGTCTCCGCCGGCAGCTTTTTTAATAATTCTTTCTATGTTGTCATTCGGAACATTACTTGCCTTAGCTTTTGCAATGCAGTCACGAAGTTTGTAGTTTACGCTTGGGTCTGCGCCGCCTTCTTTAACCGCCACAGCTAATTCACGGCCAACTTTAGTAAATATTTTTGCCCTTTGAGCATCTGTTTTTTCTTTTTTTCTTTTTATGTTGTTCCACTTAGAATGTCCTGACATTAAAAATCACCTCAAAATTTTGTAATTTCATATATTTATTTTATTATTTTTTTAGATAACTATCAAGACTTATTGCTAAAATAGCAGCAAAATTTAAGCCGAAAACAGAGGCTCTGCTTTCAGCTTTTGTTTTTAAATCAGTTTTTATCTTATAATTTTATTTTAAGTGCCTTATTAGAAAAACGGCTATCAGGAGAATATAGAAGTATTAAGTTGTTATCGTCTTTATTAACTTCAAACACAAGAGAGCCTTTTCTTGAGCCCCCTGGAACCAATGTTGCTTCTTCAAACTGATCAGAAAGCGAAAATGTAGAAGCATCATAATCTTCTTTAACTCCATTACTATCTTGAACTTCAAAATTTGAAATACGAACCGATATATCACTACTTGATTTATTAACAACATTAATTGTAACTTTTATAAATTCTTGTCCGGATTTAGCTGTGGCATACTGCGGTTTATAATTTTTATCTACATCTGTAACTGTTATCTCTCTTCCTTCCCAAGAAATAACATCTCCAACTTTGTACTCTTTGTTTTCATTTTTTTCGGTATTATTTTCTTTCGAAGATGCAGAACTTGTGCTTGACGATTGAGAACTGCTTGTCGAAGAAGATGTTCCCGAACTAAAAATAGAATATACTGATGTACCTAAAGCAAAAGTAAGTATACCAAAGACTATACCAAGTATCGGGAAAATAATCATACCTGCTTTTTTAATAAGTACCATAATAAGTGATACTGCTCCAACAATAATTCCCGCTACTGCCAAAATCATTGAGATAATGTTAACAATTGGGATCCAGCTTCCCAAAAATGCTATGCCAGAAATAACCAACGATACAATACCCGTGGCATTGCCCGATTTTTCAGGCTTTTTTTCAACCATTACTTCTTTGTTGTCCATAGAAAACATCCTTTCTAAAATAAAATAATTAAATAGTTTTTCACTATTCATAGCAATTATCTATATATATATATATATTGTCA
>JAFRJS010000089.1 GCA_017432165.1 Clostridia bacterium | reverse complement strand
CTATGTATTATTGATAAATGTAATCACAGCAAGGCGTAAATATTGTAAAAAGGAGGGAATATTTACGAAGGGTGCTTAATTTTATAGAAAAATATAAATTTAAGTAAAATTCGTGGTACATAACTTTGAAACATGCGCCGGCGAAGATGATTGCGTAAAAAAATTTTAAAATTTATGAGGTGTTAATATGAAAAAATTTGTAAAAGAAACAAGCAAAAAATTCGCAACAGGCGCATTAGCAGTTCTTGCTACAATCGGTAGCGCAAGTTTAGGTGTTTCAGCTGATCCTACACCTATAACTCCTACTAACGGACAAGACTTTACCATTACTGAAGAAAGCGAAGCTACAATTGACGTACTTGGTTTCTCAACAGAAAAAGTTTATAATTATGAATTAAATATGTCATGGGGCGATATGAAATTCGTATTCGATCGTGGCGTATATGATCCTGCTACTGATAAAATAACCAAAAAACACATTAATAATGAATGGGCTTATTGCGAAATCGCTGCCGGCTTAAACGGTGGTGCAGCAACAGCAGCAACACAATCAGCAGCCGGTACAGGCGTTGGTTATTGGTGCGGATTTGACGGATCTAAAAACCACGTTGAAATTACAAACAAAGGTAACGGAAATGTAGAGCTTACAGTTACCGGAAATGATGAAGTTTCAGCTGAAGACGGCGAGGCTTCGGCAGCAACTCCAGGAACAATGGATATCCAATTAGCTGTTAAATCTTCAGACATTACTGCTGATGGTTGGTCAGTTACTCCAACTACCGGATCACTCACTACTGCTACAATGAAAACAGGTGGCTACTCAGCAGTAGGTACAGCAGAAATGAAAGTTGCTTCAGTTGCTGACGGAATCGCTACAACTGTAATCCAAAAACAATTTAATCTTGATGGTTCCCCAGCTTCCCAAGACTCCGCTAACAGCGTAGAATTCTGGATTAACGTACACAACACACCAGATGATTTTGCCCCTGGCGGATCCGTGCCGAAATATGATGTATCTGATCCATATGCTATAGAAAGTGATGGGGACGATGAAACTAACTGGGTATCAATCGGTTCATTTACGTTGAACTTTAATCCTATAGAGGACTAATTTAAGTTGATATAATTAATTTTGGCGGTCAAAACTGGCCGCCAAACCCTTAATTTTTTGTTTTAATGCGGGTATTTCATGAAAAAAGATAAAGAAGTTTTTTTAAATATTTAATTTAATGGGTGATATTAATGAGTTTAGAATTTAATCGCGAGAAAAAATGCGCCGGTTTTGCGGGCGTTAACAACGGCAAAATTAGCGACTGTATTTCCATTTCTCGTTTTTCACGTGGCATAGACTGTGCGAGTTTTGCGCTTGATAATTCCGGCAGTATCACGGACTGTTTTTCTCGTTCTAATGTGGGCAAAAAATTTGTTAAGCCTTTTGTCATTAATAATTCGGGCACTGTGGAGAATTCTTATATGGATATAGGCGATGCTCAGCCCGATGGCCCTGATTCTATGTCGGCTTTTGAGTACGATTTTGCAAATACTTCCGTGGACGAATTACAAGGCCCGCTTAATCCGGCTTTTTACATTCCCGAATGCGAAGACCCAAAATTTGCAGACATCGATTTTGATGAAGAATCTTGGCATTATGAAGCGGATTTGGAATATAATCCGGAATCTGCTGTTGTGGTTTCATCCGCAAACCAGCTTTTTGAAATTGCAAAGCAAATTAATGACGGCGACTTTAAGGCAGCTTCCTCGGTTTATGTTCTTGACGAGGATATTGACCTTGGCGGGAAAAAATGGACTCCTATCGGCAATGAATCGCATCCTTTTAAAGGTGTGTTCGACGGCAACGGTCATAAAGTCTTTAATTTTAAAGTTTGCGATAAGTCCCTTACTTTTGCAGGATTTTTCGGCTTTATCGAGGACGCTTTGATTGCAAATTTGCTGGTTGACGGTGTGGTAAAATCCGGTACATGCTCGGGTACTTTTGCAGGTGCTTCCAAAAACAGCAAAATTTTCTGCTGTAGTGCCGTGTCTTACATGAAAGTACGCAAACGTACCGGTGGTTTTATCGGCAGAAATGACGGCGTTATTGAAAAATGCGCATTTTACGGTAAAATCAAAAAAGCTTTTCCTCTTTGGTGGTGGCTACTTATACCGCTGATTATTCTTGGTGTGTTGATTTATATTTACATAACCAACCCATATAAGAACAAAGCGGTGTTTAATAATGTGCCAATTGACCCATATGCCGTACATACAGAAGATTTTTCCTATGAGGGCGGACAAAATACCGTTACTTTCGGTTTTTCTGACGTTATTAATTTTAAAAACGGCATTGGCGAATTTAACTTGGTTAACCCGGGATATTCAAACCAGTCCATGCAGCTTAAGGTCCAAATTACGGACAGCGAAATGAAAGAAAAAACCGGTTCCACCGGCAGAACAGACGCCGAACAAGCCGAGTTTGACGCTAACCCGAATTACGACCCGAAAAATGCAAGGATTGATGTTTGCACGTCAGGTCTTATTCCTCCGGGGTATCAGCTGCCAAAGTTAAAACTTGGAAAATTACCAAACGGGAATTCACTCCCCGCTGGAGCATATAGAGCAATTGCTTATTTGTCATTCTTTGACTATCAAACAAATGAGCGTGCTGTTATTAATTCACAACTTCCTGTTCTCGTGGTTGTTGAATAATAGTTTGAGAGGAGGTAGCTTTAATTATGAAAAGTCTATCTAAAAAATGTAGAAATAAAATTGTTTCTTTATTGATTTCAGTTTTATTTTCGGCTGGATTTTGCAATTTTTCTTGTTTTGCAGATGCAGGAAACGAAGAAAAAGTGATTGATGGAGAAGATTCATCGGACATTAGTGTATCTGGATTTCAAGCCGGTGGAGAATCCGTTTATGCGGTAGAGTTTTTGTGGTCAAATATGGTGTTTTATTATGATAAAGGTAAGTTTAACTTTACTTCTGGAAAGTTTACTCCGTATTATACAAACACAGACGCTGAATACAGTGGTAATACAACTATTAATCCCCAAGCGGATGCTGATAGGGTTGGCCTTTGGCATGGTTTCGACGGGTTAAATAATCGTATAATTTTGATAAATCGTTCTAATCAAAATTTATATACCAGATATGCTACCACAGAAAACACAAGCAACGTGGGTAATAATGTGGACCTGCAACTTTTAGCGGGTAGTGTTATAAATGCAGGCGATTATCAAAATGTTGTTAGAGATCCTGATAATCCGAGATCCGGAAAGTATTATCCTGATTGCCTTGTAAATGATACAGACAAAGATAAAGATACGATTTTTGGTTCGGGCTCAAGCGCAGAAACTTCTGCTTATGTGGTTCCGGGCGTTCAATTTCCAAATGGTGGCGGTACAGGAAAAATGAGCTACCAAAATCTTTATATTAATATTACGGGTAGGCCATCTGATCATTTCGCAAGGGCTGCCAATATTGATGAAATTGCTCAAAATAATACGTATAATTACAAAAACTTAACAGGAGGAAGTAATAGCGCTATTGGTACTGCAACCATAACGTTATCTGCCAATCCTTTATAAAGATATTTTGTAAACTAAAGTTTTTTAAGAAGGGAAATTTCCTATGAAAAATGTCAAAAAAAGTATTACAGTAAGGAAATCGAATAATATTTTTATAATAATTTTAATTTTAATTATGTTGGCTTGTGCGGCAGGCGCGTATTACTATTTTAATATTTACAGCAAAAAATATAATCCTCCGCCAATGGAAACCACAGCCGTTGAGGGTGTGCCGGAAATTGATGATGTGAATAAACGAGGGTATGCACCTTTTGGCATTTCGCCTGATTTTAGGCTTAAAGTTTGTGGTGAACCTGAAATAGACGGTGACGATATAAATCTTTATCTTACAAGTATTGAGACCAACAAAGTACTTATGAAATGTATTTTAGTTTCCGAAGATGAATCGGAAACAGTGCTTGCTGAAAGCGGAACAATTAAACCCGGAACATACTTAAAAAGCATTAAACTAAAAGAAAATCTGGAATCGGGTATTCAAGGTGCAATATTAAAAGTTCAAGCGTTTGAACCGGAAACTTATTTTAGCAAAGGAACAGCAAATTTAAAAATAGTTCTTAATAAATCTTAACGAGGTGAATAAAAATGGACGACAAAAAGAAAAAAGCAGAAAAACTTGATATGGATGAATTAGGAAGAGTTGCTGGAGGACTTACAATAGGTGGAAGACGTTTTAACAGCGCAGTTATAAACGAAGATTTATCTCAAGGTGATGTGGACATAAATCTTAATATAGGTGGCAAAAAAGCTCACGGGCATGCATATGGGCTTGAAAATGGTAGTATTGAAATTATAAAGCATGATTCTGACGATTCAGTTACGGAAGATGCAGAATCTGCAAACGTTGAATTGTTCCCGGATGAAAATTTAATTCCTTTTGATCCGAACTAGTGGCAAAAATTTATGTGCTATAAAATAAAAGCTCTGAACAAAAAATAAGTTCAGAGCTTTTTTGTTTTTATTTTTATAAAATATTTTGCTTTAGATATGCTTCTATAAATCCGTCTAAGTCGCCATCCATAACGGCTTCCACGTTTCCTGCTTCAAATGAAGTCCTGTGGTCTTTTACAAGTGTATACGGCATAAATACATACGAACGAATTTGAGACCCCCATGCAATTTCTTTTTGAACGCCTTTTATATCTTCAATTTTTTCTAAATGCTCGCGTTCTTTTATTTCAATTAGTTTGGATTTTAAAATTTTCATGGCGGTGTCTCTGTTTTGAAACTGGCTTCTTTCGTTTTGGCATGCAACTACTATTCCTGTGGGCAAATGTGTTAGCCTTACGGCTGAAGACGTCTTGTTAACGTGTTGTCCGCCTGCTCCACTTGCTCTAAATACGTCCATTTTTATGTCCTCCGGAGAGATTTCGACTTCTATATTATCGTTAATTTCAGGGATAACTTCTATTGAAGCAAAAGAAGTATGCCTTCTTCCCGAAGAATCAAACGGTGAAACTCTGACTAACCTGTGGACTCCGTTTTCGCCTTTTAAAAAGCCGTAAGTGTTTTCTCCTTCTATTAGTAAAGAAGCGCTTTTTAGTCCTGCTTCTTCGCCGTCTAAAAAGTCCAGCATTTTTACTTTGTATCCGTGTTTTTCGGCCCATCTGGTGTACATTCTGCAAAGCATCTCCACCCAGTCTTGCGCCTCTGTTCCGCCGGCTCCCGCATGAAAGGTAAGTATTGCGTTTTGCGAGTCGTATTCTCCAGTTAAAAGTGTTGTTAAAGTCATTGTTTCTAAATTTTTGGAAAACTCTTTAAAACCGCTTTCTATTTCTCCAAGCGCCGAATCATCATTTTCTTGAATAGACATTTGTGCCAATGTGGAAATATCATCGTATTCGTTTTTTAATTTTTTGTATTCTTTGATTTTGGATTTTAAAGTGCTGATTTCCGAGATTATTTTTTGTGAATTTTCGGCGTCGTTCCAAAAATTTGCATTGGATGTTTTCCCTTCCAATTTTTGCAGTTTTTCTTCTGAATCGCTTATTTTTAATGATTCGTAAAGCGATTTTAAACGTGGACCGAGTTTGTTTATTTCACTTAAAATTTCTTCAAGCTGCATTTGCTGTTTCCTCCAAAAAATTAAGTCCCAAATTTCTTTTTGTAAGCTTCAATTGTTTGAGCAATAATTTTCATTGCCTCATTTTTGCCGTGAATATCGTTAACCACAGTTTCTTTTTTTTCAAGTGTCTTATAAACGCTAAAGAAATGCTTCATTTCTTCAAATATATGCGGCGGAAGGTCCGAAATATCATCATATTGATTATACGTTGGGTCGTCGTTTGGGATTGCTATGATTTTTTCGTCTTTACTTCCCGAGTCAATCATTGATATATACCCAATTGGATAGCATTCTACCAGAGTCATTGGATAAATGTGTTGCGAGCAAAGCACCAAAACGTCCAGCGGGTCGCCGTCGTCTGCATATGTTTTTGGAATTAATCCGTAGTTTGCGGGGTAGTGGGTAGAAGTGTAGAGTATCCTATCCATTTTTAATAGCCCTGTTTCTTTATCCAGCTCATATTTTACTTTGCTTCCTTTGGTAATTTCAATTACAGCGGTAAAGTTTTCCGGTTTGATTCTTTCTTGATTTATATCGTGCCAAATATTCATTTTTTAAATTTCTCCTTTTTTAATATCTATATTATTTTGCATTTTTGTTGTAATAATTGTATTTTCAAGCAGCATTGCAATCGTCATGGGTCCAACTCCGCCCGGCACAGGAGTTATATATGAAGCTATATCTTTTACTTCGTCAAAATCAGCATCTCCGCAAATTGTTCCGTCTTTGTTTCGGTTTATTCCCACGTCTATTATAACGCAGCCATTTTTAACCATATTTTTTGTAATAAATTTTGGCTTTCCGATTGCTGCAATAATTATGTCTGCGTTTTGGCAGATTTTTTCTAAGTTTTTTGTTTTGCTGTGGCAAATCGTTACCGTTGCATCTTTTTGTAGCATAAGCATCGCAAGAGGTTTCCCTACAATATTGCTTCTTCCGATTATTACGCAGTGTTTTCCTTTTAATGATATTTTTTCATAATCAAAAAGTTCTGCAATTCCTTTTGGAGTGCATGGGATTAAAGTTGTATCACCCGAAATAAGTCTTCCTGTGTTTATCGGATTAAAAACATCAACGTCTTTAATGGGGTCTATTGCTTCAGCTATTTTTTTTTCGTTTATATGAAGTGGAAGAGGAAGCTGAACTAAAATTCCGTTTATATCGGAATTGGAATTTAATTTTTCTATTAAATCTATAAGTTCGTCTTCAGAGGTGTTTTCGGGTAGATTAAATTCTTCGGAATAAATTCCTATTTCTTCGCAAGCTTTTTTTTTGTTTCTTACGTAAATTTTAGATGCCGAATTTTCTCCCACAAGTACTACGGCAAGTGTTGGAATTATTCCTTTTGATTTAAGCTCTAAAATCTCTGTTTTTAAGTCATTTTTGATTTTTTCTGCAATAGATTTTCCGTCTATTATCATTTTTTAATGATACCTTCCTTGACTTTAATGTACACTAACCATTAAAATATGAATTAATGATAAATAAATTATACCATAAAATGGGGGAAAATAAAAGTGAAAATCACAAAAGCGGTTATTCCGGCGGCAGGCTTTGGCACAAGGATTCTACCTTCAACAAAATCTATTCCAAAGGAAATGTTTCCCGTGGTGGATAAACCCACCATCCACTATATAGTGGAAGAAGCAGTTAAATCCGGTATTACGGACATTTTAATAATAACAAACCGTGGTAAAGAGGCAATTGAAAATTACTTTGATGTAAGCCCGGAGCTTGAAAGATTGCTCCTTAAAACCGGAAAAGAAAAAATCTTGGAAGAAGTTTCGTCCATAAGTAAAATGGCAAATATTTATTTTGTTCGCCAAAAAGAAACAAAAGGTCTAGGTCATGCCATAAGCCGCGCCAAAAGTTTTGTGGGAAGTGAGCCTTTTGCCGTGCTTTCCGGGGATGATATAATAAAAAGTAAAACTCCTGTTTGCGCTCAGTTGATAAGTGCGTATGAAGAGTTTGGCAAATGTGTTGTGGCCGCAAAAGAAATGCCGAAAGAAGAAATTCATAAATATGGTTCATTAAAAGTTGAAAATATTAAAGATAATTTTTTTATGTGCACCGATATGGTGGAAAAACCCCAGCCTAGCCAGGTTCTTTCTTTGTATTCCATTCTTGGCAGATATATACTTTTGCCAGAAATATTTGATATTTTAGAAAAAACCTTACCCGGTGCAGGCGGAGAAATTCAGCTTACAGATGCACTGAAAGTGATTTCTCACAAAGAAGGCGTAATAATGGTTGATTTTGAAGGAAAAAGGTACGATATGGGCAATAAATTTGGCGCGATGCAGGCTGCTGTGGAATTTGCGCTGGAACACCCCGAAATAAAAGAGGATTTCAAAAATTATCTTAAAAATATTGAATTATAGTCTTGCAAAAAAACGCATTATATGATAAAATTACATAGTATTCTAAATTTTTGATATTTTTTAGAATAAGAAAATCAGCATTCCTCTGCTTTGGAGATTAGCATGAATGTGTGGATAATTTTGGAGGAAAAAACATGAATTTACTTAGCAAAATTTCAGAATCTTCATTAAAGAAAAAGTTGCCTGATTTTAACGTTGGCGATACCGTAAAAGTAGACGTAAAAATCAAAGAAGGCGACAGAGAAAGAATCCAGGTTTTTGAAGGAACTGTAATAGGCAAAAAAGGTAGCGGAATTTCCGAAACTTTTACAGTCAGAAAAGTTTCTTACGGATTTGGTGTGGAAAGAATTTTTCCGGTTCATTCCCCAAGCGTTAGCGATGTTAAAGTGGTAAGAAAAGGTCGTGTACGCAGAAGCAAGCTTTATTATCTGAGAAATCGTGTGGGTAAAGCTGCAAAAGTCAAAGAAAAAATAGTTTAAGTAAAGAGAGGGTTTTCTTCCCTCTTTTTATTTCATACGTAAAAATATTTTAAGGGGTAAATGAAAAATGTTTGGATTGGAAAAGGGCAAACATTTTAGAAAACTTGATAACTTGCCAAGCAGATTTTCGGTGGTTTGTTTTGATTTTTTGGAATCTGCTTTTTATTGTATTGTGCTCGTTTCGATTCTTATGACATGCGTTTTTACCCACATGACTGTTGTGGGCTCTTCAATGATGAACACGCTGCAAAATGACGACAAAATAATCATAAGAAAAATGTATTATACCCCTAAAAATGGAGATATTGTTGCAATATCTAGAGGCAGAAAATTTGAAAAACATTTAATAAAAAGAATAATAGCAACAGAGGGTCAGAAAATTAAAATAGACCCAAAACATGGAGCTGTAGAGGTAAATGGCAAAAAAATCAATGAAAAAGCATACTTAAAAGAGCCAATGGATTATGATTCTGCCAAGGAAATCTCTCGGACTGTGCCGCAGGGCTATTGTTTCGTTATGGGTGACAATAGAAACCACTCTACAGACAGCAGGGTTGAAGAAATTGGTCTGATAAAGTATAATGATATTATCGGAAAGGCTTTTTTAATATATTACCCCTTAAATAGAATTGGGTTTATTAATTAATATTTATAAAGAGGTATGGTAGCAATGTATGGAATGAATGAGAATTTAAAAAAAGAAAGCAAAGAAGACGGCGTTAGCTTTAAAAATCCTGCAAGTAAATTTTCTAGCTTTTGTTTTGAATGGCTGGAAACGTTTGTGCAAGCAATAATTATAGTTGTAATGCTTATGACTTTTGCGTTTAGGGTTGTAACGGTAGATGGAGATTCCATGCGTGAAACTCTTCATAATCAAGACAGATTAATCGTAATGCGTTGGGATTATACTCCAAAAAACGGCGATATAGTAGTGATATCTCAGGGAAGATTTGTGGATAAACCTATTATTAAACGTGTAATAGCAACAGAAGGCCAGAGTTTAGAAATAGACTATTCAGCAGGAACCGTTACGGTTGACGGGAAAGTGCTTAACGAAACATACATAAAAGAACCTATGTGGCGCCAAGGAAATGCAGATATTCCAAAAGTCATTCCAAAAGGGTATTATTTTGTTATGGGTGATAATAGAAACAATTCCGCTGATAGCCGCTTTACAGAAGTGGGTTTGATTCCCAGAGAGCATATAGTCGGCAAGGCGAGTTTTAGAGTGTTCCCGTTAAATGCCATCGGTGTTTTAAAATAAAAAATTAATGGAGTAGATAAAAAATCTACTCTTTTATAATATAACAAGGAGGAAATATACAGTGGAGGACTTAAAGAATTTAAAAAATAAGGAAATAATTAACTTGGTAAAGAATAAAAAAATAACACCGGCCGATATGATAGATTCCGGCATATGCCCCACTTGTTTTGACAAAGAAAATGGTAATATTTTATACGGGGATAATGCAGATAAAGTGATTTTTGAAGATGATAATTTTTTGTGTTTTTTGGCTGTGAATCCAAGAGCTAACGGGCATACCATAATAAGCACAAAAAAGCATTATAAAGATATGCTTGAAACAGATGATGAAACGTGCCAAGAAATATTTTTATTGGCAAAACGAGTAATGAATGTTTTGAAAGAAGTTTATAATTCGGAAAGTGTATATTTATGCACAATGTGCGACGGCCCCATGAACCATTTTCATGTGCAGTTAATTCCAAGATATTCATTTGAAAAAAGAGGCTCAAAAAACTTTGTAAAACCGAGGCTTGAATATGCAGAAGATAAAGAAAAAATAGAATTACTGCGAAAAAAGTTAAGTTTATAAAACGGAGCGATAAGAGCGAAAAGCGGAAACAAAGTAAGTATAAACTATTAAACATAGGCAAATGTAAAGCATCTTAAAATGGCTGAAAAAGAAGAACTTATTATAAAAAATATTTTTATTAATTTAATTGAAAGGAAATTAATTGTGAAAAATTATATAGATGCACATGTTCATTCAAAAATAAGCCATGATGGAGTTTCTTGTATGAATGAATATATAGAACAGGCTAAAAAATATGGAGTAAAAGAAATAACTTTTACAGAACATTATGATGATTATAGTGGGGTAGAAACAGATTTAAAAACGTTAGATGTAGATAATTACAAAAGAGTATATTTAGAAAATAAAAATGATTATGTATTAAAAACAAACTTTGGGGTTGAAATAGGATTAAGACCAGAATCATATGAATTGATTTCTAATATGGTAAGAAATAACAGTTTTGATTTTATAATTGGTTCATCACATATTACATGTGGAAAAGATATGGCGTATGATAAATCATTTTTTGAAAATTATACACCTCACGAAGCGGTAATGAATTATCTAAATGAAATTATAACAAATATAAAAATGTATACAAATGAATTTGATGTTTATGGGCATTTAGATTATGTAATAAGATATGTAATAAAGTACTATGGAAATGTAATGAATAGTATGAAATATGATGAATTCAAAGATGTATTAGATGAGATATTACAAACTTTAATAGAAAATAATAAAGGAATAGAAATTAATACATCAGGAATTAGATATGGATTAAATAGTACCCATCCTAATATTGACATAATAAGAAGATACAAACAATTAGGAGGGGAAATTATTACTATAGGATCAGACGCTCATAAAATAGAAGACTTAGCCAGTGGTTTTGATATAGCTATTGACGTACTAAAACAAGCTGGATTTGATGAAATAGTAGTATATCATAAAAGAAAGCCCGATTTTATAAAAATTTAAAGTTTCAGCGCATTGCAGATAATTCAAAAAAATATGAGATTCTTAAAAACACGAAATAAAAACAATAAAACAAAGCAAAGATAAATTAGCACTTATAGAAAATAATATTTACTAAAAAAGGAATAGATAAATATGGATAGAGAAAAAATAATTAACAATTATTATAATAATTATTCTGAAGATGACAGATTTACTAAAGATAATTATCATAGTTTAGAATATACTATTTCTAAACATTATTTTGATAAATATCTTAAAAAAGGAGATAGAATACTTGAAGTAGGCGCAGGTACGGGGGCATATTCTATTTATTATGCGTCTAAAGGCTATAAAGTTAATTCTATTGAGTTCGTTGAGCATAATCTAGATATATTAAAAAGTAAAATCACAGATAAGATGGATATTGTTGCCGAACAAGGCGACGCGATTGATTTATCAAGATTTAAAGATAACACATTTGATATTACTTTGGTTCTGGGGCCGCTTTATCATTTATATAAAGATGATGAAATAAATCAAGCCATTAAAGAAGCAATCAGAGTTACCAAACAAAATGGTATTATAGCATTTGCATATATAACAACCGATAGCGTGTTTGCAAACTGGGCTATTGATCATTTAATTGATGGTTATCCTAAATGCTTTGACGATAATTTTAAATTGACAAGAACATCGGAAGAAATATTTGCAACATTTTATATCGAGGAGTTTAAAGATATTATGAAAAAATATAATATTAAGCATTTACATGATGTTGCAACCGATGGGATAGCTCCACTTTTAAAAAATAAGATAAATAATTTATCTAAAGAAGAATTTGCCGTATGGGAAAAATATCAATTATCAATTTGTGAAAGAAAAGATTTGCAAGGATATAGTTGTCATATGCTTTATATTTGCAGGAAAATATAAATAAGCTAATTAAATGAAAGTAGGAGCAAAATCCTACTTTTTGTGGTATAATTAAAAAGATTTGGGGAGTGATATAAATGGATAAAAACAAAGCGAATATAAACTGGTTTCCGGGGCATATGGCGAAAACCGAAAAGGAACTAAAAGAAAATTTAAAAAAAGTGGATTTGGTTGCCGAGGTTATAGATGCAAGAATACCTATTAGCAGCCAAAATCCCGATATTAGCTCTATTATTGGTTCAAAACCGAGAATAATTATAATAAACAAAAGCGACCTTGCCGATAAAAACCAAAATGAAAAGTGGCTCAGTTGTTTTGAAAGCAGTGGCATTCCCGCTGTGCTTTTCAGCGTAAAAAATAGCGGAGACGCGGCAAATTTTAAGAAAAAAGTAAACATAGTAATGAAAGAAAAGCTGGAAAAATGGAAATCAAAAGGAATTTTAAATCAGAGCCTTAGAATAATGATTGTTGGGATTCCAAACGTTGGTAAATCTTCAATTATAAACCGCCTTGCAAAAAATTCCAAAGCAAAAGTTGAAAACAGGCCGGGCGTTACAAAAAGGATAAATTGGTTTTCTGTGGGAAATAATATAGAAATTCTGGATACCCCCGGAGTTTTATGGCCAAAATTCGAAAGCGATGAAATGGCTTATAATCTTGCCTTTACGGGTGCTATAAAAGATCAGATTTTAGACACGGAAAACCTGGCTTTTGAATTTATAAAAAGAGTAAAGAAAAATTATCTTGGTATTCTGTGCACTAAATTTGGTTTAGACGAAAATTTGGCTAAAGATTATGATGCTCTAGAGCTTATTAATTATATAGGTAAAAAGCGTGGGATGATAAAATCTGGCGGGGGAGTGGATTTTTTAAGGACTTCTAATATGATTCTAGAAAATTACAGAAATGGCAAACTGGGCAATTTAACGCTGGAAAATTTATAATTTAAGAGGTTTTAAATATGGATTGGCTTTATTATGAAAAATTGTATAGTGAAAATGGATTAAAGACTGTTTGCGGAGTGGACGAAGCCGGACGTGGACCTTTGGCAGGGCCTGTGTATGCTGCTGCGGTTGTTTTGCCGCATGGAAAAATAATTGACGGAGTGAATGATTCAAAAAAATTAACCGAGAAAAAAAGAGAATACCTCTATGACGTTATTAAAAAAGAAGCAAAGGATTATTCGATTGCATATGCTACTCCGGAAGAAATAGAAAAATATAATATACTGGGTGCAACATTTTTGGCAATGAAAAGGGCAGTAAGCGGTTTGAAAAAAGTCCCTGATTTTACGATTGTAGACGGCAACAGGCTTCCCGATTGGGAATATAAATCATGCTCTTTGATAAAGGGCGACAGCTTGTCGCAAAGCGTTGCCTGCGCATCTATTTTGGCCAAAGTAACAAGGGACAGAGAAATGAAAAAAGAGGCCGAAAAATATCCCGAGTACCATTTTGAAAAGCACAAAGGATACGGTACGGCACTTCACACAGAAATGATAAAAAAATACGGCCCATGCCCAATTCATCGTAAGAGTTTTCTTACAAAAATAATTGGGAAGTAAATAAAATGAAAAGTTCAAAAATAATAGGAAATACAGGCGAAAATATAGCTTGTGATTATATTTTAAAAGTGCAAAACAAAAAAATCATTGCAAGGAATTATCACAGCAGATATGGCGAAATAGATATAATTTCCTGCGATGATAAATATATTAATTTTATAGAAGTAAAAACTCGCAAATCGAATTCGATTATCAGCGGCGTTTATTCTGTGGATAAAAACAAACAAATCAAAATAATAAAAACCGCAGAAATATACCTTATGAAAAATGATGTGGATTTGCAGCCTAAATTTGACGTTGTGTTAATAACCGCTTACCCCGGCGGAAAATATAAAGTGGACTATATTGATAACGCTTTTTCTTTGGAGGATTTTGATGAAATTTTTTGATTTGCATTGCGATACGCTTTACAGGGCATATAAAGAAAACAAAAGCATTTATAAAAATGATTTTCATGTTTCTTTTGAAAAATCAAAGAGGTTTGAAAAGTATATTCAGTGTTTTGCCGCGTGGATACCCGACGAATACCGGGGAATAAAAGCGCTTAATTTATTTAATGGGTGCATTAATAAACTACAAAATGAACCGAAAAAAAGTGAATTTAATATTGTAAAAAAGCCGAATGATTTTTCCGGAGGAAAATGTGCTGTTATCACCGTGGAAGGCGGTGCGGTTTTAGCTGGCGATATTCAAAAAGTTAAATATCTTGCAGAAAATAACGTTAAAATAATTACACTTACTTGGAACGGAAAATGCGAAATTGGAGATGGCTGCGGTGTAATTTGCCCAGAAGGAATTACAAAATTCGGGGAACAAGTAGTGAAAAAAATGGAAGCTTATGGTATAATAATAGATGTATCACATGCAAGCGAAAAACTTTTTTATGATGTTTCAAAAATAGCAAATAAACCATTTATTGCAACGCATTCCAATTCATATAGTATTTGCCCCCACAAAAGGAATTTAACCGACAGCCAATTTCTTGAAATTAAAAATCGCGGAGGCGTTGTTGGAATAACGTTTTGTAGCGAATTTTTAAACTTAAATAAAAAAGCCGGATTTGATGACATTGTAAAGCATGTGGAGCATTTTTTGGAGCTTGGAGGGGAGGATACTCTTAGTATCGGCAGCGATTTTGATGGTGCTGAAGTTCCGTCTGAAATTAACAGCCTTGAAAAAATAGAGAATTTATATGAATATTTTTTAAAAAAGAATTATAAAGAAAATTTGGTTAAAAAATTGTTTTTTGAAAATGCTTATGAATTCATGAAATTACATATAAAATAAATAAAAAAGGAGTAAGAATGTCTATATACGCAATTTCGGATTTGCATCTTTCGTTTAATAGCCAGAAACCTATGGATGTATTCCCTGGGTGGGAAAATTATACTGAAAGATTAAAAGAAAATTGGACGAAAATTGTTTCCGGGAGCGACACTGTTGTTGTGGCGGGCGATATATCCTGGGCTATGAGCCTGGAAGAAGCTATTAAAGATTTTGATTTTATAAATAAATTGCCTGGCAAAAAACTATTTATAAAAGGGAATCATGACTATTGGTGGACTACCAAGGCAAAAATCGATAGATTTTTTAAAGAAAACGGTTTTGACACTTTGCAGGTGCTTCATAATTCTTCCGCGGAGGTAGAGGGCAAATTAATATGCGGCACAAGGGGCTGGCTTTACGATGCAAAAGAGGAAAACGACGAAAAAATTTTAAACAGGGAAATAATTCGGCTTGAAAACTCTTTAAATTTTAACACCATACAAAACCTTGAACCCATTGTGTTTTTGCACTATCCGCCGGTGTATGGTTCGGAAGAATCTACAAAAATTATTAATATTTTAATTGAAAGAAATGTGAAAAAGTGTTATTATGGACATATTCACGGTAGTGACGCAACCAAAAACATTGTGGAGGGTAATTACAAAGGAATAAATTTTAAGCTTATATCGTGTGATTACCTGAATTTTTCACCGGTAAAGGTTGCGTAAGATAATTTTGTAAATTTCATTTACATAAAACTTAAATTTTTATATTTTGAAAGGAAGTTATTTAAAAATGGAACTCAAATCATCAAAAAAAATAGACGTTAATCGTTGGGAGTTGGAAATTTTTGTTTCGCCCGAGGATTTTAACAAAGAGGTGGATAAAGCATACAATCGTCAAAAAGGAAAAATATCCATTCCCGGGTTTAGAAAGGGTAAAGCCCCAAGGAAGTTTATTGAAAAATTCTATGGCGAAGGGGTATTTTATGAAGATGCAGTAAATGCAATTTATCCTTATGCAGTTGATGAGGCTGCAAAAAAAGCAGAATTAGAATTAGTTGACGATCATATTGATTTTGAAATGGTAAAAATGGGTAAAGAATATGGCCTTGATTTTAAAGTAAAAGTTACCGTAATGCCGGAAGTAACCGTTGAAAACTACAAAGGAATAAAAGTTTCCAAGCAAGAAAGTTCAAGAGTTACCGAAAAAGACGTGGAAAAAGAAATTGAATTAATAAGATCCAAAAACAGCAGATTAATTACAGTGGAAGATAAAGCAGCAGAAATGGGCGACATTGCCAATATAAATTTTGAAGGGTTTGTAGATGATAAACCGTTTGACAACGGAAAAGCCGAAGATGTGGCACTGGAACTTGGCAAAAAGCAATTTATTGCCGGATTCGAAGAGCAAGTAGCGGGGCATAAAACAGGCGAAGAATTTGAAATAAACGTAAAATTCCCCGATGATTATCACGCTGAAAATTTAGCCGGAAAAGACGCTATGTTTAAAATAAAAATTAATAAAATTCAAAAAAGAGAACTTCCTGAATTTGACGAAGAATTCGTTAAAGACATAAGCGAATTTGATAGCGTTGATGAATTCAAAAAAGATTTAAAGAAAAAAATTGCAGAAAACAAAAAACATCAGGCAAAACACAAACTTGAAAACGAAGCAATTAACGAGTTTATAAAATTGGTTAAAGCCGATATTCCAGAAGCTCTTATAAAGAATAAAATCAAGGAACTTTTAAGAGATTTTGATTATAGACTAAAACCGCAAGGCCTTAATCTTAAAGATTATGTAAAATATACAGGAACAACACAAGAACGTTTAGAAGAAACTTTCCGCCCGCAGGCTGAAAGCGCAGTGAAGTTGAGTTTGGGGCTTAAAAAAGTAGCCGAACTTGAAAAAATTGAAGTTTCCGACAAAGACATTGAAGAAGAATACAAAAAATTAGCCGAAGCTTATAGATTAAAACCAGAACAAGTTAAGAATTTTGTTATGAAAGAAGATCTTAAAAAAGACCTTCTCAAAGAAAAAGCAATGGAACTTATAAAATCCAGTGTGGTGGAAAAATAATTATAATCTTGTATAAGAATATAAATTTTGGCAAATTATTAATTATGCCGTAATTATTACAAAAAGGGTGATTTATAATGAGTTTAGTACCTTATGTAGTGGAGCAAACCGGTCGCGGAGAACGCTCATACGACATTTTTTCAAGGCTTTTAAACGACAGAATAGTAATGCTTAATGAAGAAGTTAATTCGACTTCTGCAGGGCTTGTTGTAGCGCAGCTTTTGTATTTGGAAGGGCAAGACGCCTCCAAAGATATAAGCCTTTATATAAACAGCCCGGGTGGTTCGGTAACGGACGGCTTGGCAATATACGATACAATGCAGTATATTAAATGCGATGTATCAACAATTTGTATTGGTTTGGCCGCAAGTATGGGAGCGTTTTTGCTTGCTGCCGGAGCTAAAGGCAAAAGATATGCACTTCCAAACAGTGACATAATGATTCATCAGCCAAGCGGTGGTGCAAAAGGTCAAGCAACAGACATTAATATACATGCACAGCACATTTTAAAAACAAAAGAGCGTCTTAATAAAATATTATCAGAAAAAACAGGTAAACCGATAGACATAGTGGCAAAAGATACCGAACGTGATAATTTTATGACAGCAACGGAAGCACAAGAATACGGTATTATCGATAAAGTAATATCTAAAAGATAGTAAAAAAGTTATGTGTTAGGAATTGGTGATATTTATGAGCATAAAAAGAGGAAGTAGAGAAAGAGAACTATGCTGTTCATTTTGCGGAAAACCGCAAAGCGAAGCCAAAAAATTGGTAGCGGGGCCGGGAGTATGCATTTGTGATGAATGCGTAGAACTTTGCATCTCTATTTTAGATAGAGAAGCAAACCCGAACAGCTCTGCAAATACTAAAAAATCAAAGCCATCAATTAGCGGAAATAAAGTTCTTCCAAAGCCTCATGAAATAAAAAAATATTTAGATGAATATGTAATTGGGCAAGAAAGAGCCAAATTGGCGCTTTCTGTTGCGGTTTATAATCATTATAAAAGAATATTTTTTGGTGGCGAAGAAAACGATGTGGAATTAAAAAAGAGCAATATTTTGCTTTTGGGTCCCACAGGTGTTGGAAAAACTCTTTTAGCTCAAACTTTGGCCAAGTTTCTTGATGTTCCTTTTGCAATTGCCGATGCCACAACTTTAACCGAAGCCGGATATGTTGGCGAAGACGTGGAAAATATTTTGCTAAAATTAATTCAAAATGCTGATTTTGATATAGAAAAAGCGCAACGCGGAATTATATACGTTGATGAGATAGACAAAATTTCAAGAAAATCAGAAAACGCTTCAATCACAAGAGATGTAAGCGGCGAGGGTGTGCAGCAAGCCCTTTTAAAAATAATTGAAGGGACTGTTTCCAGTGTACCTCCAAAAGGCGGCCGTAAGCATCCTCAGCAAGAATTTATTCAAATTGATACATCAAATATTTTATTTATCTGTGGCGGAGCGTTTGAGGGAATTGAAAAAATAATAGAAAAACGAGTCAGCACCTCTTCGATGGGATTTGGTGCCGAAGTTATGACCAGAGAAGAAATCAATTCCAAAGATTGGATGAGCAAAGCTATTCCGCAAGATTTTGTTAAGTATGGCCTTATCCCGGAATTGGTGGGTAGATTGCCGGTAATTGCTTCTTTAAATGGTTTAGACGAAAAAGCACTCGTTGAAATTCTTACAAAACCGAAAAATTCGCTTATTAAACAGTATAAAAAATTATTTGAACTCGATAAAGTGGAACTTGAATTTACAGAGCCTGCGTTAGAGGCTGTTGCAAAAAAAGCTATTGAAAGAAAAATAGGTGCAAGGGGTCTTCGCTCTATAATAGAGGAGACGCTTCAAAAAGTTATGTACGATGTGCCGTCGGATTTTACTGTGGAAAAAGTTATAATAGATGAAGACACAATAAACGGCAAAAAGGAGCCGGAATTTGTGCGTGATAAAGACAGAACTCCAATTTTAATTAAAGTAAAT